>NZ_JBIWEO010000060.1:0-1003 GCF_044762555.1 Pseudomonas sp. NPDC096917 | reverse complement strand
ATTGGACCACGCACTTGAGCACCAGTACGTTTCGCGGTTTCCACGATTTCCTGGGTTGATTGGTCGATCAGGCGATGGTCAAAAGCCTTCAACCTGATACGGATTTGCTGATTTTGCATTGGATTTCAGACTCCAGATTGCTATTCCCACCGAGCGCAATACGCCCGTTAAAAGGAGGCGCAATTCTATAGACGACCCCACTAGGTGTCAACTCAATAAAAAAAGCCCCCGCTGAGCGGGGGCTTTTTCATGCAATCATCGATTACTCGATGATTTTGGCTACGACGCCAGCGCCGACGGTACGACCGCCTTCACGGATAGCGAAACGCAGACCATCTTCCATTGCGATGGTTTTGATCAGGGTAACAGTCATTTGAATGTTGTCACCTGGCATTACCATTTCAACGCCTTCTGGCAGCTCGCAGTTACCAGTCACGTCAGTAGTACGGAAGTAGAACTGTGGACGGTAGCCTTTGAAGAACGGAGTGTGACGGCCGCCTTCTTCTTTGCTCAGAACGTAAACTTCTGCGGTGAACTTGGTGTGAGGCTTAACAGTGCCTGGCTTAACCAGAACCTGACCACGCTCAACGTCGTCACGCTTGGTGCCACGCAACAGAACGCCGCAGTTCTCGCCTGCACGACCTTCGTCGAGCAGCTTACGGAACATTTCAACGCCGGTGCAGGTGGTAACAGTAGTGTCACGCAGACCAACGATTTCCAGCGGATCTTGAACGCGAACGATACCGCGCTCGATACGACCAGTCACAACAGTACCGCGACCAGAGATCGAGAATACGTCTTCGATTGGCATCAGGAACGGCTTGTCGGTCAGACGAACTGGCTCTGGGATGTAGCTATCCAGAGTTTCAACCAGTTTACGAACGGCAGTAGTGCCCATTTCGTTGTCGTCTTTACCTTCCAGAGCCATACGAGCAGAACCGATGATGATCGGAGTGTCGTCACCTGGGAAGTCGTAAGTGCTCAGCAGATCGCGTACTTCCAT
>NZ_JBIWEO010000059.1:0-1076 GCF_044762555.1 Pseudomonas sp. NPDC096917 | reverse complement strand
TGGCTTGGGCTCAGCTTTGAGTAAACGGGCACACATCATCGGCGTCAGCGTCAGCGATACGACCAGCGAGATCAGAATGGCCACCGCCAGGGTGAGCACGTAGCGGGTGTGGCCAGCGGCCTGACCAAAACCATCATCACCTTGGCGGCAGGCTTCGGTGTCATTCTCGCTGTACGCAGCACAGACCAGAGGGTGCAGCTGGATAGCTTTACCTTCGATCAGTACCGGTTCAAACGCCTGAATACCCAGACGGTGAAGGGTCGGTGCACGGTTGAGGAGTACCGGGTGTTCGCGGATTACTTCAGCGAGAACGTCCCAAACCTCTGGCAGCTCACGCTCAACCATTTTCTTGGCTGCTTTGATGGTGGTCGCAAGACCGCGCATTTCAAGCTTGCCAAAAATGAATGGTTTGAACAGCTCGAGAGCCATTTTCTTAGGCAGACCGCACTGGTGCAGACGCAAGGTCGGACCAACGGTAATTACCGAACGACCCGAGTAGTCAACACGCTTACCGAGCAAGTTCTGACGGAAACGACCTTGCTTACCCTTGATCATGTCAGCCAAGGATTTCAGAGGACGCTTGTTCGAACCTGTGATAGCGCGGCCACGACGGCCGTTATCGAGCAAGGCGTCGACGGCTTCTTGCAACATACGCTTTTCGTTGCGCACGATGATGTCCGGAGCGGACAGATCAAGCAGGCGCTTCAAGCGGTTGTTACGGTTGATCACTCGACGATACAAATCGTTGAGGTCGGAAGTCGCGAAACGACCACCATCCAACGGCACCAAAGGACGCAGATCTGGCGGCAGAACCGGCAGAACGGTCAGAACCATCCACTCAGGAAGGTTGCCGGAACCCAAGAAGGCTTCCATCAACTTCAAGCGCTTGGACAGCTTCTTGATTTTGGTTTCGGAGTTGGTTTGCGGAATTTCTTCGCGCAGGCGGCCAATTTCGTGCTCTAGGTCGATAGCGTGCAGCAGTTCACGGACAGCTTCTGCACCCATGCGGGCATCGAAATCGTCGCCGAACTCTTCCAGCGCTTCGAAATACTGCTCATCGTTCAGCAGCTGACCTT
>NZ_JBIWEO010000058.1:0-1185 GCF_044762555.1 Pseudomonas sp. NPDC096917 | reverse complement strand
CTAGTGTCGTGAGCGGTTAGTTTATTTTCTAACGTACAACGATATACTGTGCACCCCTCGCCCCGAGATGGTTCCAGGCATGCCTCGTCCAATTGCTCCCTTTGCACTGCAGCCCGCCGACGTTCTTACGCTTCAAGGTTGGCTGCGCATGAGTACGCTGGAGCAGAGCCTTGCTCAGCGGGCGCGGATACTGCTTTCTCAATGAAGGGGTGACGCCCATTGCCATCTGTGGGCAATTACTGATCACGACACCGACCGTGTTCAAGTGGCGAAAGCGTTATCTGGCGTCGGGCATCGACGGCCTGAACGACCTGCCGCGTAGCGGTCAGCCTTTGAAGCTGGGTGCTGAGAAAGTCAAAGAAATCCTGACCCTGACAACGCACCGGGTTCCCAAGGAAGCAACGCACTGGAGCGTCCGGTTGATGGCCAAGTACGCTCGCGTTACCACCTGGCAAGTCCGGCAGATATGGGCTGCATCGGATCTCAAGCCGCACCGACTGAAGACATTCAAGATCAGCAACGATCCGCACTTCGCTGAGAAGGTCATCGATGTGGTCGGGCTGTACCTGAGCCCTCCGGACAACGCCATGGTGCTGTCGGTTGACGAGAAAACTCAGATCCAGGCGTTGGATCGTACTCAGCCAATGCTGCAACTTCGGCCTGGGCAGATCGAGCGGCGAACCCATGATTACAAGCGCCATGGCACGACGAGCTTGTACGCCGCGTTCGACATCATGACCGGTGAAGTAATGGGCCGGATTACCCAGCGGCACCGGGCCAAGGAGTTCCTGGATTTCCTCCGGCAGATTGATAAGAACACGCCTGCCGAGTTGGATCTCCATGTGATCCTGGATAACAGTTCGACCCACAAAACCCCAGCGATCAAGGCCTGGCTGGAAAAACATCCGCGCTTCAAGCTGCACTTCACGCCGACCAGTGCGTCCTGGCTAAACGCGGTGGAAGGCTGGTTTTCACAGCTGGAGAGACGCGCACTGTATCGAGGTGTCTTCACCAGTGTTACTGATCTGAAAGTCGCGATCCGCCAGTTCATTACTGCTCATAACGAGCATTCAGCCAAGCCGTTCAAGTGGACAAAGACCGCAGCGGCCATCATCAGCTCGGTACATATGGCAAAGCTGAGTGTGATGAAGAATAAGCTAATGAACTAACCGCTCGAGACACTAG
>NZ_JBIWEO010000057.1:0-1313 GCF_044762555.1 Pseudomonas sp. NPDC096917 | reverse complement strand
TGTCTAGTCCTGAAATAGGTTTACACCCATTTCAGTCTCAAAACGCCCGATGCACCGCATCGGGCGTTTTGTATTTCAATGCCAGATGTGGCCGCTCCGCGTTGTAGATCAGCACCGACTCATCAACCATTTTCACCGCTTCGGCCAAGTCCTTGGGACGATGCAGCAGAAACTCTGTTTTCAAGATGCCGTTGACCCGTTCTGCCAAGGCGTTCTGATAGCAGTCATAGCCATCGGTCATTGAGCACCTGATTCCATGCCTGGCATGCAGTCGTTGATACAGATCGGAGCAGTACTGTGCTCCGCGATCTGAGTGATGGATCAGTGCTTGCGTGGTTTGACGCTCACCAACAGCTTTGTGCAACGCCTTGATCACTGACTCTGTATGCAGACTCTCATGCACATGATGACCAACGATCTTGCGTGAGTAGGCATCGGTTATGAGGCTTACGTAGGCCACACTTTTCTGCGTTGGCAGATAGGTTATGTCCGCAACCCAGATCTGCTCAGGCCCACTGGCGACGACTTGCTCCGGGCCCGCTTTGAGCAAGTTGGGATGGCGGCGAAAACGATGATGGCTATGAGTCGTCTTATGGTAAGCCCGCTTGCGCGGAACGAGCGCTCGCGCCTCTCTCAGGACGGCGAACAAGCGGTCTCTGCCCACGCACAGCGATGCCGGGGCCTCGGAGCCCATCAAGTAATGCAGCTTGCGCGTACCGAGTCTTGGCTGGCGCCGCCGCTTTTCCAGAACGAAGTCCATTATCTTCTGGTCCTGGCAGGTCTTGGCGTCAAAAGCTCGGTTGCGTTTGTAATAGGCTTGGCGCGAAATGCCCATGAACAGGCAAGCCCTGGTGATACTCAGGCTTTGGATTTGCCTTTGCGAGAGGACTTGCCGGGTCGCTTTTTTATGACAGAAACACCGTAGTCGTTTTTCAAAACGTTCACGACAGCTTCAAAAAACTGAGCCTTCTGATTGCTCAGCGCCAGTTGTTCTTCAAGCTCTTTGATCCGCTGTTCGGGTGTCAGCGGGAGGGTTTGCTCGGTCATGGACCTGCTCCTCGGCACTCGAATTGATGCGCCCTGGCTCCAGTCCTGCCGACCATGTTTGCGTAACCAAACCAGTACCGTGGACCGGCCCTGAATGCCGTAGCGCCGTTGAGCCTCTTTATAACTCAACTCGCCTTTTTCGACTTGGTCTACGACCGATATTTTAAAAGCCAGCGTGTAATCACGCTGACTGCGCCTTTTTCCCGAATCCATTGAGTCCTCCTGAAGATAGGTCAGAAGGTGTAAACCCTATTCAGGACGGGACA
>NZ_JBIWEO010000056.1:0-1321 GCF_044762555.1 Pseudomonas sp. NPDC096917 | reverse complement strand
GCCTGTGAAGCCAGCAATGGTGTCTTACACGGAAACGTATTTACCCGAAGCACCAGTGAAGACTTCAGCCACGAAGAACGGCTGAGACAAGAAACGCTGGATCTTACGAGCGCGAGATACCAACTGCTTGTCGGTTTCCGACAGCTCGTCCATACCCAGAATCGCAATGATGTCCTTCAGTTCTTTGTAACGCTGCAACACGTACTGAACGCCACGAGCGGTGTCGTAGTGTTCCTGACCGATTACGTTCGGGTCCAGCTGGCGCGAAGTCGAGTCCAGTGGATCAACCGCTGGGTAGATACCCAGGGAGGCGATGTCACGGGACAATACAACGGTGGCGTCCAAGTGGGCGAACGTGGTCGCTGGCGACGGGTCAGTCAAGTCATCCGCAGGTACGTATACCGCTTGGATCGAAGTGATCGAACCGTTTTTGGTCGAAGTGATGCGCTCTTGCAGAGTACCCATCTCTTCAGCCAGAGTCGGCTGGTAACCTACTGCCGAAGGCATACGGCCCAGCAGTGCGGATACTTCAGTACCGGCCAGGGTGTAACGGTAGATGTTGTCAACGAACAACAGTACGTCGTTACCTTCGTCACGGAACTTCTCGGCCATGGTCAGGCCGGTCAGTGCTACGCGCAGACGGTTACCCGGCGGCTCGTTCATCTGACCGTAAACCAGTGCCACTTTGTCCAGTACGCTGGAATCCTTCATCTCGTGGTAGAAGTCGTTACCCTCACGAGTACGCTCACCCACACCAGCGAACACGGAGTAACCGCTGTGTTCCATGGCGATGTTACGGATCAGTTCCATCATGTTTACGGTTTTGCCTACACCGGCGCCACCGAACAGACCCACCTTACCGCCTTTTGCAAACGGGCAGATAAGGTCGATAACCTTGATGCCGGTTTCCAGAAGGTCGTTGCCGCCTGCTTGCTCAGCGAAGGACGGTGCTGGACGGTGAATGCCCCAACGCTCTTCGGTGTCAATCGGGCCAGCTTCGTCGATCGGGTTGCCCAGAACGTCCATGATCCGGCCCAGAGTCGCTTTACCGACAGGTACGGAGATGGCTGCGCCAGAGTCGGTGACTTCCAGACCGCGCTTCAAGCCCTCGGTGGAACCCATCGCAATGGTACGAACCACGCCGTCGCCCAGCTGCTGCTGAACTTCCAGAGTGGTTCCGGCCGCGCTTTGTACTTTCAGCGCGTTGTAGATGCTCGGTACGCTGTCGCGTGGAAATTCCACGTCGATAACGGCGCCGATGATTTGAACGATACGTCCGCTACTCATAGCTGGATCCTCTGAATATTTGAACCGTTAAACC
>NZ_JBIWEO010000055.1:0-1324 GCF_044762555.1 Pseudomonas sp. NPDC096917 | reverse complement strand
CTGTGCTCCCGATTTCTTTCTGGAGCCCATCCGCCATGATGCGTCCCGACGCAAAAGTCGAAAAAGTGTATCTGTACCCCAAGCCCGTCGACTTCCGAAAGTCCATCGACGGTCTGGCGGCCTTGGTCGAACTGGACATCAAGGTCGCCGTCTTTGATCCGGTGCTTTTCGTCTTCCTCAACAAGCCCCGTAACCGCGTGAAGATCTTGTACTGGGAACGCAACGGCTTCTGCCTTTGGCTCAAGCGCCTGGAGTCCGAGCGTTTCAAAACATCGCCCGACGTGACGGACGATGCGATTGTCATGACCGTCCAGGAACTCAACTGGATGCTCGACGGTTTTGACCTCTGGCGTAACCGTCCTCATCAAGTTTTGACGCCGCGATTCGTGGCCTGATTCGGTATAATCCGGGGCATGATTTCGATGCCCAAAGATCTTCCTGATGACCCGGTGCTGCTCAAGCAATTGCTTGAGCAGATGCTGCTTGAGCGCGAAACGAGTAAGGGCCGCATTGTTCATCTGGAAGAAGAAAATGCGCTGCTGCGCCAGCGTTTGTTCGGACGAAAATCCGAGCAAACAGTTGATCCTGCGACGCCCCAGTTGGCCCTGTTCAACGAAGCAGAAAGCGTCATCGAAGCTATCGATGAAGACGCTGAAGAAGAGGTCATCGCCCCCGCTAAACGCCGTGGCAAGCGCAAGCCACTGCCTGCGGATCTGCCGCGTATCGAAGTCATTCACGAACTGCCCGAGCATGAACTGACCTGCGTCTGCGGCTGCCGCAAACACGCCATTGGCGAGGACATCAGCGAGCAGCTTGAAATCGTGCCGATGCAAATACGGGTGATCAAACACGTTCGAAAAGTATACGGTTGTCGCAACTGCGAAACGGCGCCGATCACGGCGGACAAACCAGCTCAACTGATTGAAAAGAGCATGGCCAGCCCCAGTGTTCTGGCGATGCTGCTGACCACCAAATATGTGGACGGTTTACCGCTGCACCGCTTTGAAAAAGTGCTGGGTCGCCACGGCATTGATATCCCGCGCCAGACCCTGGCTCGCTGGGTTATCCAGTGCAGCGAGCACTTCCAGCCGCTGTTGAATTTAATGCGCGATAGCCTGCTGGCCAGCCGCATCATCCACTGCGATGAAACGCGGGTACAGGTGCTGAAAGAGCCTGGCCGCGAGCCGGGGAGCCAGTCCTGGATGTGGGTGCAAACCGGCGGCCCGCCGGATAAGCCGGTGATCCTTTTTGACTACTCCACCAGCCGAGCGCAGGAGGTGCCAATACGATTGCTCGATGGTTATCGCGGCTACGTCATGACTGA
>NZ_JBIWEO010000054.1:0-1561 GCF_044762555.1 Pseudomonas sp. NPDC096917 | reverse complement strand
CCGGCAGCGCGCGCAGCACGATCCGTCATCACACCTTTGTTGGTGGAGACGATAGACACACCGAGACCGCCACGAACTTTTGGCAGATCATCGGAGGACTTGTACTGACGCAGGCCTGGACGGCTAACGCGCTTAACTTCTTCGATAACCGGACGGCCTTCGAAGTACTTCAGCTCGATAGACAGCAGTGGCTTGATTTCGCTGCTGATCTGATAATCCGCGATGTAACCTTCGTCTTTGAGAACTTTGGCTACAGCTACCTTCAACGTGGAAGATGGCATGCTTACGACGGACTTTTCAGCCATCTGGGCATTACGGATTCGAGTTAGCATGTCCGCTAACGGGTCCTGCATACTCATGGGCTAGACGCTCCTGATACAAAAAGAATTAGCCTTGCGGCTACAACTGTCGCCGAGTGACTCAATGCTTAAAAAGCACGGGCTCAGGCGAGCCGGTCATTCTAGACACACGCCAGAAATGAATCAAGCCCCAATAGGGGCTTGATTCATATTCAAGGTCACCGACTGTCAGGATATTTCGACCCTGACACTCGCGACTTTGCCTGTACGCCTTACCAGCTGGCTTTAACCAGACCTGGTACGTCGCCACGCATCGCTGCTTCACGCAATTTGTTACGGCCCAGGCCGAACTTGCGGTAAACACCATGCGGACGACCAGTCAGGCGGCAGCGGTTACGCATGCGCGCAGCGCTTGCGTCACGTGGCTGCTTCTGCAGAGCTACTTGGGCTTCCCAACGCGCTTCTGGACTTGCGTTCAGATCAACGATGATAGCTTTAAGCTCAGCACGCTTCTTGGCGAACTTGGCAACCGTGAGCTGACGTTTCAGCTCGCGGTTTTTCATGCTCATCTTGGCCATGGTCCTACTCCAATCAGTTGCGGAACGGGAATTTGAAAGCACGCAGCAATGCGCGACCTTCATCATCTGTCCGAGCAGTGGTGGTCAGGGTGATGTCCAGACCGCGAAGGGCATCGATTTTGTCGTAGTCAATTTCCGGGAAAATGATCTGCTCTTTAACGCCCATGCTGTAGTTACCACGACCATCGAAGGACTTGGCATTCAGGCCGCGGAAGTCGCGCACCCGAGGCAGGGAGATCGACAGCAGACGATCCAGGAATTCGTACATACGCTCACGGCGCAGAGTTACTTTGACGCCGATCGGCCAGCCTTCGCGAACTTTAAAGCCTGCGATGGACTTGCGAGCGTAGGTCACAACAACTTTTTGACCCGTGATTTTTTCCAAATCAGCTACAGCGTGCTCGATGACTTTTTTGTCACCGATCGCTTCGCCCAAACCCATGTTCAGGGTGATTTTGGTAACGCGCGGAACTTCCATCACGTTCGAAAGCTTAAGTTCTTCCTTAAGTTTCGGAGCGATTTCCTTCCGGTAAATCTCTTTTAGTCGTGCCATGGTCTTATCTACCTAGCAGTGTTCAAGCATCAACCGCTTTTTGGGTCGACTTGAAGACACGAATTTTTTTGCCTTCTTCTACTTTGAAACCAACGCGGTCAGCCTTGTTGGTTTCGCCGTTGAAAATGGCG
>NZ_JBIWEO010000053.1:0-1563 GCF_044762555.1 Pseudomonas sp. NPDC096917 | reverse complement strand
GCCGCTGAGCCCCGGCGAACCGTTGAACGAATACCAGCTTCAGGAATGGCAAGCACGGCGCATGGCCGCCGCAAAGGCCTGCGCCAATGCTCCGACCCGCCGCAACCTGCTGGACAAGCCATTGCGTTTCACCGGACCACGCCAGTTCAAACACAGTTTGTTCGGCGGCTGGCAACTGACCGAACCGCAGCCCACCCTCAGCGTTCCACTGCACTGGGAGTATGCCTTTGGCGGCAACAGTGTGGTGCGCAATCCCGAGCATCCGTTGCAGCCGGACAGCCCCGAGTACCTGCTCAATGAGGTTTGCTACAGCAACCCACTGGGCTGCGGCTGGATCGAAAAACGTCAGGAGGCGTTGGGTTTCAAACTGGATGCGCCGCTGCGTGAACGGCCCGCACCGCAAATCGAAGCGCCCGACTCGCCGGTGTTGCACCTGGATAGGGCCAAACACCCCGAGGGAGGTGGTTGGCATGAACCTAAACCATCAGCCTTGGGTAATAAAGGCGCAAATAGCGCCATTGGCGGAAGCTGGGGGCAAAAAGGCCGAGTAAAACTACTAGAAGATGCTGCCAACAAGGCAGTCGCTCGCGGCGATGGCTCAGACATAATGAATGTGGAACTGACAATCTGCCCTCCAGGTAAAAAAGGGAAATAAACATGAAAGATCCCCCATTTCGAATACTTTATAGAGAAATTTGGCGAAGCTACTTACAGCACGCCTGTTCCAGAAACCACCATTGCTCGATGGGTCGACAAGCTTCCTCCCATCTTGATGACTTACTGGCGTGAAGAAGGCTGGGCGGGATATGCGAACGGTCGAGTGTGGACAGTGAACCCCGATGAATATGAGGACATTGTGGATGTTTGGCTTGAGGAGACTCCGTTTGCCAACATAGACAACTTCCACGTAATCGCACGCCGTGCCTTTGGCAGCCTCTATCTATGTGGGGAGAAAACCGGGAGAAGCGTCACTATTGTTTGCCCGAATAACGAAATACTAGCGTTGAAAAACAAGTTAAAACCCAAATCTTTGCATGACCAAGATTCTTCAATTCAATCATTCTTTGGTTCTCGGGAACCAGAAGACTTCGACTACAAAGACACCAACGGCAAACTACTATTTGAACGCGCCGTAAAGAAGTACGGCCCACTTGAACCCGATGAAATGTACGGTTTTGAACCTGCGCTCGTCATGGGTGGAAGCGCGACATTGGATAACCTTCGACGTCTTAAACTGGATCCACACCTTCATATTCTGCGTCAGTTCGACAGTCCAACTCTTCCTTTCTCCAACATCGATTTTGACAAGCTCATCAAATAGGCAAGAAAGGGAAACGGCACACATCTCACAATTTAACGTCTGAAATGCCGTCAATCTTTTCACAACATTGACGGCCAGATCACCGGCTTTCGCCGCACCCGCTACAGCGCCGTGGTTGAACCCGCGCTGGCTCGTACCCGGCTGTGCTCCAACTGGCGGATTTTCCAGCAGCAAACGGTGCCGCACATCCTCGACGCCGTGCTCAAGGCCCATGGCCTGAACGACTTCGAGCAACGCCTCAG
>NZ_JBIWEO010000052.1:0-1571 GCF_044762555.1 Pseudomonas sp. NPDC096917 | reverse complement strand
CTTTGGCCTTGAACGATCCAGGCAGAGAGGGATTCCCAGGGGACGAATAAAGGCTCTGTGACGCCGTCGGGCATAAAGCAGACTTCGCGGCGCTGACGGTTGAAACGGGTGGGGATGACGCTGGTGAAAAGTTTGTGGGCTCCTAGCCAGACGTAAAAGCACATGGCTGATCCAGCGAACCACATGAACAGAGCGTAGCCCCAGATAGCATAAAAAGAATCTACCGCAAACTCCAAACTCTCGGCAGAGCTTTCCCCCAGCGCCAAAGCCATAATCCAGCATAAAAGCGGGAACCCGAAAACCATTAGGCAGACAGAAGTAAACGGCACTCCCAACCATATTTGATACGAATAAACATTCGGCTCCCCTCCTCCAAAATCCAAATAAGTGTCGTTGTAATCACTGATATACGGACAACAAGGCTCGGCCTCGGTAGGCAGGGGCAAGGGAGCCAAATAGGTCTGTCCACCGCCAGGAAAATACTCAATATCGCTAGCTTTCTTTAAAACGGATGGTAGTTCGTCGATTTGAATAGCCATCAGAGTTCACCGCCCTCGTCGCGAGTTGGCGTCGCCGCGATACACCTCGGCAAATATCTCGGTGATCGGCTTTCGAGGCGAGCGCTTGATCAGGGCTTTAACCTTGGCGCTCAAGCGCAGTAATTCGGCGCTGGGCTTGGCCCATTGCTCCGGCGGCAAGGGTTCGGACCATTCACGCATGGCCTGCGGCAGCGCTCGGCGGCCGACTTTGGCGATGCGTTTTATCTCCCACTCCACCAGATGATTGGGCAAGGTCCATAACGTCATCACGTGGTAGACATACCAAAAGAAGCCATAGATCCAACCCACTTCTTTCGCGCGAATGCGCCGATGCAAACTGGCGCGGGCGTTGCGAAAAGTGTGCAAACCTTCGTGGGAAGGGTCGCCGGGTTCATGCAGCTCCAGCGGATCTTGAATGGCTTGCAGGTCGTTGAGTTCGTACTCCATATAACCGCGCACAGCCTCCCAATTGGAGATTGCCAGTTGCAAGGCGCCGCATTGAAATTCGACACGAACCCACTCGCCCTCATGCTCAAACCCCATGCCCATTCCGTAGTGGCGAGTGACGCCGTATTGGCTCGCGCTTTGGCCTTGAACGATCCAGGCAGAGAGGGATTCCCAGGGGACGAGTAAAGGTTCAGTGGCGCCGTCGGGCATAAAGCAGACTTCGCGGCGCTGGCGATTGAAACGGGTGGGGATGACGCTGGTGAAAAGTTTGTGGTGTTGGAGCCAGATGACGAAACAGAGAGCTGAGGATGCAAGCCACATATACGCTGAGAATTTCCAGGCAAACAGAAAATAGTCCACCGAAAACGCCCAACTCTCTGCTGAACTATATCCCGAAGCCAAACCTATGAACCAAAATAATAGTGGGGCTCCAAAAGCGGTTAAACAGAAAAAAGTAAATGGCCCGCCTAAATTTACTTGATATGAAAAGACATTCGGCTCCCCTCCTCCAAAATCCAAATAAGTGTCGTTGTAATCACTGATATACGGACAACAAGGCTCAGCCTCGGTAGGCAGCGGTAAGGG
>NZ_JBIWEO010000051.1:0-1572 GCF_044762555.1 Pseudomonas sp. NPDC096917 | reverse complement strand
TAGGTGATCACGTCCGAGAGTATTGAATCGTCACCGTGACGGTGTTCGTAGCGCAGCATCACCCCAGCGCCATTGCGCAGTTCTATGTGGGTCAACCGATAATGCTGGCCATGCAGGACGTAGGTGTCCTTGCGCTCAAAACCCTGGCACAGCACCAATGAGTCGGCAGCCGAGCGCACCAGGGTGAGGTTTTCAATCGGGTCGTGGTGGTACTGGCCAACGTTGGGCAATGGGTAGCGGTGGCTGCGGCCGTCAGCGGCATAAAACCGAAGACCGTCGTCGATGCGCTCAAAGCGTGTGGTGAATGCGTTTATCCAGCGAGCGCCCAGCACGCCGTGATCGTAGGCGTCCAGACTTGAGTTGTAGGTGCGTGTCCATTCGACAGGGAACGGGCCTGGGAGGCTGAAGTCCGTGTGGCTCAGGGACTCAGAACCCGTTGCGAAGCTGATGCTGTGGCAGGTGGCCGGGCACGCGCCATTTTTTGTCGGGTTGGGATTGCCTTTAGCCTTGGCCTGGCTGTTGACCACTTCCAGCCGCCCTTCACTGGCCTGGTGGTGAGCTTTGCTGGTGGTGTTGGGTTTGACGTTGGCACTCAGGCCCTTGGACTGTCGTGTGCGCCAGGTGACCACCGCGTTGGCCAGTATGTGCAGCAACCAACCAATGGAATGCACCGCTCGCGGGTCGCTCAGGCGGCTGATTTGAGCGCGCAGCTCTGGGCTGAACGCCATGAGTTCGGCGGTTTTACGGTGTACCTGCGCTTTGGCCTCTTCGGGCAACAGGTGTTGGGTGGCCGTATTGGCCATGCCTTTGCCAGCGGCTTTGTAAGCGCTGAAAGCCGCACCAAAGAGGTTGCCGATCGCGGCCTTGGGGTCATGTAGCAGTTGATCCCCTGCGTGACTGAGTTGGTTCGCTGCGGCGCCAACGTCACCCCGAGCGTCGAGCTTACCGTCCACCAAGGCATCAAGACCTTTGGCGATTTCGGCAATGGCTTGCTCACCCAGTTGACCCGCGTCGTTCAAAATCACGGCCAGCCGGGCCTGGGCTTGGGTGACAAAGTCATCAAGCGTGCCAACGATACTGGCGTTCAGGTGCCCAATCAGCACCTCGATCAGGGCATCCCCCAGTAACAACTTACTGCTGTGACGCAGCTCCTGGCGCACCAGAAACAGGGTCGGGCGCAGGGTCATGCGCGCTGCCGCCATGCCAGGCGGCAATGGCAATACGCCTATCAGGTTGATGCCCAGGCTGACCCAGTCGAGCAACTCGCGCTCCTGACTCTCGGTCAAGGTGACGATGTCGCCCAAGGCATCGACCAGCGCCATGATGTTGCCCACCACGGGCAAGGCACCGGCGACGTTCTTGATCCGGTCGAGGGTGACGACGCCACCACTGATCGATTGCAACCACGCATCGAAAGCGGCGGCGCTGCGGGCAACGTCTTCGATAGCGATGGTGTTGAGCGGCGCGACAGCGACCTGAGGCTCGCGTGGCTGGGCGGTCTGGTCGGTCATGGGATCAACTTATTGAGAACGCAAGAGGGGGCAAGCAAGGTTGGTAAGGAGCCTGTTTGCA
>NZ_JBIWEO010000050.1:1095-1653 GCF_044762555.1 Pseudomonas sp. NPDC096917 | reverse complement strand
CGCGAGATAATATCGCTGTAATAACAAATAATCAACCCAGCAGCGCACTAGCTGCTGGGCTTCAAACAGATCACACTCAGCCTTGGCGCTGTTTGTGACGTGGTTCCGCGCTGCAAATTACCCGAACAACACCTTCGCGGCGAATAATCTTGCAGTTACGGCACAGCTTTTTCACCGATGCACGAACTTTCATCACCAACTCCTCTAACCTTATGGGAACTTCAGCGGAGCATGCCGCTGCCGTAGCCCTTCAGGTTGGCTTTCTTCATCAGGGATTCGTACTGGTGCGAAACGAGGTGCGATTGTACTTGCGACATAAAGTCCATAACAACCACGACCACGATCAGCAACGAGGTCCCGCCAAGGTAGAACGGAACGTTTGCCGCAACCACCAGGAACTGGGGAAGCAGACATACGGCCGTCATATAAAGAGCACCGAACAGAGTCAAACGAGTCAAAACGCCATCAATATAGCGTGCCGACTGCTCACCTGGACGGATACCCGGAATAAAGGCACCGGACTTCTTCAGGTTTTCCGCTACGTCTTTCGGATTGAAC
>NZ_JBIWEO010000050.1:0-1085 GCF_044762555.1 Pseudomonas sp. NPDC096917 | reverse complement strand
GCCGTATAGAAGAAGCAGAAGAAAATAATCCCTGCACTAAACAGCAGAATATTCAACGGCTGACCAGGAGCGATCGACTGCGAGATGTCCTGCAACCAGCCCATACCTTCAGACTGACCAAACCAGGCACCCAGCGAAGCCGGGAACAGCAAAATGCTGCTCGCAAAAATAGCCGGAATCACACCGGCCATATTCACTTTCAGCGGTAGGTGGCTAGTCTGCGCAGCAAACACCTTGCGGCCCTGCTGACGCTTGGCGTAGTGAACAGCAATACGACGCTGACCACGCTCAATGAACACCACGAAACCGATAATCGCTACTGCCAGCAAACCGATAGCAACCAGGGCGAAGATGTTGATATCACCCTGACGCGCAGACTCAAAAGACTGCCCAATTGCTCTCGGAAGACCGGCGACGATACCCGAAAAAATCAACATCGAGATACCGTTGCCAACACCACGCTCAGTAATCTGCTCACCCAGCCACATCATAAACATTGCACCCGCCACAAAAGTGGTTACTGCAACGAAATGGAAGCCTAGATCACCAGTGAACGCTACGCCCTGCCCTGCCAAACCAATGGACATGCCAATAGCCTGGACAAGAGCAAGAGCGACAGTGAGGTAGCGGGTGTACTGGCTTATCTTGCGACGACCAGCTTCACCTTCCTTCTTCAACTGCTCCAGCTGTGGGCTGACAGCGGACATAAGCTGCATGATGATCGATGCCGAAATGTACGGCATGATCCCCAGCGCAAAAATACTCATCCGCTCCAGCGCACCGCCGGAAAACATGTTGAACAAGCTAAGTATGGTCCCCTCATTCTGTCGAAACAGGTCCGCCAACCGGTCTGGGTTAATACCAGGAACTGGAATGTGTGCGCCTATTCGGTAGACGATGATCGCCAGGAATAGAAAACGCAGACGAGCCCAGAGCTCGGATAACCCGCCTTTGCTGAGCGCTGAGAGAGCACCTTGCTTAGCCATTTATTCCTCGAACTTGCCGCCAGCTGCTTCGATAGCCGAACGCGCACCTTTGGTGGCGCCGATTCCCTTGCCGATTGTGACAGCGCGAGTAACTTCACC
>NZ_JBIWEO010000049.1:0-2258 GCF_044762555.1 Pseudomonas sp. NPDC096917 | reverse complement strand
GGCAGCACCGGTGATCATGTTCTTCACGTAGTCAGCGTGACCTGGGCAGTCAACGTGAGCGTAGTGACGAATCTTCGAGTTGTATTCAACGTGCGCAGTGTTGATGGTGATACCACGAGCTTTTTCTTCTGGCGCGCTGTCGATCTTATCGAAATCAACGATGGCCGAACCGAAAACTTCGGAGCAAACACGAGTCAGAGCTGCAGTCAGCGTAGTTTTACCATGGTCAACGTGACCGATAGTGCCAACGTTGACGTGCGGTAGGGAACGATCAAATTTTTCTTTAGCCACGACAATTAACTCCTTGCCTAAAGGACTGAACTAAATCAGCCTTGTTTTTTAGTGACAGCTTCGACGATGTGCGACGGAGCTGTATCGTATTTTTTGAATTCCATAGAGTAGCTTGCGCGACCCTGAGACATGGAACGAACGTCGGTCGCATAACCGAACATTTCACCCAACGGAACCTCGGCACGAATAACCTTGCCGGAAACCGTATCTTCCATACCCTGGATCATGCCGCGACGACGATTCAAGTCGCCCATCACGTCACCCATATAGTCTTCAGGTGTAACAACCTCTACCGCCATGATCGGCTCAAGCAACTCACCGCCACCTTTGGAGGCCAATTGCTTGGTAGCCATGGAAGCAGCCACCTTAAACGCCATCTCGTTAGAGTCGACGTCGTGGTAAGAACCATCGAACACGGTAGCCTTCAGGCCGATCAGCGGATAACCGGCAACAACACCGTTTTTCATCTGCTCTTCGATACCCTTCTGGATAGCCGGGATGTATTCCTTAGGAACTACACCACCTACCACTTCGTTCACGAACTGCAGACCTTCCTGACCTTCGTCAGCAGGTGCAAAACGGATCCAGCAATGGCCAAACTGACCACGACCGCCGGACTGACGAACGAACTTGCCTTCGATCTCACAGCTCTTCGTGATGCGCTCACGATACGAAACCTGAGGCTTACCGATGTTGGCTTCAACGTTGAACTCACGGCGCATCCGGTCAACCAGGATGTCCAGGTGCAACTCACCCATACCAGAGATGATCGTCTGACCAGTCTCTTCATCAGTTTTAACGCGGAAAGATGGATCTTCCTGAGCAAGTTTGCCCAGTGCGATACCCATTTTTTCCTGGTCATCTTTGGTCTTAGGCTCAACGGCAACCGAAATAACCGGCTCCGGGAAGTCCATACGAACCAAGATAATTGGCTTGTCAGCGTTGCACAAGGTTTCACCAGTGGTGACATCCTTCATGCCGATCAAGGCCGCGATGTCACCAGCGCGTACTTCCTTGATCTCTTCGCGAGCGTTTGCGTGCATTTGCACCATACGACCCACGCGCTCTTTCTTGCCTTTAACCGAGTTGATTACACCGTCGCCGGAGTTCAACACGCCCGAGTAAACACGGACGAAGGTCAAGGTACCCACGAATGGGTCGGTAGCGATCTTGAACGCCAGAGCCGAGAACGGCTCGCTATCGTCTGCATGACGCTCCAGCTCGATAGACTCGTCATCCGGGTCAGTACCCTTGATGGCTGGAATATCGGTAGGTGCAGGCAGGAAGTCGATAACGGCGTCGAGAACCAGGGGAACACCCTTGTTCTTGAAGGAAGAACCACAAACAGCCAAGACGATCTCACCAGCAATAGTACGCTGACGCAGAGCAGCCTTGATTTCCTCGATAGTGAATTCTTCACCTTCGAGATACTTGTTCATCAGCTCTTCATTGGCTTCGGCCGCAGCCTGAACCATGTTGTCGCGCCACTCGTCAGCCAGATCTTTCAGTTCAGCCGGAATTTCTTTGCGAACAGGGACCATGCCCTTGTCCGCATCATTCCAGTAGACAGCTTCCATGTTGATCAGGTCGATCTGACCCTGGAAGTTATCTTCAGAACCGATAGCGAGCTGGATAGGCACCGGAGTGTGACCCAGACGCTTTTTGATCTGTTCGATTACGCGCAGGAAGTTCGCGCCAGCACGGTCCATCTTGTTTACATAAACAAGACGTGGAACGCCGTATTTGTTGGCTTGACGCCATACGGTTTCCGACTGAGGCTCAACACCTGAAGTACCGCAGAACACTACAACCGCACCATCGAGCACACGCAGGGAACGCTCAACTTCAATAGTGAAGTCTACGTGGCCCGGGGTATCGATTACGTTGAAGCGATGCTCGTCTTTGTACTGCTTGGCAGAACCTTTCCAGAAGGCGGTAATAGCAGCAGAAGTAATGGTAATACCACG
>NZ_JBIWEO010000048.1:0-2694 GCF_044762555.1 Pseudomonas sp. NPDC096917 | reverse complement strand
GACTTGGTGCTTGGCGAGTTCGCCGAAGACCGCCCATTGAGCGTGGTCATCGCCGACATGCTGCTGTCTTTTGTTCCGGGCGTCGTGATTGTGCTCAGCGCACGCGATATTGCTGCCATCTGCATGCGACTGGGCAAACGTTACAACGGCACGGCAAGCAAGAGTCGACCACAACCGCCGGAGTGGCAGGAGTGGGTCTTGCTGATTGCATGCCTCATCACCCTGATTGCGCCCGTGATCGGAGCGATCGCAGGCAGCGCTGGGACAGTGGTGGGCAGCGCGGTGGGGGCTGTAATCGGACAAGAGGCCTCTGCTTTTCTGCGCGCTTTATGCTTGCTGCTCATCCGCGAAAGCCAGGTCGCTCTCAAAACTTTACTTCATTTCCTTAGCAAATTTACCCGGGGTAACGTTGAGCACATGCTCAAGGCCATCAAGTTCACGGCTTATGAAAAAGCTTTGCTTGAATACCTAAATACATTCTTGACCAAGACATTGGACGCGGTGCGCAAATTGCGCAGCTACCTTAATCGATGGCCCTTCAACCAGGCCACCCAACTGCTAGCTCGATTGCAAGAAATGGAGAAGCAATTTTACGCCGTGCAGCTTCATGCGGTTCGAGAGATCCCACTGGCCTTGGCTCAGCTGGACGCACGGCTCGCCAAAGCACTGGAGCAAGCCCTCAAGGAGCCCAGCCAGGTCGCTACCGCTGGGGTGCGCGCCGAAAAACCAGTGCCTATGGCCATGGACGGTGGCCGAATAACTTCAGGGGTGGGTATGCCCCCGATCTATCTGGAGCGTCCTGCCGGTACTTACGGAACACCGGTGCCCAGCACCCCGCCGCCCGTGCCGCACGGTCCAAACGTCCATGCCTTCGATCCCAAGACTGCGACCACTGCGCAAAAGGGGATTTATGGAGAGGTGATAAGTGACCAGTACATGCTGGGTAAAGGCCATGAGAACCTGTTGTCCAGCAGCCGTGGGCCGCGCAGCATGGACATGAAGCCTACCGGACGCGGCATTGATGGCGTTTATAAGAATGCCAATCCGCCGCCGCCCTATATCATCACGGAGACCAAGTACCGTACCGGTGGGCAGTTTTCAGCGAGCAGCTTACCCACGACCAAGGGCAGTGCTGGGCATCCAAGTGCAAAGCAGATGAGTGATGAATGGATTGATCCAAGACTCGCAGACGCCCTTGGCAGACAACAAGCAGACGACATTGCAGAAGCAGGCTATGAGCGTTGGTTATTGGTGGTTGATGAGAGCGGGCAGGTAACAAGCATCACTCGACTAGACAAAAACGCAAACTCTATTGGCAGCGTCACACCATAAAACTCAAGGGAATCACATCATGAAGCGTTTTGAACAAGTCAAGCGTGAACCTCTATTACAAGAACTACCCTACATTGAAGACATTACCTACTTGAAAGAACGCTATGTGGTTCGCAAAGCTGAGGATGTGCTCGCAAAAAAGGAGGATGAGGACCACAAGCAACGATTGAGCTGGAGGTGGTCTTATCAGTCGCTGGAATTATTGATTGAACTCTACTCAGGCGGCGAACCCTTAGAGTCACTGATTCCTTACGCCGACCACGCTTTTTCCCAGTTCGAACGGCACAAAAAAGCCTTCCCTGAGTTTTCCCTGAAACCCTGGGAGCCAGACGCCTATCAATACATCCTTTGGTTACTGTCCTTGGCCGTCTTGTTCAACATGCCCAATCGCATTCAACAAATCGCCAGTTGGATCAGCACCGACTCAGATGATGGGCAAGACGCATTGTTGCGGCGTCTGTTTGCACGGGTGGGCATCTCCCTGCCGGGCGATCAATTGATTCACGAAAAACCCTATGGCGAACTGCTCACCGCGCTAAACACTCGGGGCGACGAGCAACAACAAGCCCTGCGCACCTACTTGAAGCAATGGTATCGCGGCATGCGCAACTGCTACTGGCATGACCGTCACAAGCGTAGAGCAGATGCAGGTTTCTTTGGCTACTGGGCCTTCGAAGCCGGCTTGGTCACGCTGCTCTGGGAGGTCGATGACACCCCCTATCGCGACCTGCCGTATTACCCCAAGGACTTGGTCGACGACGCTCGCGCCCGTCAAGTACTGCGCAACTTTCCCGAAGGCCATCGCATCGAAACCTCAAGCGGCTTGCGTGCCATGTCCGGCGAAGCGTGCCCGGTTTCAGGTGTGTGGATCTGTGACGACTGGCCCGTCGGCCCGCAAACCTTCGGCGAAGGCCTGATCCTGCCCACCGACAATGGACGGGTTGTTACTTGGCGCTTGGTGAAAGGTATTTCAGCCTGAAGGAGTGCGCCATGAGCTATTTCGACCAAGTCAAGCGCGACCCGTGGATGACCGAGCAGCACTACCAGACTTCAACAGCGGCCAAAGAAGCCGAATTCGCAGATAGGGACATCAGCGATCTGTTGACTGATCCCCTGCGTGACGCCCGCCATAACAAAGGCTTGAGCTGGGATCACGCCTATATGGCCTTGGAGTTGGCGATCCAACGCTACTCGGGAGGCGCCCCCCTGGAGCTGGTCGACACTTATGTCGATTACGCCTTTATCCAGTTCCAGCGGTATTTTGATGCCTACCCAACAGTCGACGCTCGATTGAGGCCCTGGGTACGTGACGAGTATCAATACATCTTATGGATGTTGGCATTGGCAGTGCTGTTTGGTTAC
>NZ_JBIWEO010000047.1:0-2953 GCF_044762555.1 Pseudomonas sp. NPDC096917 | reverse complement strand
AGCTCCACTGTTGTCTTGCGACGCTATTGTCTTGCAAGAAAAGCAAAATGGCAGGAACGAATTCCCGCCAAATTTAGGGGTACAAGAGTCTAAAGAGGATCTTGCCCCCAGTCAAGGCAAGGCCCCGACCTTCCCCCTCATCAAAGCTCGACAAAATGTCTCGATTCGATGAACGGAACGGCCAGGGCCCACCCTTCATTTATCGCAGAACTCAGTTACCGCTCGAGTTCAGCGCTTCGGTCAGTGCTGCTTCCACTTCACTGGCGCTTACGCGCAATGGCTTGTCAGCCTCACGGCGGCGCTTGCGCTCGCTGTGATATGCCAAACCAGTACCTGCCGGGATCAAACGACCCACGACAACGTTTTCTTTCAGGCCGCGCAGGTAGTCACGCTTGCCGGTTACCGCTGCTTCGGTCAGTACGCGGGTTGTCTCTTGGAAAGAGGCCGCGGAGATGAACGACTCAGTCGACAACGACGCCTTGGTGATACCCAACAGAACGCGAGTGAACTTGGAAACGAATTTGTCTTCGTTACCCAGACGCTCGTTTTCAACAAGTACCTGCGTCAACTCCATCTGGTCGCCCTTGATGAAGGAGGAATCGCCAGACTCGGCAATTTCAACTTTACGCAGCATCTGACGAAGGATCGTTTCGATGTGCTTATCGTTGATTTTTACGCCTTGCAGACGGTAAACGTCTTGAATCTCGTTAACGATGTACTTGGCCAACGCACTCACACCCAGCAAACGCAGGATATCGTGTGGATCGCTTGGACCATCGGAGATAACTTCGCCGCGGTTCACTTGCTCGCCTTCGAAGACGTTCAGGTGGCGCCACTTTGGAATCAGCTCTTCGTACGGATCGCTACCGTCGTTCGGGGTAATAACCAGACGGCGCTTGCCTTTGGTTTCTTTACCGAACGCGATGGTGCCGCTGACTTCAGCCAAGATCGAGGCTTCTTTCGGACGGCGCGCTTCGAACAAGTCAGCAACGCGTGGCAGACCACCGGTGATGTCTCGAGTTTTCGAAGTTTCTTGCGGAATACGAGCGATAACGTCACCGATCGCGATTTCCGCACCATCCGCTACACCGACCAAGGCGTTAGCTGGCAGGAAGTACTGAGCCGGTACGTCGGTACCAGGCAACAACAGATCCTTACCATCAACACCCACCATCTTAACGGCTGGACGAATGTCCTTGCCGGCAGCTGGACGGTCTTTGGCATCAAGCACTTCAATATTGGTCATACCGGTCAATTCGTCAGTTTGACGCTTGATCGTGATGCCTTCTTCCATGCCCACGTAGGTCACGGTACCTTTCATTTCGGTAACGATTGGGTGAGTGTGCGGATCCCACTTGGCTACGATGGAGCCAGCGTCAACCTTGTCACCTTCTTTAACCGAGATTACTGCACCGTACGGCAGCTTGTAGCGCTCACGCTCACGACCGTAGTCATCAGCGATTGCCAGCTCACCGGAACGCGATACCGCTACCAGGCAACCATCTACGCGCTCTACGTGCTTCAGGTTGTGCAGACGGACAGTACCGCCATTCTTCACCTGAACGCTGTCAGCAGCAGAAGTCCGGCTTGCAGCACCACCGATGTGGAACGTACGCATCGTCAGCTGGGTACCCGGCTCACCGATCGACTGAGCAGCAATTACGCCGACAGCTTCACCGATGTTCACCTGGTGCCCACGAGCCAGATCACGCCCGTAGCACTTGGCGCAAATACCGAAGCGGGTTTCGCAGCTGATTGGCGAGCGCACGATCACTTCGTCGATGCTGTTAAGCTCGATGAATTCAACCCACTTCTCGTCAACCAGGGTGCCTGCAGGAACGATAACTTCATCGGTACCCGGCTTGAATACGTCACGGGCGATTACTCGACCCAGTACGCGCTCACCCAATGGCTCTACAACGTCGCCGCCTTCGATGTGCGGAGTCATCAGCAGACCGTGTTCGGTTCCGCAGTCGACTTCAGTCACAACCAGATCCTGCGCAACGTCTACCAGACGACGAGTCAAGTAACCGGAGTTAGCAGTTTTCAATGCGGTATCCGCCAGACCCTTACGAGCACCGTGAGTCGAGATGAAGTACTGAAGTACGCTCAAACCTTCACGGAAGTTCGCTGTAATCGGCGTTTCGATGATAGAGCCATCTGGCTTGGCCATCAGACCACGCATACCGGCCAGCTGACGGATCTGCGCAGCAGAACCCCGTGCGCCGGAGTCCGCCATCATGTACATCGAGTTGAACGACTCTTGCTCGACCTCGTTGCCGTGACGGTCAATAACCTTCTCTTTCGAGAGGTTCGACATCATTGCCTTGGAGACTTCATCGTTCGCTTTCGACCAAAGGTCGATTACTTTGTTGTACTTCTCGCCCTGTGTTACCAGGCCGGAGGCGTACTGGCTTTCGATCTCTTTCACTTCATCGGTAGCAGCCGCGATGATGCGAGCTTTTTCATCAGGGATAACGAAGTCGTTAACACCGATGGAAACGCCGGAAATGGTCGAGTAAGCAAAGCCGGTGTACATCAACTGGTCAGCAAAGATCACGGTCTCTTTCAAACCAACCACGCGGTAGCACTGGTTGATCAGCTTAGAGATCGCTTTTTTCTTCATCGGCAGGTTGACGACGTCGAACGACAGACCTTTTGGCACAACCTGGAACAACAGCGCACGGCCCACGGTAGTGTCGACGATACGGGTATTGCTCACGCTGCCGCCATCGCGGTCATTAACGGTTTCGTTGATCCGCACTTTAACCTTGGCATGCAGTGCGGCTTCGCCAGCACGGAATACGCGGTCTACTTCTTGCAAATCTGCGAACACACGACCTTCGCCTTTGGCGTTGATCGCTTCACGCGTCATGTAGTACAGACCCAATACAACGTCCTGCGACGGAACGATGATTGGCTCACCGTTGGCTGGCGACAGAATGTTGTTGGT
>NZ_JBIWEO010000046.1:1380-3306 GCF_044762555.1 Pseudomonas sp. NPDC096917 | reverse complement strand
ACATTCGGCTCCCCTCCTCCAAAATCCAAATAAGTGTCGTTGTAATCACTGATATACGGACAACAAGGCTCAGCCTCGGTAGGCAGCGGTAAGGGGGCCAAATAGGTCTGTCCACCGCCAGGAAAAAGCTCAATGTCACCCGCTTTCTTTTGCGCCGTATTTATTGTCGCTTTAGGTAATACCGCTTTGGTTTTAGTCATGACGGAACATCCAAAGCATTGATGTCCACCTCTAACAAAGGCATATCAGCGCTTGATTCGAAGTGTTGCTTGTTCGATAGAAAGCGCCCGCCTTCAAGAGGGTCAAAACGAATGCGGTAGGTGTGCTCAACCAATTGCCCCTTGTCATTCAGTGACTGGAGCACAAGTTCAATTAATAATTCCTCAGACACCTTGCCTAGAACACGTTCAGGGTTACGTGGATAAGTCAGTTTAAGCAACATCGGCGCCGGGCCGCCCTGCTCCTTTTCCGATGTGCTCTTCACTCGATACAAGCCCGCCTGCACCTGTTGGGTTACAACCTCCCGCTGTTCCACCGGAATACCTCGATCACCCCGAAGAAATGTAGTCATTCTCTGAGCACCGATCTTAAGCCCATGATGGGCCTTGCCCTCTAGGGTAAGTTGATAATCCGGTAGAGTCCGCCCCGGAAGAACGACGTAAATTTCCCCCGGTTTTGCACTTGACAGCATGCTTTGCCAGAAGGGTTCCTCCTCGGAGCGTTTGATCTCTACAAACGGCGCCTGCTGCAGCACCATCAGGTAATACTGAAACTCTTCCAGGCTTAGATCTTCCCGCTTGTCTGCCTCAAGCCCCCATGGGGTGCTTTGTAGCCACTGATCATGAGCGCTGGTGTTGTAACGGTTATAAAGCCAGGTGCCTGCTAACTCCAATATCGTAAAGAACGCACCTGCCCAGTTAAAACGGAGAAACACACTACTAAGACGAGTCCCAGCAACCTTCCATGCCATATCCCGGGCGGTGCCTTTGGCAGCCTTCAGCACTTGAAAACCTTGTTTTACGGTATGGCTCAAACCATAAGCATTAGTAGCAGCCAAACCACCAGAAGCGACCATTGTGATCATCGCGCCACTTTGAGCACCGCGATTACCGCTACGTACGGCCTGCACCCAATTGTTACGATATACGCTAAAACTAATAACCGCCGCTGCCAAACCGAATAAATAAGTAAAGAAACCCAATCCAACATGCAACTTCCCGATCGTAACTTGCAGTCTACTAAGCGCAGTCCGAGCTAAACCATCTCCTAAACTTTTAACCTGAGCACTTAGCGCCGTGTCGAACACCCCTTGAGCAGCAGCAAACCCAGCGGCGCCAGTCGCAGCAAACGCGCTCATGAGAGGAACCGAATCCCTCTTATCACTCGAAACAGCCATCGTTTCCTTAAACACCTGCACCAAATTCACCGCCTGCGCCACAAACAGTAACAACGCTGCCCCATCCCCCAGCACATTCATCACAGGCGCACGCCTCACACCCTGACGAAAATCCTCCATCAGTCCGGCCACTTGCCGCTTACCCTCATTGGGAAAGATGACCGTGAGCCCTGCTTTCCCCTGCATTGAACCAAAAATCCGTGCATGTTCATCCGGCAGTTCCGGGATTGGGCTAATGCTGGCAGCCAGCCGTCTTTGCTCCAGATCCAGTTGTTGGTTTTGATACTCGATCTGCTGCAACAATTCCCGAGAGGTGGCCGACTTATGCCCGTGTTTACGATTGGAATGGGCCCGCTGCTTTTTAAGCAGGGCAATGTTTTTGCGCAGCTTAAGTGTCTTGTCCAGCGCCTCCCGTAGCGCGGCCTGCTCTTGCGGGTTGGAAAAGTGAAACGTCACGCCTTCGGTTTTAGCCGCCTGTATGATCCGCGATTTCAAAGCCGTAGGCAGTTTGCGCAGCAGTTCTTCAACGT
>NZ_JBIWEO010000046.1:0-1282 GCF_044762555.1 Pseudomonas sp. NPDC096917 | reverse complement strand
CCTGGGATGACGTTGCTTTTGAAGAGGTCGTCAAAGTTGAGCAGTATTTTTTCCAACCCACGATTAAGCGCCGGGGTCAGGGTGTTCAGCGCGGCATTGGCCACTGAGCGGGTACTCTCCGGCAGGTCGTCAAGCGCCGGTAAGCGACGCTGTTCAATGGTGCGCAAACGGGCCAGGAGTTCAGGGCTGTTGTTGAACAAGACCATGCCCGCGGCCAGCAAAAAGGCGTATTGCACCCAAAGCGACGTTTGCTCGCTGTAGGGCAAGGTGTAGTACAGCGGGCGACTGAATTGCGGCGTTTGTTCACAATACGCCAGCAGTCGTTCACAGGCTTCATCGCTGCGGCAGATGTCTTTGAGGCAGGCGTATTCAAGGGTAAAGGCATGCCCCGTCTGCCCAATGTCCATCGGATCAAAGTACCAGGCGGCTTTGTGAAACGCGCCAGAGCAGATCAAGTCTGTGCGGTCGGCGGTGATGAGGTCGAGTTGGCGGTTCCAGCGTGCAAGTCCAGCACGATGGGCCTGCAGCTCGCGGTCCATCGCTTCGCGGTCGATCAACTCATTGACGCCGCGCTGCCCAAATTTCGCGCCGTACAACACATCATTGATCTGATTGAATCGATGCTTGCCCAAGGTAATCAGTGTTTCGAAATGCTTGTCGACAAAGGCCGGGGGAGAGACCTGAAAATGCTCACGGGTGTAGAAACGGCGGTCGACGTCTTCAATGGCGCTCAACTCACTGGGGCTTAGCCCAAAGTTATGTGAGTCGTAGGCGCCCATTGCCTCATTGCCCGCCGTTTCACGTAACACCGCCAACTCAGCCGGGACCGGGCTCCCCGCAGGCGGGGTCATCAAGCCGCCCTTTTCGAGGTACTCAATGATCGCCGCATCCGTCACCCCCTGTTGCGGCTCAGCCATGCACAGCAAATCATCCATCAGGGCTTTGTACGCCGGGTCAGTGCTGCCACCGAGCAGCGTTTGAACAGTGGGCGCATTGAGTTGACTGAGGGATTCGATGTAGCACGCCAGTAAATAATCGCGCTCGTTGTTGCCCTTTTTCGCCCCGCCATTGCTCCAGTCGTCGATCCAGCCGACGACCTGGTCCTGATAATTGGCCAGGTCGCGCAACACACCCAGCGTGTCGTCCAGCACCAGGTACAACACGTCATGACGGTACTGCGCCTGAATGCAGCCGGTCAGGCGATGCATGGCGATTTGATTGAAGCGCTCGGGCTCTTCCCAGAGGTACGGTTTGCGCTCGTGCTCGGGCAGTTCGGCGTCCA
>NZ_JBIWEO010000045.1:0-3864 GCF_044762555.1 Pseudomonas sp. NPDC096917 | reverse complement strand
GATCATCAGCTACTCCGGCAATGCTGCGCTGGAGTACGTCGGTTATCGCTTGGGCGAACCGGCATTTGATGTCAAAGAATGCGTGTTGCGCGGTGTAACTTACGCCGTACCTTTGCGGGTAAAAGTTCGTTTGATCATTTTCGACAAAGAATCGTCGAACAAAGCGATCAAGGACATCAAAGAGCAAGAAGTCTACATGGGTGAAATCCCCCTGATGACTGAAAACGGTACCTTTGTAATCAACGGTACCGAGCGTGTAATTGTTTCCCAGCTGCACCGTTCCCCGGGCGTGTTCTTTGACCACGACCGCGGCAAGACGCACAGCTCCGGTAAGCTGCTTTATTCCGCGCGTATCATTCCTTACCGTGGTTCGTGGTTGGACTTTGAGTTCGATCCGAAAGACTGCGTGTTCGTACGTATCGACCGTCGTCGCAAGCTGCCTGCATCGGTACTGCTGCGCGCGCTGGGTTATACGACTGAGCAAGTGCTAGACGCGTTCTACACCACCAACGTTTTCCATGTTCAAGGTGAAAGTATCAGCCTGGAGCTGGTTCCTCAGCGCCTGCGTGGTGAAATCGCAGCCATCGATATTACCGATGACAAAGGCAAGGTGATCGTCGAGCAAGGCCGTCGTATTACTGCTCGTCACATCAATCAGCTGGAAAAAGCCGGTGTCAAAGAGCTCGTTATGCCTCTGGACTATGTCCTGGGTCGCACAACGGCCAAGGCAATCGTGCATCCGGCTACTGGTGAAATTATTGCTGAGTGCAACACCGAGCTGACAACTGAAATCCTGGCAAAAGTTGCCAAGAGCCAAGTTGTTCGTATCGAAACGTTGTACACCAACGATATCGACTGCGGCCCGTTTGTCTCCGACACCCTGAAGATCGACTCCACCAGCAACCAATTGGAAGCGCTGGTCGAGATCTATCGCATGATGCGTCCTGGCGAGCCGCCAACCAAAGACGCTGCCGAGACTCTGTTCAACAACCTGTTCTTCAGCCCTGAGCGCTATGACCTGTCTGCGGTCGGCCGGATGAAGTTCAACCGTCGTATCGGTCGTACCGAAATCGAAGGTTCGGGTGTGTTGTGCAAAGAAGACATCGTTGCGGTATTGAAGACTCTGGTCGACATCCGTAACGGTAAAGGCATCGTCGATGACATCGATCACCTGGGTAACCGTCGTGTTCGCTGTGTTGGCGAAATGGCTGAAAACCAGTTCCGCGTTGGCTTGGTACGTGTTGAGCGTGCGGTCAAAGAGCGTCTGTCGATGGCGGAAAGCGAAGGCTTGATGCCGCAGGATCTGATCAACGCCAAGCCAGTGGCTGCTGCGGTCAAAGAGTTCTTCGGTTCCAGCCAGCTGTCTCAGTTCATGGACCAGAACAACCCGCTGTCCGAGATCACCCACAAGCGCCGTGTTTCTGCGCTGGGCCCGGGCGGTCTCACGCGTGAGCGTGCAGGCTTTGAAGTTCGTGACGTACACCCGACTCACTACGGTCGTGTATGCCCGATCGAGACACCGGAAGGTCCGAACATCGGTTTGATCAACTCCTTGGCTGCTTATGCGCGCACCAACCAGTACGGCTTCCTTGAAAGCCCGTATCGTGTGGTGAAAGACGCATTGGTCACCGACGAGATCGTATTCCTGTCCGCCATCGAAGAAGCTGATCACGTGATCGCTCAGGCTTCGGCCACGATGAACGACAAGAAAGTACTGATCGACGAACTGGTAGCTGTTCGTCACTTGAACGAATTCACCGTTAAGGCGCCGGAAGACGTCACCTTGATGGACGTTTCTCCGAAGCAGGTTGTTTCTGTGGCGGCGTCGTTGATTCCGTTCCTCGAGCACGATGACGCCAACCGTGCGTTGATGGGTTCGAACATGCAGCGTCAAGCTGTACCCACCCTGCGTGCTGACAAGCCGCTGGTAGGTACGGGTATGGAGCGTAACGTAGCTCGTGACTCCGGCGTTTGCGTCGTGGCTCGTCGTGGCGGCGTAATCGACTCTGTTGATGCTAGCCGTATCGTGGTTCGTGTTGCAGATGATGAAGTTGAGACCGGCGAAGCTGGTGTTGATATCTACAACCTGACCAAATACACCCGTTCGAACCAGAACACCTGCATTAACCAGCGTCCGCTGGTTCGCAAAGGTGATCGTGTACAGCGTAGCGACATCATGGCTGACGGCCCGTCCACCGATATGGGGGAGCTGGCTCTGGGTCAGAACATGCGCATCGCGTTCATGGCCTGGAACGGTTACAACTTCGAAGACTCCATCTGCCTGTCGGAACGCGTAGTTCAAGAAGACCGCTTCACCACGATCCACATTCAGGAGCTGACCTGTGTGGCACGTGACACCAAGCTTGGGCCTGAAGAGATCACTGCAGACATCCCGAACGTGGGTGAAGCTGCACTGAACAAGCTGGACGAAGCCGGTATCGTTTACGTAGGTGCTGAAGTTGGCGCAGGCGACATTCTGGTAGGTAAGGTCACACCGAAAGGCGAGACCCAACTGACGCCAGAAGAGAAGCTGTTGCGTGCAATCTTCGGTGAAAAGGCCAGTGACGTTAAAGACACCTCGCTGCGCGTACCTACTGGTACCAAAGGTACTGTCATCGACGTACAAGTCTTCACTCGCGACGGTGTTGAGCGTGATGCTCGTGCCCTGTCGATCGAGAAGACTCAGCTGGACGAGATCCGCAAGGATCTGAACGAAGAGTTCCGTATTGTTGAAGGCGCTACTTTCGAACGTCTGCGCTCTGCGCTGGTTGGCCATGTGGCTGAGGGCGGTGCAGGTCTGAAGAAAGGCCAGGAAATCACCAATGAAGTCCTGGACGGTCTTGAGCATGGTCAGTGGTTCAAACTGCGCATGGCTGAAGATGCTCTGAACGAGCAGCTTGAAAAGGCTCAGGCTTACATCATCGATCGCCGTCGTCTGCTGGACGACAAGTTCGAAGACAAGAAGCGCAAACTGCAGCAAGGCGATGACCTGGCTCCAGGCGTGCTGAAAATCGTCAAGGTTTACCTGGCAATCCGTCGTCGCATCCAGCCGGGTGACAAGATGGCCGGTCGTCACGGTAACAAGGGTGTGGTCTCCGTAATCATGCCGGTTGAAGACATGCCGTACGATGCCAATGGCACCCCGGTCGATGTGGTCCTCAACCCGTTGGGCGTACCTTCGCGTATGAACGTTGGTCAGATTCTCGAAACCCACCTGGGCCTTGCAGCCAAAGGTTTGGGCGAGAAGATCAACCTCATGATTGAAGAGCAGCGCAAGGTTGCTGACCTGCGTAAGTTCCTGCATGAGATCTACAACGAAATTGGCGGTCGTCAAGAAAGCTTGGATGACTTCTCCGATCAAGAAATCCTTGATCTGGCGAAGAACCTTCGCGGCGGTGTGCCAATGGCTACCCCGGTGTTCGACGGTGCCAAAGAAAGCGAAATCAAGGCAATGCTTCGTTTGGCAGACCTGCCAGACAGCGGCCAGATGGTGCTGACTGATGGTCGTACCGGCAACAAGTTCGAGCGTCCGGTTACTGTTGGCTACATGTACATGCTGAAGCTGAACCACTTGGTAGACGACAAGATGCACGCGCGTTCTACCGGTTCTTACAGCCTGGTTACCCAGCAGCCGCTGGGTGGTAAGGCGCAGTTCGGTGGTCAGCGTTTCGGGGAGATGGAGGTCTGGGCGCTGGAAGCTTACGGCGCGGCATACACTCTGCAAGAAATGCTCACAGTGAAGTCGGACGATGTGAACGGTCGTACCAAGATGTACAAAAACATCGTGGACGGCGATCACCGTATGGAGCCGGGCATGCCCGAGTCCTTCAAAGTGTTTATCAAAGAAATTCGTTCCCTCGGCAT
>NZ_JBIWEO010000044.1:0-4049 GCF_044762555.1 Pseudomonas sp. NPDC096917 | reverse complement strand
GTGCGGGGAACGAGACCTGGTAAGCCAATTCTGTCGGGAAAACCCCCGTCTGTCCAGCTTCCAGCCTCCCCCGACACCTCTTCCCGACGCTTGGAATCAAGATGCTTTGGGCCCGGGAAAGTAATAGCTGCCGATCAAGGGGATCTCTTCACGGCAGCCGGTATAGCCGGTTAGGTGCGACCCGCAAGGGCGAGAAGGCAATGGCAGGGCAGCGTAAAAACCCAACCACGGGCGCTGTCACTGTCCTAAAACCCACCAACCGCCAGACGCCGAAGAGGGCAGGGGGCGCAGTGGTAAACAATCCCCGAAAGTCTGGAACGCCTGTTGGGAGTGGGAGCCGGGTGACTGCACCTGGAACAAAATCCTCACTGCGTGGAGTCATGCGAGACGCTTTTTTTAAAAGCTGATCGTAGGGGCTCCCACGCCAGTGGGAGCCATCAAGAGCGTCGCGTAGCCATCATTGCTCGTGCTCTTGTCCCTTAGGGCTATAGCCTGCTTTGGATCTTTCCCAGCGAGTGGGGGTCCCCCTTTAGGGGGTCGAGCTGGTGAGCGTAGCGAATGCTCTTGCTCTTTGTGAGCATTGGGCACCTACATTGCAGGTGCCCAATATGCGGTGGTTGGTTTCAGTAGCCGACGAAGCTATTTGTCTTAGTCATTAGGAAGAAAGTCCTTGGGGATATAGGGCACCTTCGAGACGACACCATTCTTCGTTTCGAATGAGATAGATTTTGCGCCACTGAATGCTGTCGCATGGGTATAGACCCAAGTTTGGCCCTCGTCTTTGGATACCGTCATATAAGGGTTGCCCATGATCTCGTATAGCTGATCTTCGGTCATGCCGATCTTGACCTTACTAGCTTGTCCGAACGTAAACGGGGTACCGGCGCAACCGGCTAAGGCTACTATGATAGCGCCAAGAATGAATCGATTGATGTGGCGAAGCATGAGTTACTTCCATGTGATTTGAGCGGTTATCCATATAACTATGTCTCTGTGCCATCATGCAACTAAGTAAAAGCCCATGGAATTGTTTAACCTCAGGTGCTGCGTTTCGAATAACGCCGCTTATGTCAAAAAGCCCACCAGAGTGGGCTTTTTTGTCATTGTGATATACTGAATACATGTATCACAAAAGGAGGCTATAGCATGGCCACTTCCATTCGACTGGCTCCCGAAACCGAGCAGCGCCTTGATTTTTTGGCGAGCAGCACCGGACGTACCAAAGCGTATTACTTGCGCGAAATCATCGATCACGGCTTAACCGACCTTGAGGATTACTACCTCGCGGCGGAAGTCCTGGAGCGGGTTCGTAAAGGTCAAGAGGTCGTGCACTCAGCAGCGGACGTAAGGAAATCTCTTGGCTTGGACGATTGATTACACCGACACGGCCAAGACCCAGCTGCGCAAGTTGGATAAGCAGGCGGCCAAGCGCATCCTAGATTTTATGGATGAGCGGGTGGTTGGCCGGGATGACCCGCGCAGCACGGGCAAGGCCCTGACTGGTCCGCTGGGTGGGTTGTGGCGTTATCGCGTCGGCGATTTTCGGGTGATTTGCGACATTCAAGACGGTGCCTTGCGGATTCTGGTGGTGCAATTGGGCAACCGTCGAGAGGTCTACCGGTAACTGGCAGCGGCCCATAAAAAACGCCCCTCATGGAGGGGCGTTTTAACTTGGCCTGCAACGAGCAGGCCTCGTTGGGACTCAGTGTTAGTTATTTGAACAACCGTTACCCATTACTCGGTATTCCATAACGTGTTGCTGACCTTGATGGTCCAAATAAGTCATGTGTACTGGAACCACCTCACAGACGTCTGGGACGGGGTCCATGTGAATCACTTTGGCGATGTCGAGGTGTGAGCTGTAGCTGTATTGCTCAACAGCAGGTTCATCGGCAAAAGCTATTTGACTGCCCAGCATGACAAAAGAAGCGGCAATCAATGTTTTAAACAGTTTCATTTTCAATGTCCCAACGATGCAAACGGTTTACGTCTTCAGTCGGAATGTTTAAGGCCGAAGGCTCTACGAAACGTGGGAGGGTGGTTTGCTTGGACCCTGCTGGTTCTGCGTTTCGTGGCTTTGTTTGGAAGCTGTATTCAGTTTATTCCGTTTGGGGTTTGGGTACAGATCAAAGACAGAAAAGCATTCTTGCTGGTCTAGTAATAATTACGGGTTTCGATAACGACTGGATGGTCGCGGGCTTGAGTGCGAATAACGCGCCCTATGTTCAATCGCACCCCACAAAAAAGCCCACTCTGGTGGGCTTTTTTGCGGCCGCTGGATACCACAAGGCCCGGGGCTGGACTACCGTCATCACCCTGCGCGGTCTGACGCGCAATCTGCCACCGTCCCCCATGAGCCAAGGAGTGCTTTTCAATGTCCGTCACCTACTTACCGCTGGAAGCGTGGAATAGGCATTGGTTTTTCGAGGAGGGATCGGTGTGTTGTCGGCGTTGCCTGGCAACTCAATTGGTCACAGATCTTAATCCGTTTGAGCATGTACTTGGCTGTAAAGCTCAGGCCCTCAATGCGGAATACCCCAGCCGTGAACTGGTGGTGCTTTTGAAGCAGGAAGCAAAAATTAAGGCCGCGTTTTTATGAGGATGGGTATTCAGGAAGATGCGTTGCGAGTCATGCTTGAAGGCGAAGCCGTGCGTGAAGTACTGGTCAGCCGCCACGGTGATAAATGGGGGTTGGCCATTCGTTTGGGCGGCGCAGGATCGCGCTGGTTGCCCGTTCGCTCTCGTCGTGAGGCGTTACGTACCTGGGCCAGCCTAACGGCTGTGGGACGTTTTGCAGAGGCTCAAGGCATCAAGGTGTTTGGCGTCGAGTTATGACAGTCAAGGACACCCAGCCCCGGTGTATAACAATTGATATACATAAAAAGCCTTATTTCTATGGCTGAAATCCCCATTTTGTATAGAAAATGTATAGCACCATAAAGTCATTGAAAATGCCCATAAGCCAAGCCCAGCAAGGTTTTAACCTCCCATGTGGAGGTGCGTGTTGTGTATTGAGATTTTGACCCTGTTAAGGGGAGAAATCTGGCTGTTCAAAGGGCGTAAAAATCGTTCAGGTCGAAGACCGTGGCAAGCCGGGTGCAAAGAGGGTGCAAAGAGGGTGCAAAGAGGGTGCAAGGAGATAGCAAAGATGATCGTCCCGGATTTTCCAGGCACAGAGAATTTTACCTTCGTTGGAGTTTCGCGCCTGCGGAACTGACGATGGCTTTTAGTCATCTAGAGCGTCGAGCAGATTCGCCCAAGTAGCGGTGCCTCCTAGTTTCGGACTCGGAGCCGAAACAAGTTTTGGGGTGGGTTTATGCTCGATCAGCCGAAGTGACTGTTGCAGCTCTTGTATCTCTGCACGCAGCAATCGAACCTCTTCAATCAGCGAGTGTAGGGCCGGGTGTAGGACGTCCATTTCAGGTGTAGGGGAAGTGTAGGGCGAGGGTGTAGGGTCAAGTGTAGGGCGGTGTAGGGTGATCCCCTGTGGTTCGCCATAAACACGGATCATTTCTGATAGGTCGATAACCTTTTGCCCTTTACCGTCTAGGCCAGCAGTTACGCGGCCTTTAGACACGGCCTCATGCAATGTGGAACGGTGTAAACCGTAGATTTTTGCCATGCGGCCGATGGTTAGTTTTGCCATGTAGGGCAGTGTCGGGTTCTGTCTGTAGGGTGCCCTACAGTCTACTGCTATTTATGAGACTTAACCGACCATTCCCTAACGCGGTCCGGTGGACCTTGTTGGCTACCGTGCTGGTAGGCAGCACTGCTGCCAGACCCACACGGCAGCTTGTGAAAGACACAGGGTTTGCGCTGGGCGAGCAAACGCAATATCTTTGGGCGATAGATACATAGCATTAAAACGAAAAAACCCTGCCAAGGCAGGGTTTCATTCGGGCCAGCGGCGACGGCAATCGCTCTGGCCAAGGTCTCGGGGAATCTCTGCTTTGCGTGCGGGGAACGAGACCTGGTAAGCCAATTCTGTCGGGAAAACCCCCGTCTGTCCAGCTTCCAGCCTCCCCCGACACCTCTTCCCGACGCTTGGA
>NZ_JBIWEO010000043.1:0-4063 GCF_044762555.1 Pseudomonas sp. NPDC096917 | reverse complement strand
GCCGCGGCTCCGAGCAGGCCAAACGATCGCAGCGTCGGAAAACGAAGAACAAGCAAGCCCGGGTCGGGTACACCTATTTGCATTCCGCGATCGACGGGAACACCCGCCTGGCGTACACCGAGGCACGCGACAACGAAACCGCCGCAACAGCCATCGATTTCATGAACAACGCCCGCGTCTTCTTCGCCGCCCACGGCATCACCCGTATCGAGCGCGTGATCACCGACAACGGATCATGCTACCGGGCAGCAGATTTCACCGTTTCATTACGCGAAGCTCGGCACTACCGCATCAAGCCGTACACCCCGAAACACAACGGGAAAGTCGAACGCTACAACCGTATCCTCGCCGAAGAACTGCTGTACTCCCGCGAGTACACCAGCGAAGCTGAGCGGCGCACTGCCGTCGAAATCTGGAATGTTCACTACAATTACCACCGACCGCATTCAACACGCGGAGGACGACCGCCCGCCGCTTACCGCCGGCATCGCGTAACTAACGTCCGTGCCTCGTACAACTGATATGTAGAGAAATTTGTCAAGGGACAGGTGGAAACGGCCTCGGGAACGGCAGTTCCCGAGGCCGTTTCCGTTTCGGTCGACGGACATGAAGAACGGCGGGTGACATGTCGATATTCACGACTCGTGGTCAGACTGATATACGCGGGTTGGCTACCGCAGGACGACTGTTCGGCAGGAACGGTGCTGCTGCTCTAGGGTCGGGCGTCGCAATCGGTTCCAATTTCGGAACCTGTTGCTGCCCATAGTTGTTTTCGCAGATCGTTCCTCACGCTGCCATCACGCCCTTTGCGATTGTCTATCGACCGAAATCTAGGGGAAGGACAAGCTCAGGGCTGGTCGTCGACGACCGCCAGCGACCAACACCATCCCGCAAGTTCTCTGGCTACGGCGACATTGGCGATCACCGGACGCTTCTTACGGGCGGTGAACTGCTCCCACCGATGATGCAGGCGGTGGTTGCCGGCATGCCCACGAGCACGCGCAGCGGGGCTGGCTTTCGCCCATCGAGTGCGCATGACCTGTCCAGGGTTGCGGTAGATCTTGCGGTGATGCCATGCTGCCTCGACCAACAACCGACGTGCATGACCGTTGCCGGTCTTGGTGATCGAACCCTGTGATCGTGATGTCCCCGAAGAGTATTCACTCGGCACCAGGCCGACATAGGAACCGATGGTGCTCCCCGTAAATCGCTGCCAGTCGCCGATCTCGACCGCCAACCCGAACCCGGTCAAAGTAGAGATTCCGCGTAAACATCCCAAACGGTGCACCATCGGCGTGTAGGGACTGTTCTCCGCCATCTCCTCGATCGCCGTATCCAGTCGGTCACGGCGGCTTCGGGTGAGCAGCATCGCTTCATAGTTCGAGTCGAACGTGGCCTGCAACGCCGACTGCTCGAACCTCTGACTTCGTAGCCACACATCATGCGCACCAGTCCACGCCGCACCACCAGAATAGACAATGCCCTGCCGCAGAAGAAGTTTCGACAAGCGATGTCGGCATCGCATCAGATCCCCGCGAGCATCCTCACGGGCACGGACCAGATCTCGGGCTGCCTCTTGTTCTACCGAAGGGACCGTGACCTCGACGATCTCGTCCAGTCGGAGCAACCGCGCCAGATGCAGCGCGTCGCGAGCATCGGTCTTGACGCGGTCACCAGCAGGTCTCTGCAATTTCGACGGCGCAACCACCACGCACTCCACACCCGCTTGATTCAGAGCTCGGTACAGGCCGAATCCGGTCGGTCCGGCCTCGTAGACGGCTTTCACCGGACCCGGCAACGAACGCAACCAGGCGAGGATCTCACCGGAGTCCGGACATAATCGTTGTTTCCATACTTCACCGGTTTGACCGTCGATCGCACATGCCACTACAGACAGTGCGTGCACGTCCAATCCGACACTCGTACGCTGATACATCACCGGGGCCTCCTGCAAATGTAGGCACTACCGATCCAGGCTTCGCCTACTCGGCAACCCACGGCAACTTGCAAGCGAGTCCCCGGCCCGAAACGGGCCGACCCTCATACCGGGAGTGTCCGATTAACGGTGGATCCGACCTTGATGTCGGTTAGTTACCGTTCAGGGTGATGCGTCCTTCGAAGGTGATCGCAAACGCATTGAGCGCGGGCTTCCACCTCATTGCCCATCGTGCCTTACCTTTCCCTGTCGGGTCCAGAGCACGCGTGGCCAAGTACAAGCATTTGAGCGCCGCCTGCTCAGTCGGGAAGTGCCCACGCGCCCGTACTGCGCGCCTGTAGCGAGCGTTGACAGACTCGATCGCGTTCGTCGAGCAGATGACGCGCCTGATCTCGACGTCGTAGTCCAGGAACGGAACGAACTCACTCCACGCGTTGTCCCACATCTTGATAATCGCTGGATACTGCTGCCCCCATTTCTGCGTGAACTCAGCGAATCGTTCCCTGGCCGCAAACTCCGACGGAGCGGTGTAGACAGGTTTGAGATCACGCGCCATCGCATCCCAATATTTACGAGAGGCAAAGCGAAAAGTGTTGCGTATCAGATGAATAATGCACGTCTGCACCACAGCGAGTTCCCAGACGGTGTTGATCGCTTCAGGCAATCCTTTGAGTCCGTCGCACACAACGATGCAGACGTCCGCCACACCACGGTTCTTGATCTCGGTCAGGACCGAGAGCCAGAACTTTGCGCCCTCTCCGCCCTCGCCGGCCCAGATCCCGAGGATGTCGCGTTCGCCATTGACGGTGACGCCGATCGCGACATACATCGGCCGGTTGGTGACCTGCCCATCGCGAACCTTCACGTGCACCGCATCGATGAACATCACCGGATACACCCGATCAAGTGGCCGGTTCTGCCACTCCGTCATTTCCCCGACGACCTTGTCGGTGATCCGCGAGATCGTGTCCTTCGACACCGACGCTCCGTAAATATCTTGAAAGTGCGCGGATATCTCGCCGGTCGTCAAACCCTTTGCCGTCAATGACAATACGATCTCATCGATACCCGTCAAGCGTCGCTGACGCTTCTTAACAATCTGCGGGTCGAACGAAGAATCGACGTCGCGTGGCACTTCGATCTCCACCGGCCCGATCTCAGTGAGCACCGTCTTCGAACGGGTACCGTTCCTCGAGTTGCCGCTGCCGCGGCCGGCGGCATCGTGCTTCTCGTAGCCCAGGTGCTCGGTCATCTCCGCGTCTAACGCGGTCTCTAGGACGTTTTTGGTGAGTTGATTGAGGAGTCCGTTCGGGCCCATCAACTCCACGCCCTGCTCCTTGGCCTGAGCCAGGAGCTGCTCGGCCAACTGCTTCTGATCCACCTCAGTCTCTGCCATGGGATCAAGTGTTTCGGTCATCGTCGATCCTTCCCGCCAAGCTCAGCTCGGCGTGTTGAATCAAGGACCGGATCCACCGTTATTCAGACAGTCCCCTCATACCGTCTAGGGCTGCGGCGCAGTGGTGTGCCGGGCCTACGTGTGTGAGGTTCGGGTGTAGTTGTGGGCTGCTCGTCGTGGACGGCATCACGAACCTGGCTGTAGTGCCTTGGTCAGGATGATCGTCGTTGCCGAGTTATCGGGTGCGTCGGCGGCTGTGGAGGGAAACTGTTCGAGAACGACGTCGTCGACCAGCCTGTGGAGGACGAACCAATGGAACGAGGTGGTGCTGGTGTCGATCGGTGCCGTCGTCGCGGCGAGAATTACTCGCAGGTGCTCGTTATCGATGTCGAACGTGCAGGTGAGGAAGCTGGAGGGTAGGGCATGGTCCAGGAGAATGCCGGCGGCTTCGTCGATCGCGAGAACTAGGTCGGTCAGTGAGACGGAAAGCGGTGCACCCTATGCTGGTTTCCCGCCGATGATCTGGGGGATGTCACGTCGGCGGGACGGCTCAATCCTGTACCCCGAGTTTTCCCGAGTTCGTTTGCTTTACTTCAGGCACTCGAAGACGAGTGGTCGCCGGAGCAGATTGTCGGGCATCTGAGACTGCATCACAGCGGTGACGAGGAGTTGGCGATCAGCCACGAGACGATCTACCGCTCGATCTACACTACTCGGTGGGATGTGATTCC
>NZ_JBIWEO010000042.1:0-4187 GCF_044762555.1 Pseudomonas sp. NPDC096917 | reverse complement strand
TGAAGGCAGCGTGGTAGGGCGGCTCCAGGCCAGCGTTTCTTCATCTGGATAGATGTCCCCTCGTTTGCGGTCGCGTGCCTTGTCAAGCAGCGCCTTGGGGTAATGGTGGGGGTCGCCAATGGATGCGTCGTCAATTTTCCACAGCAATGCGACCAGGGCCGCCTCAAAGGCCCAGTAGCCAAGGTGGTCGCCTCTCGCCCTGCGATGACGCCCATGCCAATAACACCCCTGCAACCCGCCATACCAGTGTTTGAGGTACAGACTAAGGTGGTGCCGTTGCTCAGCGCCGCGAAGATCAAGTGTTTCTAACAGGGTTGAATAGGGTTGTGGGTGAATCAGAGTTTTGCCTGCAAAGGTCTTTCCAACTCGTTCAAACAGGCGGTGAAGCAGGGCGTCGTGGCCGCGATCATCATCTCGGTTGATCCAGCTCAGTAGCGAATCGACTCGCTGCGGGTAACCAAACAGCACTGCCAATGCCAACATCCATAAGATGTATTGATACTCGTCACGTACCCAGGGCCTCAATCGAGCGTCGACTGTTGGGTAGGTATCAAAATGCCGCTGGAACTGGATAAAGGTGTAATCGACATAAGTGCTGACCAGCTCCAGTGGCTCGCCCCCAGAGTAGCGCTGGATCGCCAACTCCAAGGCCATATGGGCGTGATCCCAGCTCAAGCCTTTGTTATGGCGGGGGTCACGCAGGGGATCGGTCAGCAGATCGCTGATGTCCCTATAGGCGAATTCGGCCTCTTTGGCCGCTGTTGAAGCCTTGTAGTGCTGCTCGGTCATCCACGGGTCGCGCTTGACTTGGTCGAAATGGCTCATCGTGTCTCCTTCAGGCTGAAATACCTTTCACCAAGCGCCACGTAACAACCCGCCCATTGTCGGAGGGCAGGATCAGGCCTTCACCGAAGGTTTGCGGACCTACGGGCCAGTCGTCACAGATCCACACACCTGAAACCGGGCAAGCTTCACCGGACATGGCGCGCAGGCCGCTGGAGGTTTCGAGGCGATGGCCTTCGGGGAAGCTGCGTAGCACGTGACGGACGCGAGCGTCATCGACCAGGTCTTTGGGGTAATACGGCAGGTCGCGATAGGGGGTGTCATCGACCTCCCAGAGGAGCGTGACCAAACCGGCTTCGAAGGCCCAGTAGCCAAAGAAACCGGCATCAGCTCGACGCTTGTGGCGGTCATGCCAATAGCAGTTGCGCATGCCGCGGTACCATTGCTTCAAGTAGGTGCGCACGGCTTGCTGTTGTTCGTCGCCTCGGGTATTCAGCGCGCTGAGCAGTTCGCCATAAGGTTTTTCGTGAATCAATTTATCGCCTGGTAGGGCGATGCCCACTCGTGCAAACAGTCGTCGCAACAATACGTCTTGCCCATCATCCGAGTCGGTGCTGATCCAACTGGCAATTTGTTGAATACGATTGGGCATGTTGAACAATACGGCCAGGGACAGTAACCAAAGGATGTATTGATAGGCGTCTGGCTCCCAGGGTTTGAGGGAGAACTCGGGAAATGCCTTTTTGTGCCGTTCGAACTGGGAAAAAGCGTGGTCGGCGTAAGGGATCAGTGACTCTAAGGATTCTCCGCCTGAGTAGAGTTCAATCAATAATTCCAAGGACTCGTAGCAAAAGCCCCAACTCACGCGTTTTTTGTGTCCTTCACTTTGCTTTCCTGCAATCACCTCATCAGCTTTACGGCCTACATACTGTTCTTTCAAGTAGGCAATATCTTCTAAATAATTTTTTTCTTGCAGTAATGGCTCGCGTTTGATTTCTTCGAAGTTTTTCATAATGAATAAATTCTCTATGTCTAAGGTACGATGCTGCTGATGGCGTTAGCATTTTCATCCAGTCGAGTAATGCTGGTTACTTTCCCATTTTCATCCACAACCATTAACCATCGTTCGTAGTCAGAGTTCCTAATGGCTCCGGCCTCTTTTCTGCCGACAGCATCAGCCAAACGAGGGGCAATCCATTCATCACTCATCTGCTTTGCACTTGGATATCCGGCACTGCCCTTGGTCGTGGGTAGTTTGCTCGCCGGAAATTCACCACCTGTGCGGTACTTGGTCTCGGTGATGATATAGGGCGGCGGCGGATTGGCATTCTTATAAACGCCATCAATGCCGCGTCCGGTAGGCATCATGTCCATGCTGCGCGGCCCACGGCTGCTGGACAACAGGTTCTCATGGCCTTTACCCAGCATGTACTGGTCACTTATCACCTCGCCATAAATCCCTTTTTGCGCAGTGGTAGCAGTCTTGGGATCAAAGGCATGGACGTTGGGGCCATGCGGCACGGGCTGCGGCGCTATGGGTGTTGGCGTTCCGTAAGTTCCGGGAGGGCGCTCCAAATAGATCGGAGGCATACCCACCCCTGAAGTTATTCGGCCGCCATTCATGGCCATAGGCACTGGTTTTTCAGCGCGTATCCCGGACGTCGCGACTTGGCTGGGCTCCTTGGCTGCCTGCTCAAGTGCCTTGGCCAGTCGAGCGTCAAGTTCAGCCAACGCCAGTGGGATCTCGCGAACGGCATGAAGCTGTACGGCGTAGAACTGCTTCTCCATCTCTTGCAAGCGGGCTAACAGTTGGGTGGCCTGGTTGAAGGGCCATCTATTAAGGTAGCTGCGTAATTTGCGTACCGCGTCCAGGGTCTTGGTCAAGAACGTGTTTAGATATTCAAGCAATTGTTTCTCATAGGCCGTGAACTTGATAGCCCTGAGCATTTGCTCAACGTTGCCTCGGGTGAATTTTCCAAGGAACACGAGCAATGTCTTGAGAATGACCTGGCTTTCGCGGATCAGCAGCAAACATAGAGCACGCAAAAAAGCGGCTGCCTCTTGCCCGGCTAGCGCCCCCACGGCAGTGCCAACCAGCGTCCCTGCTGAGCCTACGACTGCGCCGATCACGGGTGCAATCAGGGTGATGAGGCAGGCGATCAGCAAGACCCACTCCTGCCACTCTGGTGGCTGCGCGCGTCCCGTATTTGCCTTGTCGGTGTAGCGTTTGCCCAAACGTATGGAGATAGCCGCGACATCGCGAGCGCTAAGCACAATCACGACGCCCGGAACAAAAGACAGCAGCATGTCGGCGATGACCACGCTCAATGGGCGGTCTTCGGCGAACTCGCCAAGCACCAAGTCGCGCAACCACCCAAATCCACCTGCAACCTTTTCTATCGCTTCGTCTAACCAGTTATTAGCCGTACTCACGACTGACCTCCGGACAAATGACTGGTGGAGATCAGTTGCTGTAAATCAGGATCGAGTGCAGTGCAGGCTGTTACTTTGGGTTTGGCAGGTGAGCGGTGATAGCTCACTTGAGCACTGCATCCGGGCGTGACATTAGATAGGCGTGCGTAGCCCTCTTGATCCACCACGCCGGTGCGCTGGGATCCATCGGACAAGGTGGCGGTGAACGCATTTCCCGCCATTGGTGTGCCGTCCGGATGAACCAGACGAAACTCGATCTCATTGGTATTGGGCGGTGGCGGGACGCTAAAACGTGCAGGTGCTTGAACTTGGGTCACGGCATGAATCAGCATCGGCTCAGGGCATCCCAATTCAATGCGCCCATTGGCCAACTTTATGAATGCACCGCCACAACTGAGGATCAGTGCGGTGTTGCTGTCGATATGAACTTCACCCTTGTGACTGGTGACCGAGATGTTATCGGAGGCCTTGATCTGCAAGCGCTGGCCGACATTTAATTGCTTGTTTAAGGCCACCTGTTCGCTAGAGTTCAGACCCACCATGACGTTGAGCAAGCCGCCGACACTCAGTGTCTTGGCGAGGGCAACAGTTTGCGTGGAGGTTCCCAGCATGTTTTCGTCTCGGTTGCCCTCGATATGAATTTTTTCGTTGCCGCCCACGCTACGGGTTCGATTTTCGCCAACTTTTAAGTCTTCGTTTCGAACTACCTCCTCACTGCGGTCATTGCCAACAAACGTGGTTTCGTTGTGGTTGACATGGATGTTCTGGTCTTTCTCGGCGTGGACGTAGATCTCTTCCACCCCCTTTTCATCTTCAAACCGCAGCTCATTAAAACCATCGCCCTTGTGGGTCTGGCTTTTAATCGTCATGCGGGTTTTGTGTTTGGGCAGTTCGTAGGGCGGCAGGTTGGCTTCTCTGTACGCCCGGCCAATGGCAACTGGCTGGTCGGGATCACCGTCAAAGTACTGGAT
>NZ_JBIWEO010000041.1:0-2563 GCF_044762555.1 Pseudomonas sp. NPDC096917 | reverse complement strand
TGCAGTGAAATCGAGTAGGACGGAGCACGAGAAACTTTGTCTGAATATGGGGGGACCATCCTCCAAGGCTAAATACTACTGACTGACCGATAGTGAACTAGTACCGTGAGGGAAAGGCGAAAAGAACCCCGGAGAGGGGAGTGAAATAGATCCTGAAACCGTATGCGTACAAGCAGTGGGAGCCCACTTTGTTGGGTGACTGCGTACCTTTTGTATAATGGGTCAGCGACTTATTTTCAGTGGCAAGCTTAACCGAATAGGGGAGGCGTAGCGAAAGCGAGTCTTAATAGGGCGTCTAGTCGCTGGGAATAGACCCGAAACCGGGCGATCTATCCATGGGCAGGTTGAAGGTTGGGTAACACTAACTGGAGGACCGAACCGACTACCGTTGAAAAGTTAGCGGATGACCTGTGGATCGGAGTGAAAGGCTAATCAAGCTCGGAGATAGCTGGTTCTCCTCGAAAGCTATTTAGGTAGCGCCTCATGTATCACTGTAGGGGGTAGAGCACTGTTTCGGCTAGGGGGTCATCCCGACTTACCAAACCGATGCAAACTCCGAATACCTACAAGTGCCGAGCATGGGAGACACACGGCGGGTGCTAACGTCCGTCGTGAAAAGGGAAACAACCCAGACCGTCAGCTAAGGTCCCAAAGTTATGGTTAAGTGGGAAACGATGTGGGAAGGCTTAGACAGCTAGGAGGTTGGCTTAGAAGCAGCCACCCTTTAAAGAAAGCGTAATAGCTCACTAGTCGAGTCGGCCTGCGCGGAAGATTTAACGGGGCTCAAACCATACACCGAAGCTACGGGTATCACTTAGGTGATGCGGTAGAGGAGCGTTCTGTAAGCCTGTGAAGGTGAGTTGAGAAGCTTGCTGGAGGTATCAGAAGTGCGAATGCTGACATGAGTAACGATAATGGGTGTGAAAAACACCCACGCCGAAAGACCAAGGTTTCCTGCGCAACGTTAATCGACGCAGGGTTAGTCGGTCCCTAAGGCGAGGCTGAAAAGCGTAGTCGATGGAAAACAGGTTAATATTCCTGTACTTCTGGTTATTGCGATGGAGGGACGGAGAAGGCTAGGCCAGCTTGGCGTTGGTTGTCCAAGTTTAAGGTGGTAGGCTGGAATCTTAGGTAAATCCGGGATTCTAAGGCCGAGAGCTGATGACGAGTGTTCTTTTAGAACACGAAGTGGTTGATGCCATGCTTCCAAGAAAAGCTTCTAAGCTTCAGGTAACCAGGAACCGTACCCCAAACCGACACAGGTGGTTGGGTAGAGAATACCAAGGCGCTTGAGAGAACTCGGGTGAAGGAACTAGGCAAAATGGCACCGTAACTTCGGGAGAAGGTGCGCCGGTGAGGGTGAAGCATTTACTGCGTAAGCCCACGCCGGTCGAAGATACCAGGCCGCTGCGACTGTTTATTAAAAACACAGCACTCTGCAAACACGAAAGTGGACGTATAGGGTGTGACGCCTGCCCGGTGCCGGAAGGTTAATTGATGGGGTTAGCTAACGCGAAGCTCTTGATCGAAGCCCCGGTAAACGGCGGCCGTAACTATAACGGTCCTAAGGTAGCGAAATTCCTTGTCGGGTAAGTTCCGACCTGCACGAATGGCGTAACGATGGCGGCGCTGTCTCCACCCGAGACTCAGTGAAATTGAAATCGCTGTGAAGATGCAGTGTATCCGCGGCTAGACGGAAAGACCCCGTGAACCTTTACTATAGCTTTGCACTGGACTTTGAATTTGCTTGTGTAGGATAGGTGGGAGGCTTTGAAGCGTGGACGCCAGTCTGCGTGGAGCCATCCTTGAAATACCACCCTGGCAACTTTGAGGTTCTAACTCAGGTCCGTTATCCGGATCGAGGACAGTGTATGGTGGGTAGTTTGACTGGGGCGGTCTCCTCCTAAAGAGTAACGGAGGAGTACGAAGGTGCGCTCAGACCGGTCGGAAATCGGTCGTAGAGTATAAAGGCAAAAGCGCGCTTGACTGCGAGACAGACACGTCGAGCAGGTACGAAAGTAGGTCTTAGTGATCCGGTGGTTCTGTATGGAAGGGCCATCGCTCAACGGATAAAAGGTACTCCGGGGATAACAGGCTGATACCGCCCAAGAGTTCATATCGACGGCGGTGTTTGGCACCTCGATGTCGGCTCATCACATCCTGGGGCTGAAGCCGGTCCCAAGGGTATGGCTGTTCGCCATTTAAAGTGGTACGCGAGCTGGGTTTAGAACGTCGTGAGACAGTTCGGTCCCTATCTGCCGTGGACGTTTGAGATTTGAGAGGGGCTGCTCCTAGTACGAGAGGACCGGAGTGGACGAACCTCTGGTGTTCCGGTTGTCACGCCAGTGGCATTGCCGGGTAGCTATGTTCGGGAAAGATAACCGCTGAAAGCATCTAAGCGGGAAACTTGCCTCAAGATGAGATCTCACTGGAACCTTGAGTTCCCTAAAGGGCCGTCGAAGACTACGACGTTGATAGGTTGGGTGTGTAAGCGCTGTGAGGCGTTGAGCTAACCAATACTAATTGCCCGTGAGGCTTGACCATATAACACCCAAGCAATTTG
>NZ_JBIWEO010000040.1:0-5030 GCF_044762555.1 Pseudomonas sp. NPDC096917 | reverse complement strand
TTACGAAGCCTTGCTGCCGTGGAATTGCTCACCCGCATCGCCTAGCTGAGCGCACCGCCCATCTTGAGTCGGGTGGGGTTTATGGAGCGCTTACGATGTTGCCGTGCCGCAGGGCTTGGCCCACGGGCACGAAGGTGCCGGGTTCGTAGAGGTAGTGAACGGTGCGGCCAGTGTCGGTCTCGAGCAGCGGCGGGGAGTTTTCCCATGCCAGGGTGTCGCCGTCCCAGCCGTATAAAGTGTGGTCGCAGCCCAGTTCGCGTTGTTTGCGGGCGTGTTGGTTGATGTTCCAACCCGATCCGGCTTGGGGGTTGTTGCGGTAGTGCGCTTCTGAGTGTTTGGCGATACGACGGCCAAGGGCGTTGTAGAAGTAGTCCACGCGCAAGCGGTCGTCGTTGAAGGCCACCAGGCGGTCAAACAGGTCCCATTGCAGTTGACTCAATCGACCGTTGTGCAGGCGTTTGGGGTCTTGCTCCAGCGGCCTTTGTGGCTGTTGCTGTTTTTCGTTGAGCAAGTTGCCCGCCGGGTCGAAGGCGAAGGTGGTGCTGCTGTTGTGATTGGGTTGTTTCGCGGGCATCGGCGACGCGAGGCCAATGCGGGTGATGTTGGGTTGTTAAAGAACGGTGGTGTGTGGGTTCAGCGGTGAACCGATGCGCGTGAGCCACTGGCGATCAGGCTGGCACCGCAGGCGGTCTTCATGCCGTCCAGCGCCACCGGAATACCGTTGACGGAATAGGTGCTACTGCCTTCGACAATCGGGAATGCTCCCTTGCACAGGGGGCATTTCACCAAGTTGCCTTTGCCCGCCATTGGCTTGCCGTTGAGGTTGGTGTGTGGGATGGATTTAATGACAACGCCATCGTGGTCGGTGGTGTCGTCGAGGCGGACTATTGACTTCATATTACAATGCACTTTCTGATTGCTGAGGGTAGTTATTAATACTGGCTGAGCTATTTTTAGGGATGTTCTGAAAAAGCCACATCTCTAAAAAAATCTCAGGTAATACGCGGCTTCCAGAATGATGGTTTCTAGTAGAATGGGCTTTTTCAGAGTTTCGTTAACTGGTTTGAATTAAGAATTTCCCAGCAGAAAGGTCTTCTTTCAGTATATTTTTTTTAAGCAGTAAATAGCCAATCCCCCCAATGAGTATGCTTTTGTGATCAGGATAAGCCTTGTTTAAGCGAGAATTATTGATCTGGAGAATGTAGCTTAAACTTTCTGAGCTCTCATCGTCTTGTAACCATGATGGGATCCCTCCGATTTTAGCAAGGCCATTTTCGTCGCTGTCTTCTCTAGAATTTTCAATAGAAATTATTTTTTTTGGAGAGATAATTGAATCTTTGTATCCGCTAAATTGCTTTATGGCGGGCCTATATGCAATGACTTTTCCGCCTTCAGTCATACTTGTTTCAATATAGGTGTCAGATGTTTTTGAGTAGGGTGTAAAAATTGAAACTACTAACTGAGTCTCCAAATTTATCGGTACATATTTATTGATAAAGGCTGCTGGGAACGTGGCAAGGTGCAGTAGCGGCCTGCCTTCCGAATCTGTAGGCCAAACAATAGTAGTCGGCAGGTAAGGATTCCCTCCAAGGTAGGGTTCAGTGTTACTGAGTGTTTCATCTACAAAAATTATCTCATTAAACATTTTATGGGCTCTGTTATTTGCATGGGCATGGGCATGGGCAAGAAGCGAGGAAGTTTTTAGCTTCTTTACGGAGCTCTCTCGCGCGTGACGCGGATAGACCTGAAGTTCTTAGGGCTCCTTGCCATACGTCCATCTGACGTTTGGAGGGTAACCCATTCGGTCCAAATTGAAACTCGTCGCGGCCTACATTCAAATGTAGGAGTGCCAAGGCATTTTCATTCCTGTGGACATCCGTGTGCATACTGCGTGGTATAGCAATTGATGGATTAGATTTATTACGGACTCCTTGAGAGGTTAACCCCATTTGTTCTAGTGCATCGTTGCGTACTAACTCATGGGCATCAAGATCATCGCCGGTATTCGCCTTTCCCGTAAGGCTCCCATATGTGCCTAATTGGCACTTCCGCGCCAACCCCAGCGGATCAACCCACCCCACTGGATTCGGCGCATACGCAAACAGGTTCAACCCACCCGCATACCCAATCGGGTCTTTGCTGATGAACCGTCCCACCCTCGGATCATAGTACCGATAGCGGTTGTAGTGCAGCCCTGTCTCGTGGTCGTGGTATTGGCCTTGAAACCTGATCGGGTTGCTCAGGCCTTGCTGTTTGGTCGTGTCCGAACGGTGTTCAAGGATTTCACTCCAGGCTTTGTAGTCTGCGCTCCAGACAATTTGGCCGTTCTGGTGTCGCGGTTCAACAAGTACGCTGACATGGGCGACACATTGTCCAATGTCGGTGATGTTGGGTTGTTAAAGAGCGATGAGTTGTGTGGTTAGCGGTGAGCCAATGCCTGGTAGCCATTCGCGATCAGGCTACCTCCGCAGGTAGTCTTCATGGCGACGAGTGCCACCGGAATGCTGTTGACGGAATACGTGCTACTACCCTCAACAATCGAAGGAGTACATTACCAAGTTGCCTTTACCTGCTATCGGTTTGCAATTGAGGAGGGTGTTGGGGATGGTTGTCAGTAACAACTCCTCTCTTCCTTCTCATGAATTTTTTTTCTATGGAGCTTACGTAGGATGATGTTCGTAACTCGAAAATTTTCTGGATTGCATCATTCTTTTTTTGGGGTGGCTGAAGTTTTTTGCTTGTTGATAAATTATGTGCTGAATGATGGTAATGGGATGTTATTTTTCTCCATACAAACCCACTGTGCCTATTTCAATCACAGAGTCAACAAGGGCTGTGAAGTCGCTAGTCTTTTTTTTGGCTAATATATCTTCTAGGTTTACTGGTATGTCATCACCCCTCCCATTCAACTCCAATAAAGTCCCTTTCCTATCCCATTCGAGTAGATTTATGGCCGTGTCCATTTCTTCTAGGTGGTAAGTAGTTAGAAGATGGAAGGGTGTGAAAGTCCTTTTTCTGAGCAATATGCTCTGAGGCAGAATGCCCCGTATAGCTGAACATCTTGGATGGGTAAATTTTTGAATTTTTAAAATATTTCTGACTTGTCCATTTTTATTGCATCCGTCTAGTAGGCTCATATCAAATTTACTTAAGAGTGGATTGCAAGTTGAGCAGGGAGGCTTGTTAGCCCCATGAATATCGCTGCTGCTTTTCTTTCCAAGCACATTTGCAACCGAAGTCGTTGCTACTTGTAAGTATATTTATTTATTTTTGCTCATGAAGTGGCGTTTATTTCCATTAGCTATAAGGATGCTTCAGTCTTTTTTTTGCTGCTTCAGATATCATTTTGTCCTCGTCTAGTGAAAGCTTGGCGAGAATATCTTGAGGGGTTTTTGTGTTGCAGGCGATTCTGTGTCGTACGCTAGGATTATTATCGTTTGCTAAGCGTTCAAAAGTAAGGCGATTTAAGCTTCTTTTCATTGCTATATCCCAGCGTACCTCCTCGTCATCGCTCTGACTTAGTAACTCTAAGATAGTTGCCGAAATGGTGCTATTAAAAGCAACTTTTCGGGATAGCTCCGGATATTTGCACAATATTTCTACCCATACTTCTTCAGAAGCTGAATCATAGGCTTTGATACGTTCATTCTCATTATCGCTTTCTACACAGAGTTTAAATTCTTCAGCGCTACTAATCATTTCCTTATCCCCTTTCCATCACGGCATTTCATGTTTTTCATAGGCATTATTTTTCCAGTGTCACCTTTATGCTTGTCCATGAAATCGCCATAGATATCAGCGTCCCGTCGATGAACAAGATCATTGCGCTCTTGAGCCATTATTTTCCATGCTGAACCGCCATGCCCTTCAGTGTCAGTAGACCACCATAATTCGGTTTTAGGATCTCTTAAGTATTTAACCGTTGTTCCATTGAGATTTCCTTCACATATTCGATCAAATCGTTCGACTACCCATTTTTTTCTACATGGACACTCAGCATTTTGGTTGGGTTTGCTCGATTTTGGCTTTCTGTCTGTGCTACTCGGAGATTTTACAAGCCCCAGCGGATCAACCCACCCCACTGGATTTGGCGCATACGCAAACAGGTTCAACCCACCCGCATACCCAATCGGGTCTTTGCTGATGAACCGTCCCACCCTTGGATCATAGTACCGATAGCGGTTGTAGTGCAGCCCTGTCTCGTGGTCGTGGTATTGGCCTTGAAACCTGATCGGGTTGTTCAGGCTTTGTTGTTTGGCCGTGTCCGAACGGTGTTCAAGGATTTCACCCCAGGCTTTGTAGTCTGCGCTCCAGACGATTTGACCGTTCTGGTCGGTCATTTCCTGCGGGGTGCCGAGGTGGTCGCAGTGGTACCAACTCAATACGTCGATTTTCGGTGCGACGGGTTTGTAGGTCCACAGCGGGTCGGTTTTTTGGCTGTAGTCGCCGCTGTAGTCGGGCTGTTTGAGCAGGCGGATGTTGCCGTGCCGCAGGGCCTGGGCCACGGGCACGAAGGTGCCGGGTTCGTAGAGGTAGTGAACGGTGCGGCCGGTGTCGGTCTCGAGCAGCGGCGGGGAGTTTTCCCATGCCAGGGTGTCGCCGTCCCAGCCGTATAAAGTGTGGTCGCAGCGCAGTTCGCGTTGTTTGCGGGCGTGTTGGTTGATGTTCCAACCCGATCCGGCTTGGGGGTTGTTGCGGTAGTGCGCTTCTGAGTGTTTGGCGATACGACGGCCAAGGGCGTCGTAGAAGTAGTCCACGCTCAGGCGGTCATCGTTGAAGGCCACCAGGCGGTCAAACAGGTCCCATTGCAGTTGGCTCAATCGACCGTTGTGCAGGCGTTTGGTCTGGTTGCCGCGTTCGTCGTATTCGTAGTGGGTGCCCACGTATTCGCGCAGCAGGTTGTCCATGAGTGTGCTGCGTTTGGGGTCTTGCTCCAGCGGTCTTTGTGGCTGTTGCTGTTTTTCGTTGAGCAGGTTGCCCGCCGGGTCGAAGGCGAAGGTTTCTTCGCCCAGGCGGCTGGTGGCGCTGAG
>NZ_JBIWEO010000039.1:0-5951 GCF_044762555.1 Pseudomonas sp. NPDC096917 | reverse complement strand
GGTTTCCCCATGTGAGAGTAGGTCATCGTCAAGATTAAATTCCAAAATCCCTGTCTGCTCACGCAGACAGGGATTTTGTTTTTGTGCTCGAAAAAATCAAATCTGCTATGTCTGTTTGTCGGTGTTCATTCAAGAAAATAAGCTGCTTTTAGATCGTTCGGCGCCCGCCTTGCAGGCTTTCTATGCAATAGCCTGGGTCATCGTTATTATGCGTGCCTGATTGTGAGGCGGAACCTGCATGCTGACGTTGTTAAAACTCCTTAAAGATGGCCGTTTTCATTCTGGGCAAGCACTGGGTGCAGCACTCGGTATTAGTCGCAATGCTGTATGGAAGCGGTTGCAGCGCCTGGAGGCAGACTTGAACCTGTCGATCCATAAAGTTCGTGGTCGTGGCTATCAATTAGCTTCGCCGCTTGAGCTTCTTGAGCAGGGCCAGCTTGCCGATAGCTGCTTTCCTGTATTTATTCATGAATCCCTAGATTCGACCAATGCACAAGCACTGCGCGAAGTCGCCAGCGGGCTTCCTGCGCCTTTTATAATCCTGGCTGAGCAGCAAAGTGCAGGGCGAGGACGAAGAGGAAGAAAGTGGGTAAGCCCCTTTGCTGAAAACATCTATTACAGCCTGGTTCTTCGCATGGATGGTGGGATGCGCCAGTTGGAGGGGCTTAGCCTGGTTGTTGGTTTAGCGGTACTGGGTGCAATTCGAGAGTTTGGCGACTTTGAGGCGGGTTTGAAGTGGCCAAATGACATTTTGGTGGGGAATAAAAAAATCGCCGGCATTCTGCTGGAGTTAGTGGGCGACCCTGCTGATGTGTGTCATGTCGTCATTGGTATCGGTATCAACGTCAATATGACAGTAGCGAGTGATGTTGATCAGGCTTGGACATCCGTGCGTTTGGAGATGGGTTGCGCTATCAATCGCAACGCTCTTATTGTTGCTCTTGGCAGGAGCTTGGAAATGTATCTGAGGCGTCATGAAGTTTCAGGTTTTGCGGCTATTCAGGCTGAGTGGGAGCTTAACCATTTATGGCAAAGCCGCGAAGTTTCCTTGATGGCTGGCACGCACCAAGTGGACGGGATCGTGATCGGTATTGATCAGCAAGGCGCATTGCGTCTGAATGTGGCTGGGCAGGAAAAAACGTTCAGTGGTGGCGAGCTAAGTTTGAGGTTGCGCCATGATTCTTGAAATGGACTGCGGTAACAGTTTTATCAAGTGGCGAGTAATTGATAGGGGGGCGGTGATTGAGGGTGGGGTTGTTGACTCTGATTCGGGTCTGATAGCCGCGATCTTGGCAAACCCTATACTGCGTATTGTGCGCTGTCGTCTGGTAAGCGTGCGCAGTGATGAGGAAACAGCGAGTCTTATTGCCGCCTTAGTCTCTACTTTTGCGATAGAGGTATCGTGTGCTGAGCCTGCTAGAGCGCTGGCAGGTGTCACAAACGGCTATGAGGACTTCGAGCGTCTTGGTCTCGATCGCTGGCTGGCTTTGGTTGGGGCATATGAGCTATCTAAAGGGCCATGCCTCGTGCTTGATTTGGGGACGGCTGTTACGGCTGATTTCGTAGCCCGGGATGGGCTGCACTTGGGTGGATTTATTTGTCCTGGCCTTCCATTGATGCGCACCCAGTTGAGTACGCATACTCGACGAATCAGATACGACAACTTGTCGGCAGAGCAGGCGCTGCAGCGCGAAACACCTGGGCGCACGACTGTTGAGGCTGTGGAGCGTGGATGTCTCATGATGTTGCGCGGGTTTACGTTATCGCAGTTGCAATTGGCTCATGAGTATTGGGGGGAGGATTTTGTTGTCTTCCTCACTGGAGGGGATGCTGATTTGGTGGTGAGCGTCGTGCCGGGTGCGCGCCTTGTGAAAGATCTTGTATTCGTAGGTTTGGCTGCTGCTTGTCCCTTATCCTGAGGTTTCTATGCGTTGGCTGTTCCTGCTGCTGGTTGTATTGAATGTCTTCTACTTTGTATGGCATCAGCAAGAGGCTCCTCTGAAGGCAAAGGAGGTTGTATCTCTATCTCTTTATAAGGGTAGCAAGCAGGACATCAAGCTGCTTAGCGAGACGCACCCGGACATGTCCTTGGTTCAGCCCAAGAGAGAGGAGGGGCGCGAGACCAATGTCTGTTTTTATTTGAGCGGGGTAGGAAATGCTGATGTGCGGAGCAGGATTCGGCAAAACTTGGCGGATGCTGGTCTCGGGGCTGAGCTAGAGACTTTAGGGTATTCGGGTTCGGAGGAGTTTGCCTTCGTTATATCGCCGCTCGACGGAGCTCAAACCGCCGAAAGTGTTTTGCAAATCCTTCTTAATGAATTCAGTGGGTTGAAATATGAAAAAAAGCAGTGCCAGGGCTTGCAGCTACCCGATAGTTTGCATAGAATGGCGCCCGCTCCACAGTGAACGCCAAATACGGCTTTCAACATGGTGCGAGTTAACTAGCTAACTTAATGATTTTATTGAGAATAGTGGTTGACAAAGAGTTGGGATGATGTAGAATCCCGCTCAGCTCAGGAGGGGTTCCCGAGCGGCCAAAGGGATCAGACTGTAAATCTGACGTCTACGACTTCGAAGGTTCGAATCCTTCCCCCTCCACCATATTTGCGTAAATCAGCATGATTTGCGGGTGTAGTTTAGTGGTAGAACCTCAGCCTTCCAAGCTGATGATGCGGGTTCGATTCCCGCCACCCGCTCCATTCGTGCTGATTTCAAAAGAGTTTTGCTCTTGTAGCTCAGTTGGTAGAGCACACCCTTGGTAAGGGTGAGGTCAGCGGTTCAAATCCGCTCAAGAGCTCCATATGACAAGGCAGATATGAAAATATCTGCCTTTGTTTTAACAGGCTGTATGGCTTGTCTGGAGTGTTTGCTGGTAGTGCTGATGGTTGGCGTTACTGCTCCGGTTTTTGATTGCTTTTGTGGGTAGCCTGCATTCTGCTGCCTGTATGTCGTTAGGTTGTTTTGGCTTGATGGCAAAAGTAATTGCATTGGTTGTTGAAAAGTCTCTCTCGGGTCTGCATAATCGGCGGCTCGATAATGTTTTAGGTCAGTAGCTCAATTGGCAGAGCGACGGTCTCCAAAACCGTAGGTTGGGGGTTCGATTCCCTCCTGACCTGCCAGATTCGCTCATTGCGTCTGGCTTTCTTTTCACAGGATCCTCTTTGATGACTCCCAAGGCTGAAGTTCAAGGCTCTCGCTTAGATCTCCTTAAGTGGCTAGTAGTAGTTGCTTTGGTGGTGGTAGGCGTTGTTGGGAATCAGTATTATTCTGGTTCGCCGATCCTGTATCGGGTCATTGCGCTTCTTGTGATTGCTGCTGTCGCTGCCTTTGTTGGCTTGCAGACAGCAAAGGGCAAGTCGTTCGCTGTCCTGGTAAAGGAAGCTCGTACTGAGATTCGTAAAGTCGTATGGCCAACTCGCCAAGAAACTACGCAGACCACGTTGATCGTGGTGGCTGTTGTTCTTGTTATGGCGTTGCTGTTGTGGGGTTTGGATTCCCTGCTCGGCTGGCTTGTTTCCTTGATTGTTGGCTAAGGGTGTCCCGTGGCTAAGCGTTGGTACGTAGTGCATGCTTATTCGGGTTACGAAAAGCATGTTATGCGCTCTTTGATTGAGCGTATTAAGCTGGCAGGCATGGAAGATGGCTTCGGCGAAATTCTGGTTCCCACTGAAGAAGTGGTTGAAATGCGTAATGGCCAGAAGCGCAAAAGCGAGCGTAAGTTCTTCCCTGGCTATGTGCTGGTCCAAATGGACATGAGCGAAGGTACTTGGCACTTGGTCAAGGACACACCTCGCGTCATGGGCTTCATTGGTGGTACTGCTGACAAGCCAGCCCCCATTACAGATAAAGAGGCAGAAGCAATTCTGCGTCGCGTTGCTGACGGTAGCGACAAGCCTAAGCCGAAGACGTTGTTCGAGCCGGGCGAAGTTGTACGCGTCACTGACGGCCCGTTTGCTGATTTCAATGGCACGGTCGAAGAAGTTAACTACGAAAAAAGTCGCATCCAAGTGGCTGTGCTTATTTTCGGACGCTCTACTCCGGTAGAGCTAGAGTTTAGCCAGGTCGAAAAGGTCTAGCTGAGCACGCATCCCAACCCCATGGCTTCGGCTGTGGGGTTTTGTCGTCACTGGGATAAACACGCAAGTAACCGGGGAGCCTTTAATTTAGGCGTCTGAACCCGTAATTGGAGTGCCTCATGGCCAAGAAGATTACCGCTTACATCAAGCTGCAAGTGAAGGCCGCTCAGGCCAACCCAAGCCCACCTGTTGGTCCAGCTCTGGGTCAACATGGTGTGAACATCATGGAATTCTGCAAAGCTTTCAATGCCCGTACTCAAGGTATTGAGCCAGGCCTGCCGACTCCAGTGATCATCACTGTTTACAGCGACCGTAGCTTCACGTTCGAAACCAAGTCGACCCCTGCTTCGGTTCTGCTGAAGAAGGCAGCTGGTCTGACTAGCGGTTCCGCTCGTCCAAACACCGTTAAGGTTGGCACAGTTACCCGTGCTCAGCTGGAAGAAATCGCGAAAACCAAAAACGCGGATCTGACTGCAGCTGATATGGAAGCAGCCGTGCGTACCATCGCCGGTTCTGCTCGTAGCATGGGCCTTAACGTGGAGGGTGTGTAATGGCTAAGCTGACTAAGCGTCAAAAGGCAATCGCCGGTAAAATTGAAGCTGGCAAGTCTTACAACTTTGTAGACGCTGCTGCTCTGCTGGCTGAGCTGTCGACCGTTAAATTCAGCGAGTCTTTTGACATCGCCGTTAACTTGGGCGTAGACCCACGTAAATCTGACCAGGTTGTTCGTAGCGCAACTGTGCTGCCACACGGCACTGGTAAGACTGTACGTGTAGCTGTGTTCACCCAGGGTCCAGCTGCTGAAGCTGCTTTGGCTGCCGGCGCAGATCGCGTTGGTATGGACGACCTGGCTGCCGAAATGAAAGGCGGCGACCTGAACTATGACGTAGTTATTGCCTCCCCGGACGCAATGCGTGTTGTAGGTCAGTTGGGCCAGATCCTCGGTCCACGTGGTCTGATGCCTAACCCTAAGGTTGGTACTGTAACTCCAGACGTAGCTACCGCAGTTAAGAACGCGAAGGCTGGTCAGGTTCGTTATCGCACTGACAAAAACGGTATCATCCACACTTCCGTTGGCAAGATCGGCTTCGACGCCGTTCAACTGAAGGAAAACGTTGAAGCCCTGATCGCTGATCTGAAGCGTATCAAGCCAGCTTCTTCGAAAGGTATTTATGTCAAGCGCGTTACCCTGAGCACCACTATGGGCCCAGGCTTGGTTATCGACCAAGGTTCTTTGGACGCGTAAGACAAATTGGCGCAGCGTGCTGCGCCAATGAAAGATTGGGGTCCCTGCCTGGCGGGGGCTATCCAAGACCGTAGGCGGCGCAAGCCTTAAACCTCAAGCCTACGCAGATGGTGCTCCCGGTTCCTTACCGAATCAGACACCAAAACGACATCCGGCCTCGGTTGGATGAAACGGTAACAAGCAGGAGTTAAACCCGTGGCAATTAAACTCGAAGACAAGAAGGCCATCGTCGCTGAAGTCAACGAGGCTGCCAAAGTTGCTCTGTCTGCTGTTGTGGCTGATGCCCGCGGTGTGACAGTAGGCGCTATGACCGGACACCCTAAAGAGGCTCGTGAAGCTGGCGATAACGTACGTGTAGTACGTAACACCCTGCTCAAGCGCGCTGTTGCTGACACTGAATACAGTGTCCTCAACGACGTGTTCACTGGCCCGACCTTGATCGCATTCTCCAACGAACATCCAGGCGCTGCTGCCCGTTTGTTCAAAGAGTTCGCTAAAGGTCAGGATAAGTTCGAGATTAAGGCAGCTGCGTTCGAGGGCAAGTTCCTCGCAGCTAACCAAATCGACGTACTGGCAACACTGCCGACCCGCGACGAAGCTATTTCGCAGCTGATGAGCGTGATTCAAGG
>NZ_JBIWEO010000038.1:0-7291 GCF_044762555.1 Pseudomonas sp. NPDC096917 | reverse complement strand
GCGTGTAATCACGCTGACTGCGCCTTTTTCCCGAATCCATTGAGTCCTCCTGAAGATAGGTCAGAAGGTGTAAACCCTATTCAGGACGGGACAGCGACATAAAAAAAGCCCCGCCAGTTCAGAACTGACGGGGCTTTTTAGTGGCCTTTGGAATTAGACGAGGGGTTTGGTCTCGTGCTCTTCCTGGGCTACGGTTTCGTTCGCTGATGCTTGAGCAGCGGCGGCAGCGGCTGCAGCTTCTTCGCGTTTGCGACGACGAACTTCACGCGGGTCGTTAGGTGCGCGACCGTTGCTTGGCCGTGTGCTGACAACCGGAGCGGCAACCACAACTTCAACCACTTCGGCGGCTACAACCGCTTCAATAGGTTCAGGTTGCGCAGTCACTGGGGTTTCAACCACCGCTTGCGCCACAACGATTTCGGCAACGACAGGTTCTGCTGCTGCAGCCGGTGCGGCCTCGACAGCGGCTGGTTGGGCAACAGGCTCGCGAGCAACACGGGCTTGCTTGGCCGGCTCAGACGCTTTCTCGATGACGGGCGTCTCGTCAGCCGGGGTTTCAGCGCGTGGCGCTTCCACCGCAGGAGCCTCGACAACGACTTCGGCTACAAGCTCCGGTGCGGCAACGGCCGGGGTTTCGATTGCAGGGGCGGCCTCGGCGGTGACCTTGACTTCAGGCTCGGCTGCTGGAGTCGGTGAAGTCTCCACGTCTGGCGCCTTGAATGCTTCAACCGGGGTCAGGGCTTCAACAACTGGGGCTTCGACCGCTGGCAACTCGACAGCCGGGGTGTGTGCCACAGGTGCTTCGACAACCGGTGTTTCAATGACAGGCGTTTCAACAGCTGGCGCTTCAACCACTGGGGTTTCGGCTGCAGGTGTTGCGGCAATAGTCACTTCGGTTGTCTGCGCTTTCGTAACGGCGGCAGTTTCGGTTTCGACCGTTGTCGATTCCTGAGCGGCCTGAGTGGCGCGCTCGGCTTGTTGATGGGCCTGGGCTTCAGCAGGTGCGCTGATGATCTGGCTGGCAACAGCGTGCTCGGCAGTCGGTTGTGGGGCGGCAGCGTTTTCGGCGTTGGCTTCTTCGCTGTTCTCTTCCGAACCCTCAATCACGTTGCCGTTGGCATCGCGTTGACGTTCACGACGGTTGCTGCGGCGACGCTGACCACGGGAGCGGCGACGTGGACGATCGCCCTCGGCGTTGTCCTGTGTCTCGTCCTGCGATTGCTCTTCGCTTGACAGTGCTTCTTCGTCTTCAGCGCCGGCAGCCTGGGTTTCGCGTGGTGCACGTTCTTCACGTGGAGCGCGAGGCTGACGCTCTTCACGAGGCGCACGAACTGGACGTTCTTCTTCGGTCACAGCGCCAGCAGCAGCAGCGGCAACGGCAGGGGCTGCATCCAGAGGTTCGCGCAATTCGCGTACGCGCTCTTCACGACCTTCGCCGCGCGGCTTGCGGTCTTCACGCGGAGCGCGAGGGGTACGCTCTTCGCGCGGTGGGCGAGGTGCGCGCTCTTCGCGGACGGCTGTAACTGCCGGTGCTTCTTCGCGCGGCTCGCGGACTTCGCGTGGCGCGCGTTCTTCACGAGGTGCACGCTCTTCACGAGGTGCACGTTCCTCACGAGGCTTGCGCTCTTCGTCACGGCGACCGTTGCGATTACGGCTTTGCTGACGGCCGTTGCGACGCTCTTCGTTGCGGGCCGGACGCTCGGTAGTCACTGGTTTTTCAACCGGGGCCGGGGCGACAGGCTCCTCCTTGCTGGCGAACAGGCTGACCAGCGACTTCACCAGGCCTTTGAACAGGCTAGGTTCAGAAACAGTCGGGGCCGCAGCGGCAACTGGAGTGGCAACTTCGGTCGGTACCGGAGCTGAGGCGCGGGCCGGCGCCGTTTTAACGGCGGCCTCCTGGCGAACCAGAGTGCGGGTCGCAGCGGCTGGCTGGACTTCTTCTACTTCGGCAGCCGCGGCAGCGATTTCGTAGCTGGACTGGTTGGTGTGAGCTTCCGGGCTGTCATCACGCAGACGCTGAACTTCGAAGTGCGGCGTTTCGAGATGATCGTTCGGCAGAATCACAATGCGCGCGCGGGTGCGCAGTTCGATCTTGGTGATCGAGTTGCGTTTTTCGTTGAGCAGGAACGCGGCAACCGGGATTGGCACCTGGGCGCGTACTTCGGCAGTACGGTCTTTCAGGGCTTCTTCTTCGATCAGGCGCAGGATGGCCAGCGACAGCGATTCAACATCACGGATGATGCCGGTGCCGTTGCAGCGAGGGCAGACGATGCCGCTGCTCTCTCCCAGTGATGGGCGTAGGCGCTGACGGGACATTTCCAGCAGGCCAAAGCGCGAGATGCGGCCAACTTGTACGCGGGCACGGTCGGCTTCCAGGCATTCGCGGACTTTTTCTTCCACGGCGCGCTGGTTCTTGGCAGGCGTCATGTCGATGAAGTCGATGACGATCAGGCCGCCGATGTCGCGCAGACGCAACTGACGAGCGATCTCTTCAGCGGCTTCAAGGTTGGTTTGCAGGGCTGTTTCTTCGATATCGCTGCCTTTGGTGGCGCGCGCCGAGTTGATGTCGATGGACACCAGGGCTTCGGTCGGGTCGATAACGATGGAGCCGCCGGAAGGCAGTTCAACGACGCGCTGGAATGCGGTCTCTATCTGGCTTTCGATCTGGAAACGATTGAACAGCGGAACGCTGTCTTCGTAGAGTTTGATTTTGCTGGCGTACTGCGGCATCACCTGGCGAATGAAGGTCAGGGCTTCGTCCTGGGCTTCTACGCTGTCGATCAGTACTTCGCCGATGTCCTGGCGCAGGTAATCGCGGATAGCACGGATGATCACATTGCTTTCCTGATAGATCAGGAATGGCGCGGAGCGATCCAGCGAGGCTTCTTTGATGGCGGTCCACAGTTGCAGCAGGTAGTCGAGGTCCCACTGCATTTCTTCGCTGCTGCGACCCAGGCCGGCAGTGCGTACGATCAAGCCCATGTCAGCAGGGGCGATCAGGCCGTTCAGGGCTTCGCGCAGTTCGTTGCGTTCTTCACCTTCGATGCGACGGGAGATACCGCCTGCACGCGGGTTGTTTGGCATCAGGACCAGATAACGGCCAGCGAGGCTGATGAAAGTGGTCAGGGCTGCGCCCTTGTTGCCACGTTCTTCTTTCTCGACTTGCACGATAACTTCCTGGCCTTCGCTCAGGACGTCCTTGATGTTTACGCGACCTTCAGGCGCTTTCTTGAAGTATTCGCGGGAGATTTCCTTGAGGGGCAGGAACCCGTGGCGCTCAGAGCCGAAATCGACAAAGGCAGCCTCAAGGCTTGGTTCAATGCGAGTAATACGGCCTTTGTAGATGTTGGCTTTCTTCTGCTCGCGTGCACCCGACTCAATGTCCAGGTCGTAGAGGCGTTGGCCATCTACCAGTGCAACACGCAACTCTTCAGGTTGAGTTGCGTTAATCAGCATTCTTTTCATGTTGTACCGTCGGTTTCCGGGCTACCGGAAACGGCGTTCGGCACACACGACTTCTCATGGTCGGTGTCAGGTGCGTCAGGAGTAGTTGGCCACTCCAGTGTCCAGCGAGGTTCGACCAATGGGGGCGAAGTCGCGACTTACGCTTCCTGCTTGCTGTGGTGACTTAATAAGCACTCAGTCAGGAGGAGGAATCAACCAGCGGCTGTGGACGAGATGAAGCGTCTTGATAAAGCCTATTGCTACACAGTCCGACGGTTGTGCATCTCCACCCTACACGTATCCCTGATAATTCGGGTGCTGCCGCGCGCAGAATCCGCAGCGGGTTGGCATTTACCGTGTTCTCCAAAAGGGGAGTTCACGCATCATGGCTAATAAAGGCGATGTTTCCGAAACATTCGCTCGAAATACCTGGAGCTGACTGCACTTTGTGAACTGGCCGTGAATATCGGCGTAAAAGGCGAGTTTTCACTCTGCTTTCCAGGCTCGCTTCAGGCCTCATGTCACCTGCGCTTGTTACAACTCCCTGTGTTTCGTATGCAGCAAAAGCCCCGTAGGACGGCCTCGCGTCCTCGTGAAGAGCGTTGGTCAGGGCCGGTTGTTCACCGTTAATCCGCTGTCCAGGCCGCTTTTGGCGGCGTTCGCGACTATAGCAGCAATGATTAAGTGCTTCAATTCCATAAAAAATTGTTATCATCCGCGCCATGACGACGACTACCCCCCCGACCCCCAGCGTTCAGCTGCTTGAGGTCACGCCGGAATATGCCGGCCAACGCATCGACAACTTCCTTCTTGCCCGGCTCAAGGGTGTTCCCAAGACCTTGATTTACCGCATTTTGCGTAAAGGCGAAGTGCGCGTGAACAAGGGGCGGATCAAGCCCGAGTACAAGCTGCAGGCCGGCGATATTGTGCGCGTGCCGCCGGTTCGCGTGCCTGAGCGTGATGAACCGGTGCCCGTGGCGCAAGGTTTGCTGCAACGACTCGAAGCCGCGATTGTTTACGAAGACAAGGCACTGATTGTGCTCAACAAGCCTGCCGGGATTGCCGTGCACGGCGGCAGCGGCCTGACGTTTGGCGTGATCGAGGCCTTCCGTCAGATGCGTCCCGACGCCAAGGAGCTGGAGTTGGTGCACCGCCTGGATCGCGACACCTCCGGCCTGCTGATGATTGCCAAAAAGCGCAGCATGCTGCGTCATCTGCATGAAGCGCTGCGGGGTGATGGTGTCGACAAGCGCTACATGGCGTTGGTGCGCGGCAACTGGGCGACTTCGATCAAGCAAGTGCGTGCGCCGCTGATGAAGAGCAATCTGCGTTCAGGCGAGCGGATGGTTGAGGTCAATGAAGAGGGCAAGGAGTCGGTAACGGTGTTCAAGGTGCTGCGTCGCTTCGGTGATTTTGCCACCCTGATCGAAGCCAAGCCGATTACTGGTCGAACTCACCAGATTCGGGTTCACACGCTGCATGCGGGTCATTGCATTGCCGGTGATACCAAGTACGGCGATGAAGGTTTCTCCAAAGAAATTCGTGATCTGGGCGGTAAACGCCTGTTCTTGCATGCCTATATGCTGACGGTGCCGTTGCCGGATGGTGGCGAGCTGAAGCTACAGGCGCCGGTTGACGAGATGTGGGCCAAAACGGTGGAGCGCCTGAGTGCTGAGTGAGTACAAACTGCTTATTTTTGACTGGGATGGCACGCTGGCCGATTCCGTTGGTCGGATTGTTAGCGCGATGCAAGTTGCAGCGCAGCGCTCGGGACGCCCTGAGCGCGATGAGCAGTCGGTCAAGGGGATTATTGGCCTGGGTTTGCCTGAGGCCATCCTGACGCTTTATCCCGATATGGCCGAGGCTGAGGTGGTTGCCTTTCGTCAGCACTATGCCGACGTCTATATCGCAATGGATGCCGAGCCTTCGCCGCTGTTTCCTGGTGTGGCGGACTCGCTTGAGGCTTTGCGTGCCGATGGCTATCGCCTGGCGGTTGCGACGGGCAAGGCGCGCCGCGGACTTGATCGTGTGCTCAAGTCCCATGGTTGGGAGCGATTCTTTGATGTCACGCGGGCGGCGGACGAAACCGCCAGCAAGCCTGATCCCTTGATGCTGAATCAAATTCTGGCGCATTGCGGCGTGTCTTCCCGGCAGGCCTTGATGGTGGGGGACGCTTCCTTTGATTTGCTGATGGCGCGCAATGCAGGCATTGACTCTGTAGCCGTCAGCTATGGTGCTCAATCAATAGAGCGCTTGCTCACGTTTGAACCGCGATTGGCTATTGATAGTTTTCCCGAATTGCGTGCCTGGCTGAGTCGGCAGGTTAATTAAAGTTTTTGCTGGGGTAGAGCATGGTTGATCAATGGAAGGCGCCTGCGCAAGATGAGTCGGCAGCAGGTGATGACAAGAGCTGGAAGTTATTGGAAAAAACCTTGTTGGCGAGTGTGCAGGAGCAGCGTCGTGCGCGTCGCTGGGGTATTTTTTTCAAGTCGCTGACGTTCTTGTATCTGATGGCGGTGCTGCTGGTGTTTACGCCGTTTCTGGATATGGAGCGCAATGCAACCAAGGGTGCGGGCTATACCGCGCTGATTGAGGTGCGAGGCGTGATTGCTGATAAAGAAGCGGCCAGTGCCGACAACCTGATCACCAGTCTGCAGGCTGCGTTTGAAGACCCTAAGGTCAAGGGTGTAGTGCTGCGCATCAACAGTCCGGGCGGCAGTCCTGTGCAGTCGGGCTATGTCTACGATGAGATTCGTCGTTTGCGTGGCTTGCACCCTGATATCAAGGTGTACGCCGTGATCTCCGATCTGGGGGCTTCCGGTGCTTACTACATTGCCAGTGCGGCCGATCAGATTTACGCGGACAAGGCGAGTCTGGTGGGGTCGATTGGTGTCACGGCAGCCGGCTTTGGCTTTGTCGGGGCGATGGAGAAGCTGGGTATTCAGCGTCGTGCCTACACGTCGGGTGAGCACAAGGCTTTTCTTGATCCGTTTGAGCCTGAAAAGCCGGATGAAACCAAGTTCTGGCAGGGCGTGCTCAACACTACGCACGAACAGTTCATTGCCAGCGTCAAGCAAGGTCGCGGCGATCGTCTGAAAGACAAGGATCACCCAGAATTGTTTTCGGGGTTGGTCTGGACCGGTCAGCAAGCACTGCCGCTGGGCTTGATCGATGGTCTGGGCAACGCCAGTTCGGTTGCTCGTGATGTGATCGGCGAAAAAGAACTGGTCGACTTCACGGTGCAAGAATCGGCTTTTGACCGCTTCTCGAAAAAGCTGGGCGCCAGCGTGGCTGAGCAATTGGCCATGTGGATGGGCTTTCAGGGGCCGACATTGCGCTAGTTCTGTGGTCGCAGCGTGAGGTTTCGGCCCGCGTTGTGGGCGTCTTTTAAAACCGGCACTCCTATTGGGTGCCGGTTTTTTTTGTGCGTGTGATGCCTGTTTTGTGAAAGATGCCCAATCGCAGAGTGCGCAAGAAGTTGCGCAGTTAATTGTGTATTTATGGGCTTTTTTATGGCTCAAGGGCACGTATTTAAAGGGCTGTAGAGGGGTGCGCAAGAAGTTGCGCAGTACTGCGCAACTTCTTGCGCACTTTTGCCTGCTTTTACTTGGTTAAGGTGTGATTTTTGCTTGCGATTTTATATAACTTATTGATTTATATGGATTGATCAGTAAGTGGCACGGGTATTGATATCTCAAAGGCCCTATCAGGGCGAGCGCTACGCTCGCGGAGCTTGCGAGATGTCAAAGCCTTTCAGACCCAAAAACCCCAACAACGTCAACCTTTCTCGGGACGATGCACGAAACAGCATGGGCACCTGCCCATTGATGAAAACCACCGTGCAGCT
>NZ_JBIWEO010000037.1:0-9701 GCF_044762555.1 Pseudomonas sp. NPDC096917 | reverse complement strand
TGCCTGGGCAATGACAAAGAGACCGTCTCCGCTAACCTGCGTGCAAGTCGCCCTGGTATCCGATTCAACCCGGAATATGCCGAAATGGGTCTGCGTAGCCAGGTTTCCGGCTCCATTGACCTGAACCTCGAAGAGCTGATCGATCGCAAGATTTATCGTTTCGTTGGCCACGCAGCTGCTTACGCTTACCTGGCCATGAAAGACGCCATCACTGATTCGGGCCTGACCGAGGAGCAAGTCTCCAATACGCGTACTGGCCTGATCGCCGGTTCCGGCGGCGCGTCGACCTTGAATCAGATGGAAGCGCTCGACATCCTGCGCGAAAAAGGCGTCAAGCGCGTCGGCCCATACCGTGTAACGCGGACCATGAGCAGCACTGTTTCGGCTTGTCTGGCGACCCCGTTCAAAATCAAGGGCCTGAACTACTCCATCGCTTCTGCCTGCGCCACCAGTGCTCACTGCATCGGTAACGCCATGGAACAGATTCAGATGGGCAAGCAGGACATCGTTTTCGCTGGCGGCGGTGAAGAAGAGCATTGGAGCCAATCGTTCCTGTTCGATGCCATGGGCGCACTGTCGAGCCAGTACAACGAAACCCCGGAAAAAGCTTCCCGCGCCTATGACGCCAAGCGTGACGGTTTTGTCATTGCCGGTGGTGGTGGCATGGTGGTGGTTGAGGAGCTGGAACATGCTCTGGCCCGGGGTGCCAAGATCTACGCTGAAATCGTTGGCTACGGCGCAACGTCTGACGGCTACGACATGGTTGCACCGAGCGGCGAAGGCGCTATCCGCTGCATGCAAATGGCAATGTCGACCGTTGATACCCCCATCGACTACATCAACACACACGGCACATCGACTCCGGTCGGCGACGTAGCCGAGATGAAAGGCATTCGTGAAGTCTTCGCAGACAAAGCGCCACCTATCAGCTCGACCAAAAGCCTGTCGGGCCACTCCTTGGGCGCTGCCGGCGTTCACGAAGCGATCTACTGCATGCTGATGATGGAAGGCAACTTCATTGCCGGCTCCGCCAACATTGAAGAGCTGGATCCGGCTGTCGCTGACATGCCAATCCTGACCAAGACGCGTGAAGATGCCACTATCAACACCGTTATGAGCAACAGCTTCGGCTTCGGTGGCACTAACGCCACTCTGGTGCTGAAGCGCTGGGAAGGCAAGTAAGCCCTCCGCACGCTCAATAAAAAAGCCCCGGTCGGGGCTTTTTTTTGCCTCATGGAACGTACCGCTCGCAGGGTGCTCTATAAAGATCAAGACCTTTATCACTCCACTCCGAGGTTTGCCATGACTGTTACCGTTAATACCGCGTCCCACGAAGGTTTTCGTCACAGCATTAAAATCGACGATCACGAAGTGTTCACGGATCTCCCCAAAACATTGGGTGGCGAAGGCTGCGCCCCAAGCCCGCATGATTATTTCGATGCTGCCCTGGGCGCGTGCAAGGCATTGACCCTCAAGCTGTATGCGCAAAAGAAAGACATCCCGCTCACGGGCGTCACGGTTGAAGTCAAGCACGATGCCAGCGAAGAGCAAAATGGCAAATATGCACTGCACGTCAAACTGACCCTCAAGGGCGTGTTAACGGACGCACAACGCCATGAACTGCATAACGTGGCGGACAAATGCCCCGTGCATAAGTTGATGACCACGGCCGATGTCACCATCGAAACCCACTTATCTGAAGGCGCGTTCAGCCAGTAAGGCCGGACTCGGAGCGTTGGGCTATGCTCAACGCTTGTTCTATTCCAGGGCTGGCCCATGCCTACATTCACCGTGATTAAGCCACGCGCCGAGGATGTTGAGGGCCAGCCTATCTTGCGCCCGCTGCCTTCGGCCAGATGCCGCAGTGTCGGGCCCTTTGTGTTTTTCGATCACATGCTGGCGACGCATTATCCACCCGGTAACGGGATGAATATCCGACAGCATCCGCACATTGGCCTGTCCACACTGACCTATCTGTTTGAAGGCCAACTGCAACACAAAGACAGCTTGGGCTCGGACCAGCAGGTTGGGCCGGGTGAAGTCAGCTGGATGACAGCCGGCGCGGCGATTGCCCACATTGAACGTACCCCCTCCTCGCTACTGACACAGGGCTCGACCTTAAATGGGCTACAGGTGTGGCTGGCGTCGCCCAAAGAACATGAGCAAGGTAAAGGACTGTATAGCCACCACACTGCCGAGAGCTTGCCCGTGAGCGATAACCTGGGTGTAAGGATACGGTTAATAGCAGGTTCAGGCTTTTGTCTGACATCACCCGTGCCGGTGTTATCGCCTACGTTGTACGCCGAAGTGAAGATGCAAACCGCCACGACACTGCTTATTCCGGCCGAACATCAGGAGCGGGCGCTGTATGTGTTGCAAGGCGATGCGCTGCTGGAAAGCCAGCCCCTTGAACCCCGTACTCTAGTACTGCTGCCTGCCGGGGAAGAGCTGACGTTGTGTGCTGAAAGTGACTGCCACGCAGTGCTGATCGGTGGCGCGCCGCTGGATGGACCACGGCGCATGAACTGGAACTTTGTTGCCAGCGACCCCGCGCTGATTGAACGGGCCAGAACACGCTGGGCGGCAGGTGATTGGCCGACCGTCCCCGGAGAAGACGGTCGGATCGAACTTCCCTGAGAGCCTGTGCGCGGCTTACAAGACCATGGCGGCGAGCCAACCAAAAGCCAGCAGCGGCAGGTTGTAATGCAGGAACGTCGGGACCACGGTGTCCCAAATATGATGGTGCTGGCCGTCAATGTTCAAACCGGAAGTCGGGCCCAAGGTTGAGTCTGACGCAGGAGACCCCGCATCGCCCAAGGCCCCCGCCGTTCCAACGATACAAACGATGGCCATTGGGCTGAAGCCCAACTGCACGCACAGCGGGACGAAAATCGCCGCCAGGATCGGTACGGTCGAAAACGAAGAGCCAATACCCATGGTGACCAGCAAGCCAACCAAGAGCATCAGTAATGCACCTAAGCCTTTGCTGTGATTGATCCACCCCGCAGAGGCTTCAACCAGTGATTTCACCTCGCCAGTGGCTTTCATGACTTCAGCAAAACCTGAGGCGGCAATCATGATGAAACCAATCATGGCCATCATTTTCATGCCTTCGGTGAACAGGTCATCTGTCTCGCGCCAACGCACAATGCCCGACACCGAGAAAATCAGAAAACCGGCCAGTGCACCGATAATCATCGAACCCAGCCATAGCTGAATAATGAACGCTGCGGCGATGGCTACCCCGGCCACCAGCAGGGTTATCGGGTTGTAGCTAACGCTTGTTTGTTCGACTTGCTCGATTTTGGCCAAATCATAGTCGCGCTTTTTGCGATAGCTGATAAACACCGCGACCAACAGGCCAAACAGCATGCCTAACGCAGGAATTGCCATGGCATGGGTGACATTGACATGGCTGATGTCGACGCCACTTTTACTGACGTTGGCGAGCAAGATTTGATTGAGGAAAATATTGCCAAACCCTACAGGCAGGAACATGTAGGGCGTGATCAAGCCAAAGGTCATGACGCAGGCGATCAAACGGCGGTCAATCTTCAGTTTGGTCAGTACATACAGCAGGGGCGGAACCAGTAAGGGAATAAACGCGATGTGAATGGGCAGGATGTTTTGTGAGCAAATGGCTACCACCAGCAACAAGCCTATCAATAGCCATTTGATTTGGTTGCCACCGATCCCCTGCTGTTTATTGACCATGACCAAGGCTTTATCAGCCAATGCATGAGCCAGCCCGGACTTGGCTATCGCGACCGCGAAGGCGCCGAGCATGGCGTAGGACAACGCAACGGTTGCCCCGCCGCCCAAGCCGCTGTTGAACGCATCAAGCGTGGCTTCGATGCTCAGCCCCCCGACGAGACCGCCAACGACGGCCCCCACAATCAAGGCGATCACGACATGCACACGGGACAGACTGAGCACCAACATGATGCCGACCGCGGCAATTACTGCATTCATCATTACAACCTCATAGTTCGCATGACGATAAAAACACCGTAAAGCGGGAAATTCCGGGCAATAGACTGCTATTCCAGTCGCCGGATTTGGAAGGAAGGACTTATTTGAGGGCGCACACTTTGCAGCAGCATCGCCGCCTTGTCAAAGCGCAAGCCTGCCGCTATCGAAATCCATGAGATAAACCGTTTTAACCTTAGTGTTTACAGGGCTTACGCATGTTTTTTTAATGCGATTCTTTGGTTCTGTTCATAAAGAAATATGTGGGTCTGCCGTTAACGGGGTAAGCCTCTCTTTAGGATGTTTCCATGTCGCTCAGACAGCTTTCCATTCAATGGAAAATCACCCTCCTCGCCGGGCTCTGCCTCGTGGGCGTTGTCGCCCTGCTGGTGGGGCTTTCTCTCTACCGCATGGAGTACACCTCCAGCCTTGTAGAGGCCTCAAGCGCGAAGATGCTTGATGAGTCCGCTCAAGCGCGTATTGAAGCGCAGGGGGAAGCACAGGCCCAGGCCATTAGCCGTCAGTTTATGGACGCCTACCAATACGGCAACGGGTTTGCCCGCCAAGTCCTGTTTTTGCGTGAGCAATCTGAAAAACGCTTTTTGGATGCATTCGATCTTCGCGAAGACCTGACTCGCCAAGTCAAGTCGGCACTGCAGGCCAACTCTGACTTATTGGGTTTATCGCTGGTTTTTGAGGCCAATGCACTGGATGGCAAAGATCAGTTGTTTGACCAACAACACGTGCTTGGAAGCAATGAAAAGGGCCGTTTCGCCCTCTATTGGTCGCAACCGACACCGGGCAAATTGACGTCAATGGCATTGCCTGAATCCGACATGACTGACACCAGTATCGGACCTAGCGGCCAAGCCAATAACTCATGGTTTACCTGCCCGCGCACGACACTCAAGCCGTGCATCATCGAACCTTACTTCTATGAAATTGACGGGCAAAAAGTGCTGATGACCAGCATCGTTTTCCCATTGATGGTCAACGGCAAGGTGATTGCCTCGCTTTCGGTTGATATTAATCTCAACAGTTTGCAGGCCATGAGTCTGGAAGCAAGCAAGAAGCTGTACGACGGGCAAACCCATGTGAGCATTATCAGCTCGGCCGGGGTGCTGGCCGGTTTCAGTGCTGATGCCAGCAAGCTCAGCCAGCGTCTGGGCCAGATAGACCCGGACGATGGCGCTCAATTGATGGGGATGATGGCTGGCGGGGACCGAACACATAGCATCCGCAGCTCTCAGCGCCTGAAAGTGCTGACACCGTTTTTTCCGATTCCAGGCAGCAAAGCCTGGGGCGTATTGCTCGACGTACCTGAGCAGGTATTAGTAGGACCTGCCCAAGCGCTGCAAGCTGAGCTGAAAGAGCGCAATACTGACGGCACCCTGATTGAACTTGGCCTGGGCTCACTGGCGGCGGTCATGGGTCTGTTGCTGGTGTGGCTGATGGCCCGTAGCGTTACCCGGCCTATCCTGAGCGTCGCGCACATGCTTGAAGACATTGCCAGCGGTGAAGGGGATCTGACGCGTCGGCTGGCCTACGACAAAAAAGACGAACTGGGCCAACTGGCCGGCTGGTTCAACCGTTTCCTGGACAAGCTGCAACCAATCATTGCCGAGGTTAAACGCTCGGTACAGGATGCTCGCAGCACCGCCGATCAGTCAGCGTCTATTGCCACCCAAACCAGCGCCGGCATGGAGCAGCAATACCGTCAGGTCGATCAGGCCGCCACGGCGTCTCATGAGATGAGCGCAACCGCTCAAGACGTCGCACGCAGCGCAGCACAGGCCGCACAAGCAGCGCGGGATGCTGATCAGGCAACGCGTCAGGGCTTGACCATTATTGATCGCACCACCTCCAGCATTGATCACTTGGCTGCCGACATGAGTGTGGCCATGAGACAAGTTGAAGGGCTGGCGGCCAACAGCGAGAAAATCGGCACTGTACTGGAGGTGATTCGCGCGATTGCCGAACAAACTAACTTACTCGCCTTGAATGCGGCGATTGAGGCAGCACGGGCGGGAGATGCGGGTCGCGGGTTCGCCGTGGTGGCAGATGAAGTGCGTAATCTGGCGCGACGGACTCAGGAGTCGGTCGAGGAAACGCGTCAGGTGATTGAACAGCTGCAAGTCGGTACTCAAGAGGTCGTGACATCGATGGGCAACAGTCATCGCCAAGCTCAAGGCAGCGTGGAGCAAGTAGGACACGCGGTGACGGCCTTGCAACAAATCGGTGAGGCGGTAACGGTGATTACCGACATGAACTTGCAGATTGCCAGCGCAGCGGAAGAGCAAAGTGCTGTGGCCGAAGAGATTAACCACAACGTAGCCACTATTCGCGATGTTACGGAATCATTGTCTGGGCAAGCCAATGAGTCTGCACGCGTTAGCCAGTCGCTTAATTCGCTGGCTAACCAACAACAGAAACTGATGGATCAGTTCCGCGTCTGAGGTGCTAGAAAACAAGCGACGGCGACTATCGGGTAGCCGTCGTCTTTAATGCTTGCGCCCTTGCAGTTTGATGACCACCTGAAGCCCGCCCAGGGTTCCGGTTTCAAGCTGCATCTCCCCTCCCCAGGCCTCTACAATGTCGCGCACGATGCCCAAACCCAAGCCATGACCGCTGGTTTGTTCGTCTAGACGGGTACCTCGACTGAAAACCTGATCATGTTCGGCTTCAGGAATACCAGGACCATCGTCCTGAACCTCAATGATAAAACCGTTCGAGGCTTGACGAATCGTCAGCTCTACCTGAGCGTCAGCCCATTTGCAGGCGTTATCCAATAGGTTGCCAAGCAATTCGAGCATGTCCTCACGGTCCCAGGGCATGTGCAGCCCCGGTGAAGCATTTAGCTTGAGCTCGAGGTGATCGCCATGAATCATGCCGAGGGTGGACAGCAAAACGGACAGCTCTGCATCCGCGTCAAACTGAGCGCCCGGCAATGCATCTCCTGCCAGACGCGCACGGTTAAGCTCTCGACTCATGCGTTGCTGTATGTGTTCCAACTGCTCACGCAGCCGTTGCTGTAGGTCTGGGCAGTCCTCCAGTCGTTTGTCATTGAGTGAACTGTATAAGACGGCCAGAGGGGTTTTTAGTGCATGCCCCAAATTGCCCAGCGCATTGCGCGAGCGCTTTAGGGTGTCTTCGGTATGGGCCAGCAGATCATTGATTTGCGTCACCAGGGGTTCAAGCTCAAGAGGCACCCGTGCATCAAGCTGTGAGCGCTGACCTGACTGCAACTGAACAATTTGTTTGCGCGCTGTCTCCAGCGGCCGGAGTGCTCGACGAACCGTGAGCCGCTGAATTAGCAAGATGATCATGAGCGTCAAGATGCCAATGCCCAAACCGATGCGTTGCACCTGCTTGAAACTTTCACGTATCGGTGTGTAGTCCTGAGCCACGGTGATTGAAACTGGCTGGCCAAAGCGCTGGTAGTCACTGCGTAGAAGTAGCAGCATTTGCCCTTCCGGGCCAGGCTGCAGCGTGCTGTCCGGTCCTGGTTGGCTGGGTCGAGGCAGTTGTGCGTCCCACAACGAGCGCGAGCGCCAATGGGTGTCGCCAAATTCAATGCTGAAGTAGTGGCCAGAAAAAGGGCGCTGGTAGGCGGGCGAGAGCCGCCGCTCATCCAGTTGCAGACCTTGAGAACCGCGGATCAGTGCGGCTAACAAATTTTCGCTGTCATTCTGCAGGCCGGATTCAAGATAACGTTGAAGGCCATTTTCAAATAACCAGAAACTCACTTGGCTGACCACCAAACCCGCCACCAACAGGACACTGACCAGACCAATGCTCAAGCGCCGCTGGATGGATTTCACTGGCCAGCAGCCCCGAACATGTAGCCTTGACCGCGACGGGTTTCTATTACCGAGCGGCCTAACTTGCGGCGTAGGTGGTTCACATGAACCTCAAGCACATTCGAGTCGCGTTCTGTTTCACCGTTGTAGAGATGCTCAGCCAGATGGCTTTTCGAGAGGATCTGCTGAGGATGAAGCATGAAGTACCTCAGGAGTCGAAACTCGGCGGCAGTCAGCTGTACTTCTGCCCCATCATTGATAACGCATTGGCGCGACTCATCCAGATGCAGTCCTGCTGACTTGAGCAGGGGCTGATTTGTCTGTCCGTGAGAGCGGCGTAATAACGCCTGAACCCGCAACTGCAATTCTTCAGGATGAAACGGTTTGGTCACGTAGTCGTCAGCTCCGGCCTTGAGACCCTCAATGCGTTCAGACCATGAACTGCGGGCGGTCAGAATCAACACTGGCGTATTCACCCCCTCTGCACGCCATTGTTTGAGCACGTCGATGCCAGGGACTCCCGGCAGGCCCAAATCAAGAACAATCAGGTCATACGGCTCGCTCTTACCCTGATAAACGGCATCGCGGCCGTCGGCCAACCAATCTACCGCGTACCCCAAGCGTTTTAACCCAGCTATCAGTTCGTCTGCCAAGGGGACGTGATCTTCTACAAGCAACAGCCGCATTAATCATCAACCTTATCTTTGAGCAATTGGCCATCTGCGGCATTGAGCTTGAGCTCCCGAACGACACCGCTGGGCGTCAGTAACTCAACTTCATACACATAAATATCGTCATCTTCCTCCAGCTCGACTTCCAGCAGCTTTGCATCCGGGTAGCGCTTAATAGCCTTTTGGAGCACTTGTTCCAAGGGCAGGATCACGCCTTGCTCACGCAAACGTAACGCTTCGTCCTGCCCCAAGTCTCGCGAGAGGGCCACAGAACAGAATGCGAAGAATATAAGTGCAACAACCCCGCGAACGTAAACACTCACTGTCATCACTTACCTCTTGCTTCGTACCATGCGTAGTGGCACGTGAAAAAACGAACTATATCTCCGCGGCCTTAATCGAAACTGAATTCTTTGGACCGGCAGGCGGATAACTGAACGCGCTTTTTTCGCTCGCAACGCGTTAGCTGCTAAACTGCCGTCCTGCATTCATCGCCAAGGCGATAGCCACTTCTTCAGAGCTATAAACACCGTGGAAATTTTTAAAGAGTTTACCTTTGAATCAGCGCATCGTTTGCCTTACGTTCCGGAAGGCCACAAGTGCGGCCGTTTACACGGGCATTCGTTCAAGGTTGCAATTCATTTGAGCGGCGAGATTGCTCCTGAAACAGGCTGGATCCGCGACTTCTCGGAAATCAAAGCAATTTTCAAACCGCTTTATGAACAGCTCGATCACAACTATTTGAACGATATTCCAGGCTTGGAAAACCCGACCAGCGAAGTATTGGCCAAATGGATTTGGCAGCAATTGAAACCTCTGCTTCCAGAGCTGTCCGCGATTCGAATTCATGAAACGTGCACGAGCGGCTGTATTTATTACGGCGACTAAGCTACTCAGATAGAACCACCTTGAATGGTCAATGCTGTTCACTTAAGAACTGCGCAAGACCCACTGTACGAACGAAAGTGCTCACGATTTTTTAAAAGATCAAAAGATCGCGAGCATGCTCACTCCTACAGGGTCTGTTTCACATTAAGTGGCAGTATTACACTTTGGACGGTGGTTTTTTTGTGCCCGAAATTTGAGCTGCAAGCCAGCGCGGGGGCACAGAAGGATGTATGTCCAGTACTTTAGTTGTCACGCTGCTCACTTAAGTACTGCACGAGGCCACTGTGAGCGAGCCTGTCTCGCGGTCTTTTGATCTTTAACGATCTTTCAAAAACCACAAAACAAGCTCACTCCTACCAGGCCAGCGGTCACG
>NZ_JBIWEO010000036.1:0-12477 GCF_044762555.1 Pseudomonas sp. NPDC096917 | reverse complement strand
CGAAGTCGGCGCCACCGCTGGGTTCGAAGGTGTAGCGCAAGTCGCTTTGGCGGGGCATGGCGCCCTCCTTGAGGCACGCTACCGCCCAACCCGTGATCTCGACGGGCTGGAGGGTAGCGAACAGTTAAAGCCCTGCCCATCAGCGAGCAGGCGTGGTTGCGTTGGGTTAAACCGGCTTGCGCCAGTCGTCCGAGCCTTCGGTGCCAGCGATGGTGTGTTCCCAGATAATCTTGCGATAGGTCATGCTGACCTCAACGATTTGGGTGTAGCTGGCACTGCTTGGATCTTGTGCATGGGGAAGGGTGGTATCGATGGAGACGATGGTGGCGTCTTCAAGCAGGGTGCGATAAAACTTCTCCTGTTTGCCGTCGGTTGAAGTGCGATACCACTCCACGAGCACATTGGTCAGTGTCTCGCCGGTAGCCAGTGCAACGTTGAGTAGTGGGATGGCTTTGTTCATGGAACAGGTGAAGATGAAAGGCGAGTGCACGCGAGGCCCAGCGGGTTGGCCGCTTTGTGGGTCTGTCGGCGTTTTAATCGAGTGTTTAATCGCCTGAACGAGGATTTCGTCCTCATGCCCTTCAACAAAGACATTGCCCACCGAGTCGGCGGTGAAGGCGCCTTGTGTGATGAGCCCCTGGGTTTTGCCTTCGATCTTGATGTATGCGGGTGTAGACATGGAAAACTCCTTGTAGCGCTTAAATAAACGACCGTCAGGTCGCCACCGTCGACCTGACGGTGGGTACTGGCGCGAAGGGCGCCAATTCGTAGTTCGCGCTCAGCCTTTAGGGGCTGAGAGCGATAGGGTTCAGCGCAGGCCTGCGTGTCGGGCCCGAGGGTTTAAAGGGTGAGAATCCCGTCCAGAGCACGCAGCACCTCCTGGGTGATGGTGTTCAGGCGCACGGCATACACCGTGTAGGCGACCACCAGTACCGCTGTGACTGCGGCCCATGGCGTCCACCACGGCCACTGCTGGTTGACCCGATAGTGGCGCGGGGCGACGTTGCTCAGTGGGTCGGTCAATCGCTCGGGCGCAGGGCCGCGCAGGTCGCGGAGGATGCGGTGCAGCTTGGTGATGATCTTTTGCCGCTCGGCATCTCCGTTCGGCTGCAGGGCGTATTTGCCTTTCAGGCCCATGCACAGGCACAGGTACATGAACTCCAGAAGGTGCTGGTACTTGGCCGCGTCCATTTGCAGGCGCGAGAGCACGGTGAAAAATTTCTCGCCGCCCCAGGTTTCCTTGTGGATGTCACTGAGCAAGGAGCAGCCGCTCCACGTGGAATGTTTGCCCCAAGGCGTCGCCATCACGGTTTCGTCCATCAGCAGGCACAGGCTGTAGGAGTAGGCGAGTCGGGTTGCATCGTCGTAGTCGGATTGACGTACTTCTTCGAGGATGGTGGTGATCTGGTTATGCACGCTGCGGTACAAGGCGGGCACGTCGTCGCACAGATCCAGTGAGCGCAGGCGGATGGCCAGCCCAAACAAGGGCATGGCGGCGTCGGCCAAGGGGTTGTAGGCCAGACCGCGCAGTTGGAATTGCGGGTCCGCTTGTTCCAGCTCCTGCGGTGTTTGGGGCGCAGCGGCTGATGCAGTCGAGTCGCCGTCGGTTACTTTGTGCAGCATCTTGTTCAGTGACGGATCGGGCTGCTCGGTGTGGGGTGGAGTGATCGAATCTGTCATCTCATTGGCTCCTGATGGCCCAGAACTGCAGTTCCAGTTCAGGGAAGTCAGCGGCGATGTGGAAGCCGAAGCCGGCTGCGCCGGTCAGGCTCTGCCAGGCAGGATGATGGCGGTCGAGTTCGAAGTAGCTGAACCCGGCATGGAAGGGCAGGTGCCGAGGTGCAACCGGCAGCGGGATCAGCGGGATACCGGGCAGTTGCAGGCTGACCAGCTTGCTGAGTTGCTCCAGTGAACTGACTTTGGTCTGTTGCAGGAATTGTTGGCGCAGGATGTCCAGCGGCATCTGCGCACGCACGGCGAGGATGAACTCGGCGTCCTCCAGCAGCATGCGGTCATGCACGGCGGCGGTCAGCACGCCATATTGCTGGGTTTCGATTGGCAGCGAGACGGCGCGCGGTTGCAGCACAGTGCCCAGGGCCCGGCGCAGGGTGTCCTGCAGCGGTTTGAGCGATTTGCGCAGTTGGTCATGCTGGTAGGCCGGATACTCCAGGGGTAAGCGACCGTCGTCAGTAAAGGTAACCAGTTCACCGCAGGCCTGACTGAAGGCGATGTAGAGCTGCTCCGGATGCACATGCTGGCGGCGGGCCAGGTGCTGGAACAGCGGGTAAAGACGATTGAGGGTCTGCAACAGGTTGAAGTCGGTGACGTCAGCCACCCCGGACTGGCTGGCCGAGCCGATGCGCTCGGCAATGGCGCGGGCACGTTCGCGCATTAACCCGGCAATTTCCCCTAAGTAACGTTTGAGCGGTGGCACGGCGTGCACGGACACGCTGGTGGGGTAGAAATCTTCATCCATCACCAGGCTGCCGTCTGGGCGCTTGTCCAGAATCCGGCCCAATGCAATTCCGGTAAATGCACTTCGATCATTGCGCTCCAGCATCATCTGCAGGTTCGGTACGGCCAATTCCATAGCCACTTGGTCGCCTTCTTCGCTGTGGGTGTCGTGCACCTCACTGCGTTGGGCGCTGTAGCGGCTGTTGGCGTAGCTGTCGGGCCATTGCACTTCCACGGCTCCATCGCTGCGTAACAGCAGGCACAGGTGAACGATCTGGTTGACCGCCGAGCTGTCGGGGATGTCCAACGGAGGTGGGGGCGGCTGGTCATTGGGAATATCAAAGACACTGCCATCGGGCATCACGCCGCGGGCGCGGATGATGGCGATCTTGCCGAAGCTCAGGTATTCGGGGTTGAGCTCCAGCTCACTGAAGCCATACAGCGTGTCATTGAGGCAGTTCAAGCGCTGTTGCAACTGCGCCTCGGCTGCACGGGCCTGCTGTTGAAAGTGCTGGGGTTTGACGAACAAACCTTCGTACCAGATCACGGGGTTGGAACTCATCGGCAGGCTCTCTGCAAAGGGAAGAAAAGGACAGTCGTCGGCGGGCAGAACGGATGGACGCTGCGGGTCATGGCGTCTCGTCCTTGAACTCGACGCCGGTGGTATCGAAGTGCGCCAGCAAGGCGTACTGACGCCCTTTGGGGTCGACGCGCAGAATCCGTTTCCACTGTGTGCCGCTGGCTTCGTGGTAGCGGGCAATCACCGCCAGGTAGCGGGTTTTTTCGTCGATCGCCTGGTAGTCGATGAACTTGAATTGACCGGGGAGAAGCACGTAGTCATCTGCATCGATATAAGTGCTGCCCAGTGCCTGTTGCAGGTCCTTGGTCAGCGCTTCCAGGTTGGCGTCCTGCAGCAGCGAGTCGTCTTTTAACTGCACGATCCTGAAGGCAATGGGCGTGGCGATGTCTTCGGGTGTGGGCGCCGTGGATGCACTGTGGCCCGGCGCCGTGAAGCTGACCTGGGTATCGGTATAGTCACCGAGCACGGAGCGTTCGAGAGGGGACATCGCCGGGGCATCGGCAGCCTGTGTGACTGCTGAGTACGCAGGGGACGTGGTGTAAAGGTGGTCGAGCAGGGCCTCCAACCTTTCAGTCAGGTCAAGCGGGCTGCTGGCGCTGAAATTTACTGTATAGCCGGCAGCCTTTTGCGGCACATGGCCTTCTTGCTCGCTCGTGGAGTTATCGCGCACGCTACCGGCGTTCGGGTTGACGGTGTCAGTGGCGTACAGGCTCAGGGCGATCTGGGTAGGCTGCTCCTTCGGCTCACCCACCGGCGTGGAGGGGTTCATGATGACGTGGCCGAGTTTGCCCAGCACCGTGCAGCCGCCAAGCAACAGGCAGGCAATGATCAGGGTGAGGGCACGGGCGATCACAGCAGGGTACCGCGCCGGGGATGGGCCGGGCGAAACAGGCTGTTGTGTCATGGGCTTGTCTCCAGCGGTGAGGCGGCAAGAAAGGGGGGTGACGTGGGGGGCGTGCTCGAACGTCGCCAGGGTCAGTTCCGTGGGCGCGCGCACGGCGCAAGTGGCGTCCAGTGCACGTAAGGGGTCGTGTTGCTCATGCAAGCCAAACGGTGTGCCCAGGCGTTCGAACTCCGGCGAGTACTCCTGAGTGAGGACGTCCGCTTCCGGCGCGGGTTGATGCCCCTCCAGCAGCGTCTCTAACGGGCAGCGGCTTTCATTAAAGAGGGCCGTAATCGCGTGCTGGCTGAGGTGCTGGTAAGCCACGTTGTGTGTCGCGCCCTGATCGTGCTGGAAGTACACGTTCAGGGTGTAGGCACCCACATGCAGGCTGTCGCCCTCGTTGAGCCGCACTGTCGTGTTGCGCCCCATGGCCAGGGCGTGACCATTGAGGCGGGTGAGTCCGCAACGGTCGATCACGCAAAAACGGCCCTCAACCAGGCGTATTTCGCAATGCAGTGGCTGAATCGCGTGTTGGCGGTCATTGAGCCGCCAGTCACAGGCAGCACTGCCAATGCTGCCACCCGCGTGGTCGAACGGGTGGCTGGCCGTGCAGCCATGCAGCAGGTGCTCGGGGTTGCGTACCACCAGGGTCATGCGGGGAGCCGACAGGGTCATGATCGGCCCTTGATCCGCACCACGGCGGTCTGGCGCTGGTCTTGTTTGTCAAGAAAACTGGTCCAGCCCAAGTGGGTGCCGTGTTGGCGGCCGAGGTTGAATGGCGGTACGTCTTCCTGGCGCAGGCCCAGTTCCAGGTCGTAGGCGATCACGTCCCGAAGCAGCACATTCATCAGCGTGCGCAAGGCTTGAAACTGTTGGCCGCTGGGCAGGAACTGGCGAAAGCGCGTTTCATCCAGATCCGGGATGACCAGGGTGAATTTGCTGCGGCGGGTCTTGACCCGACCACCGACGACAAAACTGTCGCCCAGTACGCCTTTGTCCAGATGTCCCAGTGCCAACTGTTCGTGGGGCTGAAGCGTGACGTAGCGCGCTTCGAATTCACGAATATGAACGCCGTGCAGGTCAAAGCAGTGGCCGACGATTCCGGCGACAATGGTCGGTGAGCGACTGCGGCTGGCAATGAGCCCGGCAAAGCTCAGCAAGCGGCTCCATGGCAGTGCCGTGGTTCCGCGCAGTTCACTGTCGTCAAGGCCGATCAGGGAAAACACATAGCGCGAATAGCCGTCGCGGGCCTCGGACTGGAAGCGGATGTAGTAGCGATAGCGACGCCAGCTGTCATGCAGCAAGGTCAGCAGGCGATGGTTGAAAAAGTCCAGAAACGCCGGGCGAATGCCACGGCCTTGGGCATCTTCATAGGCGACGAGGTCAAGGTAGTAGCCGGGCAGCGGCGAGTCGCTGCCATGCAAGCCGAAGAACGTGGTCTGCACACGGTAATGGTCTTCATCCAGACGTTCGGCCATGGCCACGTCGGAGGCCGGAAACCCAAGCCCAGGATGGGTCTGCAAGCGCACACGACGGTGCTTGGCCGCGCTTGGCGCAGCCACTTCAAGGTCATCGCCATGCAGCGCATGCAAATGCTCCAGCAGACGATAGAACGAATAGTTCCGTGCGTCGGCCAGCAGCGTGTCGGTCAGATCACGGGTTGTTTGCCGGTCAGCAGGGGCCATTGGTAGTGCTCGTTATTGGTGATGTTGGTCACTTCCAGTTGGTGGAAGGCATTGATGCTGGCGTAGAGCGCGAAAAAATGGGACAGCACCGTGCTGAACAGGTAAAGATCGCCCTCGCAGAGGAAGGCTGATTGATCCAGCTTCAAGTGCGTGCTCAGGCCGCGGATGGGCAAGCCTTTCATCAGCAGGTCAATGGGCCGGGTGGTGGCTTCGCCGATGCCATCCAGACGCTTGCGCGTGGCACGGGCCTGTTGCAGGTCATGCAGCGCGGCAAAGTCGTAGGCACGAATGACCGCCTTCAGTGGCTCTGCCGACAACAGCGACAGGTAGTTCAGTGACAAATTGGAAATCAGTGTCCAGTGCAGGCTGGCATCCAGCACAGGCGGGTAGCTGCGGGTGGGCGCAGTGAGGTTGGTGTAGGTGGCCAGCGTCGGGGTGTGCTCCGTGGTCAGGCTCAGGTCGCCCACGGCCAGTGCCTGGGGCAGGTCACGGTTGCTGCAGGTCAATTCCAGCGAAATGGTTTCCTGGCGGTCGATGTGCGCGCTTTCATCGCCGCGAACAAACGCTATGCGATGCAGGATGCCTTCGCGGCCCAACGAGTCTTCAACACGGGACCGGTAGTAAACCGCTGTACGCCGCTGGGCATGTTCAATTTCGTGCTGGAACGACTCGAATGGCGGGTAGACGCGCGCGGCCTGACCTTCCGCCTGGCCGGTGACCCGGTCGATGCTGAACACCTCGTAGGCGTCCGGGCGCTGGCCGCTGGGCTGTACCCGCTGATCCACTGTGCGCCCGTTGAGGTTGAGCGGTTCGGCGTCGTGCTGGAACAGGTTGACTGCCGGTGCACAGTACAGGCTGATGTCACTGGTTTTCAGCCGAACCGTGGACGGCATGGGTCTGGAGAACTCGAACTCGAAGCGCAGGGTTTGGGCCTGAATGGCTGGCCATACCCGCAGCAGTCGGGTCAGGCTGAAAAAATGAAACCGTTGGGGGAAAACAAAGTACTCCTGCAGGATGCGATAGCCATCAAACACGTTGCGCGGGTAGGGCAGCAAGGCTTCCTCTGGGCTGAAGCCAGGAAAGGCAAGGTCTTTGCTGGACAGGCTGTAACGCGTACCGTCGATCTGGACATGCACCGACTTGAGGTAGCGTGCTATCCACAGGTACAGGGTCAAGGCGGTGCTGCTGTCGCCACTTAGATGAAAATCCAAGTGGTCACAGGCCATTTCATTGAGTGGGTGCTGGGTCTGTACTTGGAGGTCAATGCGCATCACCGATTTTTCACGGCTGTGCGCATCGCTGACCTCAACCAATGACAATGGGAAGAGGGTGACGTCTGTGCAGGTGCGAAATTCGCAACGAATGCCGTCCACCTCCTTGGCGAACAAACGGCTGCCTTTGGGCAAGACTTGGCGCTGGGTCACCGACTGCTTGACCGGATCGAAACGCACCATGGTCATGCTGGGTAGCGGGCGCAGGTAGTTGGGCCACAGCATCTGTAGCAGCGGATGGGTCAGTTCCGGAAAATCACTTTCAATTTTCAGGCGCAACTTGGCCGTGAGGAAGGCGAAACCTTCGAGCAGCCGTTCTACGTCCGGGTCGCCAGCCTCGTCACCGAGAAAACGCGCCAGTTGCGGGTTGTCTTGGGCGAACTCGCGACCCAGCTCACGCAAATAGCGCATCTCGTCGCTGAACATATCGCGTAAATTCATAGGGTCCTCAGGTCACGCGGGTGTAACGGTTCTGGCCGTGCATGCCCACGGTGAGCTGTACCAACTCGTCCTGGTTGTTGAGTCGCACTTGGCAGTCGAGCCGAAAGGTCAGCTCCAGTGGCAGTTCCGGGTCAGGCTGGAACCGCACGCCGAGCACCTTGATCCGTGGCTCGAAGGCCTCTACCGAGCGGCGGATATCGGTGCTGATGTGGATGACCAAGTCAGCACTGCCAATCGCGCCGCCATTGAAATCGTTCAAGCCCAGTTCGGGGCTGCTTTGGGAGCAGCCCCGTCGGGCATTGAGCAGGCGCTCCAAGTGCTGTTTGATTGCTGCAACCTGTTGGTGCGCCAGTTGCTCGCGTGTCAAGCGCCGACGCGGCGGTGCGTCGGGCTCAAGTCGTTCGAACAAACTGGCCATCAAGGCGCTCCGTCACTGCATGTCCAGCCGCCCGACCAGCGATATTTCAAAGTTGGCGCCCATGTATTTGAAGTGCGGACGTACAGCCAACGAGACCTGATACCAGCCTGGATTGCCCTCGACGTCATTGACCTGGATCTTGGCGGCACGCAACGGGCGGCGGCTACGCACGTCAGAGGAGGGGTTTTCCTGGTCGGCGACGTATTGCTTGAGCCACATATTGAGCTCGCGCTCCAGATCCTGGCGCTCCTTCCAGCTACCGATCTGTTCGCGCTGCAGCACTTTGATGTAGTGGGCCAAACGGTTGACGATGAATAAATACGGCAATTGAGTGCCGAGCTTGTAGTTGGTCTGGGCTTCTTGGCCTTCACGGGTTTTGGGAAAGTTCTTCGGCCGCTGTACGGAGTTGGCTGAGAAAAACGCCGCGTTGTCGCTGTCCTTGCGCATGGTCAGCGGCATGAAGCCTTCTTCGGACAGTTCGAACTCTTTGCGATCGGAGATCAGCACTTCGGTCGGAATCTTGGCCTGCAACTGCCCGAATGCTTCGTACAGGTGGACTGGCAAGTCTTCGACAGCACCACCTGATTGCGGGCCGATGATGTTCGCGCACCAGCGGTATTGGGCAAAGCTGTCGGTGATGCGGCTGGCAATCAGGTAGGCGGTGTTGCCCCACAGGTAATGGTCGTGCTGGCCGTCGATGGTTTCGTCGTACATGAAACTGCTGGTCGGGTTTTCCAGCGGGTCGTAAGGCTGGCGCAACAAAAAGCGTGGCAGGCCCAGTACCAGATGCCGAGCGTCCTCGGAGTCACGCAGGCTGCGCCATTTAGTGTGGCGCGGGCCGTCGAAAATGTCCTTGACCTCTTTGAGGTTGGGCAGGTTCTGGAACCCGTCCAGATTGAAGAACTCCGGGCCAGCTGCGGTCACGAACGGGGCGTGGGCCATGGCACCGATCGAGGCCATGTAGCTGAGCAGTTTGATATCTGGCGAGGACGGGCCGAAGGTGTAATTACCGACGATGCTGGCAATCGGCTCGCCCCCGAATTGGCCGAAACCGGCGGTGTAGACATGCTTGTACAGCCCGCTACGGGTAATGTCGCCGGCGTTGTCAAAATCTTCCAGCAACTCGTCTTTGGTGACGTGCAGCACTTCTAGTTTGATGTTTTCGCGAAAATCGGTGCGATCAACCAACAGCTTCAGGCCACGCCATGCCGATTCCAGCTCCTGGTAGGCGGGCTGGTGCAGGATCACGTCCATCTGTTTGCCCAAGGCGCGATCCACCTCGGCAATCATCTGGTCGACCCGGTGCTTGTTGATCAGTTGATCGGTATTGTCACTCTTGAGGATTTCACTGATAAAAGCGGCCACACCTTGCCGGGCGACGGCATAGCCTTCTTGGCTGGGCTGTAGCATGGTCTGCTGCATGATTTGATCTAGCAGGGTGCCTTCCAAGGGGGCGTCCATGATGTCCACAGAAGGGGCGAGAGGGCTTTGCGTATGCATGGCATTACTCCGTTCGAATCGGATGGCAGGGATACAATTCAACTCAAATGGCCTTAGGCCGAGGGCGAGGGGGCGTCCAGCGCTAGGTTCAACTCGCTGATCAGACGGGCTCGGGTCTGTTCATCGCTCAGTAGGTGCTGCAATTGCTTGCGAAAGGCCGGGACATTGCCCATCGGCCCTTTGAGGGCTACCAAGGCTTGGCGCAGTTCCAGTAGTTTGTTCAGCTCGGGAACCTGGCGCGCTACGGCGTCAGGGCCGAAGTCGTTGATCGTGTTGAACTGCAGGCTGACCTGCAGGTCGCTCTCCTGGTCGTTATTCAGTACGCACGGCACGGCCATTTCCAAGCTAATGTTGGCTTTGGAAAGTACTTCATTGAATGTGTCTTTATCGATGCGAACGGCTTGGCGCTCTTCCAGAGAAGTTGCTTCGCCATGACCTTTGAAGTCACCGGTGATCAATAACTTCAACGGTAGTTCTACTTCTGCCTGTTGATCGCCGGTAGCAGGAACGTATTTGATATTGATGCGTTCTTTGGGTGCAACTGAGCCAACTTTCTTTGACATGGGAAACATCCTTTTTCAGAAGTTGTGGTATTTAACTCATAAAAAAGGAGATCTGTAACGTAGTCCATCAGCTTGTTTGTTGTAGGAATATTTACCGATAAATACTGGCGAGTTGCCGGAAGATTGAACTAATTGAGTAGTTGTTGAAATTTAAGAAAATCCCTACAGGAAGAGAAGCTTTTTTGTTGCTATGTTGTAGTTTTTCTTATTGTGTGTTTGTTGGTGTTGTGCGCTTTACGTTTATTCCTGTGTCTCAAAATTAATATTGGATAAATCTCCAGTGTGGGAAATTTCGGTGATTGTTTTGAGGGGGGTGTTTGTAAATGTATTAAGCCTGTGGAGATATAAAAACAGGTGCGATTGATTGCACTTAAGTTGTTGCGCCCACACGTTGCAAGGGCGTTTTAATGGTGGAGTGATTTGCCTCATGGCATGCGGTGCAGGGCCTGTAATGGTCACCTAAATGGATGGGACTGTTTTGATTAAAAGCGCCGGGATGTGGGTGTTGGGGAGTGTAGTGGGGTTGGCCGTACAGGCGCAGGCAGCGCCTGTGCGTGACTGCACTGCAGTGGTGTCGGCTTTGGAGCGCCTGGCCTGTTTCGATCAGGCAGCGGGTACGCCTGCGCGGGTGCCGCCAGCCACGACGCGTAGGGCGGCCAAACAGCTCTCGAAGGTGGCCGACTGGGTACAGGTGAACGAGGCTCAGCGCCCTCCCGAAGACAGCCGGTTTTTGCTGTCGCGCTGGCCTGTCTCTGATCATTCCCTTCAACCACAGCTGTTGATTTCGGCGCCCGCGTTGGGTGCGGTCGGTCTGCGACCTTACTTGGTGATCAGTTGCCAATCAGGAATTTCAACCTTGCAACTGCTGATGGCCGAACCTGTGGTGCCGAACCGCATTCGCTTGCGGCTCTTCAAGGATGACCTGCCGCTGGCTGCCGCACGAGAGTGGCGGGTACTCGATAGCGGCCAGGTCATTGATGCCGGGCGCGGGCTGCCCGCCATCGACTTGTTGCGTGGCATGGGGGGCGGTCAGCGTTTACGTTTGGAAAGTGATTACCCACCGCTGGATGGCTTGATGTTCGACGCCGACGGCTTAGGCGTGTTGATTGAGCAGGAGCGCCAGTTATGTCGCTGGTGATTGATGTGCCGCCTGGGATCGTAGCCTTGCTGCTGGGCCCGATTGATCCGCAACAGCCTGCTGGCTACTTTGATGTAGAGGATGAAACCTATCAGGCTATTGATCAGGAGATGGTCAAGCTCGGTGGCCTGCACGAGGCCCGTATCGACTGGCCTTATATCGACGAGGCAGCGCGCCAGTACCTGTCCACCCAGTGCAAGCACTTTCGTATTGTTGCCCATCTGCAGACGGTCTGGCTGCGTACCCGGCAATGGTCGCAATGGGCTGATGCGCTCTGCCTGTTGGCCGGGATGGTTGAGCAGTATTGGGACAGCGCCCACCCCAAGCCTGGACCGACCGGATACTTGGCCAAACGCAAGCAGGTCAAAGCGCTATTGCAGCGCCTGATTGAAGCGTTACCTGGATTGGATCAATTGAGTTTCAATCCGGCGCATCAGGCGGTGGCTGAACAGGCCTTGATCCAGCTTGATGGCCGAGTCAAGGCGGCGCAACTGGATCAATCCGAACTGAATTCGCTGCATCAGGCGTTAGCGAAATGCGCGTTGCAGGCGGTCGAGCCGGCTTCGACCAATACCGTTCGCGGATCTCGACCTCAGGCGGATGCTGCGCTCACTCCGGCGTTTTTGTCCGGCTCCAACACGGTGCCGGCGGGCAATGAGCGCGAGCAGCGCCGTGCGCTGTTGAATATGGCTGAGGTTGTGAACCAGCACGATCTTTACGACCCGACCGGTTATCAGTTGCGACGTTTCGGTCTATGGGCGCATCTGCATGCAGCCCCCTCGGTGACCCGTGACCGGCGAACAGAGTTGATGGCAGTGCCACGCGACATCGTTGCCGGCTATGAGGATGCGCTGGGTTCCAATGCCATTGACCCCGGGTTGTTGCTGCGCATTGAAAAAAGCGTCAGTGCCGCGCCGTACTGGCTGCGTGGCAGCTTTCTAGCTGCAAGCGTTGCTGCACGGCTGGAAATGAATGAGGTAGCTGACGGCATTCGTCAGGCCTGCGCACGCTTTGTGCGAAGGGTTCCAGCCTTGATGGAGTTGTGTTTCAGCGACGGCACGGCCTTTGTTGATACGCCCACTCAGGCTTGGCTGACCGGCACCAACGGGGAGCAAAGCAGCAGTCCGGTACAGGAATACGCCGGATTGCGCGACGAATTGGTGACTCAGTTGAATCAGGAAGGCGTGGAAGTAGTGTTGTTGCGCTTGCAGGAAATGCAGGCGGCCTACCGTGCGCCACGCCAACGCTGTTACGCCACCGTCATTGCCGCCGATGTGTTGGCGGCCCGCGGGTTGGGCTGGCTGGCCACTGATCTGAGCGCCGGTGTGGCTCGGGTGATGCAAACCACCCCGGCCGCGCAATGGGAGCCGGACCTGTATCAAAAACTGGTCGAACAGCACCCCGCTGAACTTGCCAGCGCATTTATTACCGTCAAGGACTAGACGTCTTATGCCCCGCCAAAGCGACTTGCGCTACACCTTCGAACCCAGCGGTGGCGCCGACTTCGAGGTCATCGAATTCACCCTTGATGAAGGCCTGTCCAA
>NZ_JBIWEO010000035.1:0-14473 GCF_044762555.1 Pseudomonas sp. NPDC096917 | reverse complement strand
CGGTGACGACCTGTTTGTTCACTTCAAAGCAATCCAATCCGACGGCTTCAAAAGCCTGAAAGAAGGCCAACAGGTTTCTTTCATCGCTACTCGCGGTCAGAAAGGCATGCAAGCTGAGGAAGTTCAAGTTATCTAACTTGTACTGATCCAGTAAAAAACCCCGCCCTCAAAAGCGGGGTTTTTTTATGCGCGCGATTTGAGCATCCAGCGTAGGAGCGGCCCAGGACTACGATCTTTTGACCTTTAAATCATAAGACCGCAGCCTTGGGCAGCGCCTACGCAAGCGAAGTGGAAGCAGGGTTACTGCCCCCTGCCAAGAATCAGTCGTCGCTGGTCGTAATCGTCGGCATCGCCTGCGAAGCGGCTTCGCTCAGAACAATCCGTGCGCCCACATGACGGGCCAACTCTTGATACATCAAGGCAACCGGGCTTTCAGGGTCGGCGATCGCCGTTGGCTTGCCGTTATCAGCTTGCTCGCGGATTTCCATCGACAGTGGCAAGGACGCCAAGACTTCAACCCCATACTCGGCCGCCAACTTCACGCCACCGCCCTCGCCAAACAGATGCTCGGCGTGACCGCAATTTGAGCAAATGTGTACAGCCATGTTCTCGACGACGCCCAACACCGGAATGTTGACCTTGCGGAACATTTCGACACCCTTGCGCGCATCCAGCAAAGCCAAGTCCTGCGGGGTTGTCACAATAACCGAGCCTGCCACCGGCACCTTCTGCGCCAGAGTGAGCTGAATATCACCCGTGCCCGGCGGCATATCGATGACCAGATAATCCAGATCATTCCAGGCTGTTTGGGTAACCAATTGCAAAAGCGCGCCCGACACCATCGGCCCCCGCCAGACCATCGGCGTGTTGTCGTCAGTCAGAAATGCCATAGACATCACTTCAACGCCATGCGCCTCAATCGGCACAAACCACTTCTGATCGCGAATTTTCGGCCGGGTACCTTCTGCGATACCAAACATCACGCCTTGACTCGGCCCATAGATGTCCGCATCCAAAATACCCACCCGCGCGCCTTCACGCGCCAGCGCCAACGCCAGATTGGCTGCGGTGGTGGATTTTCCGACCCCACCTTTACCGGAGGCAACAGCCACAATGTTTTTCACATTGGCCAGGCCCGGGATTTGCGCCTGCGCCTTGTGCGCAGCAATGACACAGTTGACCTCAACCTTGGCGGAGGTCACGCCATCCAGATTGCTGATAGCCATTTGCAGCATTTGCGCCCAGCCATTCTTGAACAGACCGGCGGCATAACCCAGCTCAAGCTGAACGCTGACATGCTCGCCCAGGACTTCAATGTGACGTACGCACCCGGCACTGACCGGATCCTGGTTCAAATAAGGGTCGGTGTATTGGCGAAGGACGGCCTCCACCGCTGCGCGATTAACTGCGCTCATGGGCAACTCCCGAAAAAGGCTGAGTGAAACAGGCCGCTATCGTACCTGTAATAAATCACTCGGCGCAGGCTTTTGCAGCAATCAAAAACACCAGAAAGCATGAGATAGGCGCCCACGGGGTGAAATATATTGCCCGGCGCTTTATAGTGGCCGACCACCGTCTCATCAAGTAGCCGAGCCCCATGTCCGAGCCACGCAAGATCCTCGTCACCAGCGCCCTGCCCTATGCCAATGGTTCAATCCACCTTGGCCATATGCTTGAGTACATCCAGACCGATATGTGGGTGCGCTTCCAGAAGCAACGCGGTCATCAATGCACTTACGTCTGCGCAGACGACGCCCACGGCTCGGCCATCATGTTGCGTGCCGAGAAAGAAGGCATCACACCTGAGCAACTGATCGCCAACGTCCAGGCTGAGCACAGCGCCGACTTTTCCGATTTCCTGGTCGACTTCGATAATTTCCACTCGACCCACGCCGAAGAAAACCGTGAGCTGTCGAGTGCGATTTACATTAAGTTGCGCGACGCCGGTCATATCGCCACCCGCTCGATCACTCAGTATTACGACCCGGAAAAGAAAATGTTCCTGGCCGACCGTTTCATCAAGGGCACCTGCCCTAAATGCGGCACCGAGGATCAGTACGGCGACAACTGTGAAAAGTGCGGCGCAACCTACGCCCCAACGGACCTGAAAGATCCGAAGTCGGCGATTTCCGGTGCCACGCCGGTACTCAAGGATTCCCAGCACTTCTTCTTCAAGCTGCCAGACTTCGAAGCCATGCTTAAAAGCTGGACACGGAGCGGCGCGCTGCAAGATGCCGTTGCAAACAAAATCGCCGAATGGCTGGATGCTGGCTTGCAACAGTGGGACATCTCCCGCGATGCGCCGTATTTCGGCTTCGAAATTCCGGGCGAACCAGGCAAGTATTTCTACGTGTGGCTCGATGCACCTATCGGCTACATGGCCAGCTTCAAGAACCTCTGTGCACGTCGGCCGGAACTGGACTTCGACGCTTATTGGAACAAGGACTCCACCGCCGAGCTGTACCACTTCATCGGCAAGGACATCGTCAACTTCCATGCGCTGTTCTGGCCCGCAATGCTGGAAGGTTCTGGCTATCGCAAGCCTACCGCGATCAACGTACACGGCTACCTGACCGTCAATGGCCAGAAGATGTCCAAGTCCCGTGGCACATTCATCAAGGCGCGCACCTACCTCGATCACCTGTCGCCGGAATACCTGCGCTACTACTACGCCTCCAAACTGGGCCGTGGCGTCGATGACCTCGACTTGAACCTCGATGACTTCGTACAAAAGGTCAACTCGGATCTGGTCGGCAAAGTGGTCAACATTGCCAGCCGGTGTGCAGGCTTCATCCACAAAGGCAACGCCGGCGTACTGGTCGAAGGCAACGCAGCGCCTGAGCTGACTGAGGCTTTCCTCACCGCAGCCCCCAGCATTGCCGAGGCTTATGAAGCCCGCGACTTCGCGCGTGCCATGCGTGAAATCATGGCCCTGGCTGACCGCGCCAATGCCTGGATCGCCGAAAAAGCGCCATGGGCCATGGCCAAGCAGGAAGGCAAGCAAGACGAAGTCCAGGCCGTTTGCGCCTTGGGCATCAACCTGTTCCGCCAACTGATCATCTTCCTCAAGCCGGTACTGCCGTTGCTCGCAGCCGATGCCGAAGCGTTCCTGAATGTTGAACCTTTGACCTGGAACGACCACAGCACGCTGCTTGCCAACCATCAGCTGAATGCATTCAAACCGCTGATGACGCGTATCGACCCGGTAAAAGTACAAGCCATGACGGACGCCTCCAAAGAAGACCTGGCCGCCAGCCAAACCGATACCGGCTCTGCTGCACCACAAGGTAACGGCGAACTGACCAAAGAACCTTTGGCCGCCGAAATCGAGTTCGATGCGTTTGCTGCCGTCGACCTGCGTGTTGCCCTGATCCTCAAGGCCGAAGCCGTTGAAGGCGCTGACAAGCTGCTGCGTTTGACCCTGGATATCGGTGATGAGCAACGCAATGTGTTCTCGGGCATCAAAAGCGCCTATCCGAACCCGGCCGAGCTTGAAGGTCGTTTGACCATGATGATTGCCAACCTGAAACCGCGCAAAATGCGCTTCGGGATCTCCGAAGGCATGGTGATGGCGGCCGGCCCCGGCGGTGAAGAAATTTACCTGCTGAGCCCGGATAGCGGCGCCAAGCCTGGTCAACGCATCAAGTAACATGTCCTCTTCATCCGCTGGCGGCCTGCAGGCCGTTGGCGGATGTTCGTTGTAGCCTCCCCTCCTGCCTTGTCGGATAATCAGCACCGTTCGTTTAACCGCCTCGCACTCACTACTCGCTGCGCAGGATGACTGTCGCCCGGGTGCGGCCTGCTGTCGCTGGACTGATCACACCATGAGCCTGATTCAACGTATTGACGCTTTATTGCCGCAGACCCAATGCGGAAAATGCGGTCATCCCGGCTGCAAACCCTATGCGCAAGGCATTACCCAGGGCGAGGCCATCAACAAATGTCCTCCCGGAGGAGCCGAAACAATCGCCGCTCTGGCCAATCTGCTGAGCATTCCGGTTGTGGCGCTGGACACCGAGCGCGGATGCGCACCGGCACAAGTGGCTTACATTCGCGAAGCCGAGTGCATTGGCTGCACCAAATGTATCCAAGCCTGCCCCGTGGACGCAATTCTGGGCGCTGCCAAGCTCATGCACACGGTGATTGTCGATGAATGCACCGGATGCGACCTGTGCGTCGCCCCCTGCCCTGTGGACTGCATAGAAATGCGCCCGCTACCCGCCAATGTGGCGCCTATTGTCGGCGGGTTTGCGCAGACAGCAGAACAGCTAAGCGTACGGACTCAAAAACGTGACCATGCGCGCAGCCGCTACGAGCGACGTGACGAGCGCCTGAGTCGTGAAGAGCAACGGCGACAAGCCGAACGCTTGGCACGGGCTCAGCGAGCACCTGATAAATCCTTACCGCTTGCAAGATCGCTGGCGCAACCATCAAGCCTCAGCGAAGCCGCGCTAAAAAAAGCCAAAGTCACTCTCGCAATGGCTCGTGCACAACTGCACAAATCGCTCAAAGCATTTGGCCATCCGCCAACGGCACCGCAACAAGCGCAATTGATAGCCCTGCAGAGGCAATTTGAATCAGCAGAGCAAGCCTTGGCGCAACTGGAGGCAGGCTCCGAAATTCCTGTGCCAGCGCCTAGTAACCATCATGCAGAACTCAAACGCGCAAAAATTCAGTTGGCCATGCGTCGTGCAGAACTTAAAAAAGCGCAGACACAAGCACACACCAGCACCGAACTTGCGCGCTTGAATGACGCCGTCACCCAGGCAGAATTGACGCTCAGCGCTTTAGCTCCCCTCAAAAGCTGATAGCTTTGCGCCATGAAATACGCTTTTCTTCGTGTTACAGATCGCTCTTTAGGAAATGTTTTTACCCATGAACGCCGCAAAGCGCCTTGAGATATTTCGCCGGTTTTACGAAGACAACCCAGAGCCGAAGACAGAACTGACCTACTCATCACCTTTCGAATTACTGATAGCGGTGATTTTATCTGCCCAAGCCACTGACGTTAGCGTGAACAAGGCCATGGCCAAACTGTTCCCGGTCGCCAATACCCCAGAAGCCATCTACGCTTTGGGAGTCGACGGGCTATCGGAGTACATCAAGACCATCGGCCTGTATAACAGCAAGGCCAAGAATGTGATTGAGACATGCCGTTTGTTGATCGAACAACACGCCAGCGAGGTCCCTCAAACCCGCGAAGCGCTGGAGGCACTGCCTGGCGTGGGTCGCAAAACCGCAAACGTGGTGCTCAATACGGCCTTTAGACAGCTGACCATGGCTGTAGACACCCATATTTTCAGGGTCAGCAACCGAACAGGGATAGCGCCAGGCAAAAATGTGATAGAGGTCGAAAAGCAATTGATGAAATTCGTCCCCAAGCCGTACTTGCTGGACGCTCACCACTGGCTCATCTTGCATGGCCGCTATGTGTGCCAGGCGCGCAAGCCTCGCTGCGGTAGCTGCCGTATCGAAGACCTGTGTGATTTCAAGCAAAAAACCTCCGACGATTGAGAGATAGAGGTTTTATAGGCGGATCGATTGAGAAAAACTTTTTTACCCGCACAGCGTTTATCGCTATAAGGGGCGCCAAGGAATGTCTTAGCCTGGAGTGAACAGAATGAGCACTGGCAAAGAACAACTGGTAGTAGATACAGACGATGAAGAAGGTGTTCAAGTGACCGAGCAGGAGGACACAAAAATCGAGGTAGCTAAAACCAATTTGGCAAAAAGACGTGATGTGGACGATTACCTGGAAAAAAGAAGGCTCCAAAGGGAGCTAGAGGGTGGCCTAAAGGACTATAAAATTTAGCGCACAGTACTAAAAGCCTCCTAACCGGAGGCTTTTTGTTTTGAGGCCCCCAGGAGAAAGCTTCTCCTCGGCCCTGCTGCTCACACCAAACTGTTACGCTGTGCCAGTTCGATGAGATCAACCAACGAGCGCGCATTAAGCTTGAGCAGAAGCCGCGTTTTATAGGTACTGACTGTTTTATTACTCAGAAACATACCATCTGCTATCTCTTTATTACTCTTACCTCGTGCCAGTTGCTGCAACACCATCATTTCTCGTCCCGAAAGACGATTGACCATATCGGCCTCGCTGGCATTCCCCAAGCTTGAACGAACAGAATGCAACGCTTGATTAGGGAAATAACTGTAACCTGAAAGTACTGCCTTAATGGCGCTCAATAGCTCGGTCAAATCCTGCTGCTTACAGACATATCCGGCCGCACCTGCCTGCATACAACGCATTGAAAAATGGCCTGGCGCCTGTGAAGTCAGCACCAGCACCTTGACTGGAGCCGTCGGCGTTGACAGTCGCGCAATGACCTCAAGGCCATCAAGTTTGGGAATTCCAATATCCAAAATTACAATATCCGGCGCATGTTCTCGCGCCAGTTGCAAAGCATCCACTCCATTATCCGTCTCTGCTATAACTTCGTAGCCATGTCGTTCCATGAGCATACGCACAGCAAGACGAATGACAGGATGATCATCCACGATCAGCACTTTATTCATGGGTAATTCCAATTTTTTCGCTGTTCGAATTTTAGAGTCAGCACAATAGCCTAGTCACAACACCCTGGGCATAGCGCCCCCCCCAAGCACCAACAACCAAAGACATTTCCTACAAACAACAAAGATTTACCCTACAAAAAAATCACTCAAAAAGATAAGCTTATCGCCATGCAACTCTCCAAAACCGAATAATGAGAAAGCACGCACAGGGAAAAATTTATATTTTAATAAACAATTCTAATGATCACTGGAAATATCTTTATACGCCTGACAGAAAACGCATCGGCTTACAGCTTTGCAGCCCTACTAGTTCAAGCACTACCTTCAGCTTCTAAAATCCACCTCGACACTCGCTCACCTGCACAGCCCTCAAGCCCTCCACCGCCGCTGAAAAACAACTGTTTATAAAAATCAAGAACACCTGCGTAACTATTAAATACCTCTTTCACATTCAACACCCTCACTGTGAAACTTATATTGAAAAACAGTACCACTTAAATGCAAAACTCGCTTATAAGCCCAGTTAAAATCTACTCTTTTTTTAGAAAAAAATATTACCATTCCATAGTTAAAGAAAGAGACTACACAGCATTCGGAAACAACCTAGAAACCAAATACAGGGTGCCCGCACCCACTCGCTTCTAGCGCCCCACGTTTTATAAAATGTTATTTCTCGATACAACCTAGTCACTCAAAACATCCACAACACTAATTACAAATACAAAACCTACATACCACTACAGAAAAACGCCAATAACCTTGAAACAATCTCCAGCCTGCACAAAGACTTATCCTACAAACAAACCAACAAGGCTGAAATCAATTGAAACATCTATAGAAATAATGAATACAACTCATTTTATATTTGCGGTTTCAAAAAGCCCGGACTAAATTTACAACAAGACAACCAGATAAAAACTCACCCACACTCACAACCATAAAGAACGGACCACTTTCAATACAAATATTCACCTCCATTCTCCGCCACCCAACAGAGCGGCTTACCCACACTAAAATATCTAATATAGGCATCATCATGATCAAAAATAAATTCCACGTTAACAACCCTCTCACCGTTATCGCTATTTTCTCAATGCTAACTGAGGCCTCCGCAGCCGTATCACTTCCTTATATCGATCATGAAAACCAGAAAATATATGTCTGGTTCTTGATTGTATTTCCATCCATTTTAATAACACTGTTTTTCCTGACACTAAACTTCAATAACAAAACACTTTACAGCCCTGCCGACTATGCTAAAGAAAAAATCCGCGAGACATCCCAGACTCAAGATCATTCAACGCCTGCTGAACCGGCATCACCTGCAAAAAAACCAGACGTTCCAACAGAGCATTCGACCCAGCAACCTAAATCAAGCTTGAAGTTTATATCGTACCCTCCTCAGAACTTCATCTTTCTGCCACAAGGGCATCGAGACTACGACTCGAGTATTAGAATACCGACCGCAGCGCCACCGCGCCCCCATGAGCAACCCCACCTGTTGCTCAATGAAAGTGAACTTAGCAGCCTGCACTTGATCGATTTAAGCCATCCGGCTTTGCAACTGAAAGACGACCACACATTGAGTGATATTTTGCAGGCCTATTACGAAGTCGCGCACCCGCAAAAAAACAAACTCCATAAGAGTGATGTACTGCTGCTACTGACAAATAGCCCGTCAGCCTCCGGCACACTGAATAGACAACACGAGTTTTATCTCGACCCTACTCTAACCTCACATCTCAACGAGGCAACCGTCATCACCTACAACACACAAACTCGCCAACTGAATACCTGGAACTCACTCTGCCTTTAAAAAGCCTTTGTCCAAATAGGCTCACGCATAAAAAAACCCGACCATAGGCCGGGTTTTTTTATGCGTGTTGCGAATCAGAACAACTTGCGGCCTTTGTTCGCAGCAATACGCATGCGCAAGGCGTTCAACTTAATGAAGCCTGCAGCATCAGCCTGGTTGTATGCACCGCCATCTTCTTCGAAAGTGGCAATGTTTGCATCAAACAGAGATTCGTCAGACTTGCGACCGGTAACAATCACATTGCCTTTGTACAATTTCAGACGTACCACACCATTAACGTGAGCCTGAGAAGCATCAATCATTTGTTGCAACATCAGACGCTCAGGGCTCCACCAGTAACCGGTGTAGATCAGGCTGGCGTATTTAGGCATCAGCTCGTCTTTGAGGTGAGCCACTTCACGGTCCAGAGTAATCGATTCGATTGCACGGTGAGCACGCAGCATGATGGTGCCACCCGGGGTTTCGTAGCAACCGCGGGACTTCATGCCGACATAACGGTTCTCAACGATGTCGAGACGGCCAATACCGTTTTCGCCACCAATGCGGTTCAAGGTTGCCAGAACAGTCGCAGGCGTCATTTCAACACCGTCCAGTGCAACGATATCGCCATTACGGTAGGTCAGTTCCAGATACGTCGGCGTGTTAGGCGCATCTTCCGGCGACTTGGTCCAACGCCACATGTCTTCTTCGTGCTCAGTCCAGGTATCTTCCAGCACACCCCCTTCGTAGGAGATATGCAGCAAGTTGGCATCCATCGAGTACGGGGATTTTTTCTTGCCGTGACGCTCAATCGGGATTGCGTGTTTTTCAGCGTAATCCATCAGCTTTTCGCGCGAGAGCAGGTCCCACTCGCGCCAAGGAGCAATCACCTTAACGCCCGGCTTAAGCGCATAGGCACCCAGTTCAAAACGAACCTGGTCATTGCCTTTGCCTGTTGCGCCGTGAGAAATGGCATCAGCACCAGTTTCGTTGGCGATTTCGATCAGACGCTTGGCAATCAGCGGACGCGCAATAGAGGTACCCAGCAGGTACTCGCCTTCATAAACGGTGTTGGCACGGAACATCGGGAACACGAAGTCACGAACAAACTCTTCGCGCAGGTCGTCAATGTAGATTTCCTTGACGCCCATGGCTTGCGCCTTGGCGCGTGCAGGCTCGACCTCTTCGCCCTGACCCAGATCAGCGGTAAAGGTTACGACTTCACAGTTATAAGTATCCTGCAGCCACTTGAGGATCACCGAAGTGTCCAGGCCGCCCGAATAAGCCAGAACGACCTTGTTTACGTCCGCCATGCCATCACTCCACGGGTTGTTCGAAAAGCCGAACAGTCTACCGCTCGCGTGGGTGAATTTACAGAGGGGCGACAGCTTAAGACGACAAAGCGACAGTAAGTTTCAACAACACGACCCAGGTTTGAACCTCAAGACAGAGTCGCCGGATTGATGACACCCGCGCTCGAGGCCTTCTTTTCTGCTTCCGGCACACGCTCCAGACGCACGCTGACACGGCGGTTCTTCGCACGATTGGCCGCATTGTTGTTAGGCGCCAACGGATACTGCTCACCGTGAAAACGCATCGTTATCTGCGACTCCTGGATGCCGTTTTCCTTGAAGTAGTCCATCACCGCCAATGCCCTGCGCCGTGACAGCTCACGATTGGTCAGGCGATTACCCAAGTTATCTGAATACCCTTCAAGCAGAATGTGGTTAACCGTAGGGTCGGCCTTCATGTACTCCAGCATGACGTGCAGGTTGGCCTTGGCGTTGACGTCCAGCTCAATGCCCCCCCCAGGAAAACCGACCTGACTTTGACGCACTTGCTCAAAATTCTTTGGCAACAATTTGGTAGTACACGCTTCGTAATCGCCATACGCTTGGCGAAACTTGACGGGTAACAGTCGTACCTCCGACAAGCCACTTGTAGGCGAATAGTGCCTGACCAGCGGGCTACGCCCGTCCAGCAAGCCTCGAAACAAACGCCCGGCCTGGGCCTGGGAGCTGTTAAAAAGCACATTGCCGCGCCCGATCCTTACCGCCCCCAAATCGATATCACCCCGCCCCGGCTGCCATGGCGCTGCGGCTGCCAGCAATGTCGCAGAGCCCTCGCCCAACACTGAGTTGTATGCATTGAGACGGAAAACTGCCTGCTCTCCGGCGCGGCGCACAAAAACCCCAGAACCGAAATCGGTAATGGGCTGAATGAGCCGACACTCGAACTTGTCCCCCTCTACTTTCCACTCAACATTCTCCAGACGAGTCTGGAAAGTCAGGGCCACGCAAGGAAAGCTGGCAAAGAGGCTGAGTAGAATGAAATAACGCTGGCGCACAGGGGGCTCCACAGGTGTGCACTGCAAAAAACCAGTCCACAGTTTTACGGCATACCCTGGTTATATCGGATAGCGTGTACAAAACTTGATAGCGAGTGCCTGACAGAGTCTTTTCCGGTAGCATTCGCATCAGTTTGACCCGCCTGGAATCCCCAATGTCTGACCGCCTGACCCTGCTGCGTCCCGACGACTGGCACATTCATCTTCGCGATGGTGCTGTGTTGCCCCACACTGTGGCGGATGTTGCGCGCACCTTTGGCCGCGCCATCATCATGCCCAACCTGGTACCTCCGGTGCGTAATGCCGCCGAAGCCGATGCCTATCGACAGCGCATTCTGGCTGCTCGCCCGGCCGGTAGCCGCTTCGAGCCTCTGATGGTGCTATACCTCACCGACCGAACACAGCCTGAAGACATTCGTACGGCCAAAGCCAGCGGCTTCGTCCACGCTGCCAAGCTGTATCCAGCTGGCGCAACGACCAACTCCGACTCCGGCGTTACCAGTATCGATGCGATCTTCCCGGTCCTCGAAACCATGGCTGAAGTCGGCATGCCCTTGCTGATCCACGGCGAAGTGACTCGCGCCAATGTCGATGTGTTCGATCGCGAAAAGATATTCATCGACGAACACATGCGTCGCGTTGTAGAACGCTTTCCTACGTTGAAAGTCGTGTTCGAGCACATCACTACCGCTGACGCCGTGCAGTTCGTCAACGAGGCCCCGGCCAATGTAGGCGCCACCATCACCGCGCACCACTTGCTTTACAACCGTAACCACATGCTGGTTGGCGGTATCCGCCCACACTTCTATTGCCTGCCGATTCTCAAGCGCAACACCCATCAGGAAGCCCTGCTGGATGCGGCCACTCGCGGCAGTGAAAAGTTCTTCCTGGGTACCGACTCGGCTCCGCATGCCCAGCATGCCAAAGAAGCTGCCTGTGGCTGCGCCGGTTGCTATACCGCTTATGCGGCCATCGAGATGTACGCCGAAGCGTTTGAACAGCGCAATGCGCTGGACAAACTGGAAGCCTTCGCCAGCCTCAACGGCCCGCGTTTCTACGGCCTGGCACCGAGCACCGAACACATTACTCTGGTTCGCGAAGAGTGGACCGCCCCAACCAGCCTGCCTTTCGGCGAGTTGAACGTAATTCCGCTGCGCGCCGGTGAAAAACTGCGCTGGCGCCTGCTGGAGGAACACCTGTGAGTGACGACCATTTTGATGACGAACACGAGGGAGGTCATGGCGGCGGCTCGCGCCACCCGATGGCCGAGCGCTTTCGCGGCTATCTGCCGGTCGTAATCGACGTTGAGACAGGGGGCTTCAACTGTGCCACTGATGCCCTGCTGGAAATCGCGGCAACCACCATTGGCATGGATGAAAGAGGCTTCGTGTTCCCTGAACACACCTATTTCCATCGCGTTGAGCCTTTTGAGGGCGCCAATATCGAAGCCGCGGCGCTGGAGTTCACTGGCATCAAGCTGGATCACCCGTTGCGTATGGCTGTCAGCGAAGAGACCGCATTGACCGACATCTTCCGTGGCGTGCGCAAGGCGTTGAAAGCCAATGGCTGCAAACGCGCCATTCTGGTAGGACATAACAGCAGCTTCGATTTGGGCTTCCTCAATGCAGCCGTTGCTCGCCTGGACATGAAGCGCAATCCGTTTCATCCGTTCTCCAGCTTCGACACCGCAACCCTGGCAGGCCTGGCCTATGGTCAAACCGTCCTGGCCAAAGCCTGCCAGGCCGCTGACATCGATTTTGACGGGCGTGAAGCGCACTCTGCGCGTTATGACACCGAAAAGACCGCAGAGCTGTTCTGCGGCATCGTTAACAGCTGGAAACAAATGGGTGGCTGGAAAGACTTCAACGATTGATCGAAGCGTTGAGGCTTACACCGCGCATAAAAAAACCGGACACTGGGTCCGGTTTTTTTTGCTGCCAGAAAGCTTAGAGCTTGCCAGCATTCTCGGTCAGGTAAGCCGCAACGCCTTCAGTCGAAGCGGTCATGCCTTTGTCGCCTTTCTTCCAGTTGGCAGGGCACACTTCGCCGTGCTCTTCGTGGAATTGCAGCGCGTCAACCAGACGCAGCAGCTCGTCCATGTTACGGCCCAGTGGCAGGTCGTTAACGATCTGGGAACGAACAACACCTTTGTCATCGATCAAGAAAGCACCGCGCAATGCTACGCCGCCTTCAGTTTCAACGTCGTAAGCCTTGCAGATGGCGTGATTGATGTCGGCAGCCATGGTGTATTTCACCTGACCGATGCCGCCGTTGTTTACCGGGGTGTTGCGCCAGGCGTTGTGTGTGAAATGGGAGTCGATGGAGACTGCAACCACTTCAACGTTACGCGCCTGGAACTCAGGAATGCGATGATCCAGAGCGATCAGCTCAGACGGGCAAACGAAGGTGAAGTCCAGTGGGTAGAAGAACACCAGGCCATATTTGCCTTTGATAGCGGTGGACAGCGAAAAGCTGTCAACGATTTCGCCATTGCCGAGTACGGCTGCGACGGTGAAGTCAGGGGCTTGTTTGCCTACGAGTACGCTCATTGGATATCTCCTGGGTGCAACGTGAAGAACGGGGCCAGACCAGGCTTGCCATCGTGAAACAGCAGGCTTGCGGCCAGCTCCGCATGAAAATGACCGGGCATCATACACCGCTCGTCGGAACCAGCCTTAGCCCTTTTTCATCCTCCCCCCTCGAGGTGCCAATACCGTTCGTCAGCGCAACCTGAACAAAGCACAATCGAGCCCCAACGTACTTTGACAATCATTCTCGTTAACATTAAGATCCGTTTCATTGAATCCCAACCAGCGATGGTTCTTATTTATGTACGTTTGCCTTTGCACTGGCGTTACCGACGGAAAAATCCGCGATGCAATCTACGAAGGTTGCTGCAGCTACCGCGAGGTGCGTGAAGCGACTGGCGTTGCCAGCCAATGCGGTAAATGCGCTTGCCTGGCCAAGCAAGTGGTTCGCGAAACCCTGTCTTCGCTCCAGTCCAGCCAAACGGCAATGGGTTTTCCAGCAGAATTTTCTGCTGCGTAATTAACGAATCCTAAAGAGCCGGACTTAATGTCCGGTTTTTTTATGCCAAAAATTCAAGCACTTAGAGCCAAGACGCGGAACACAAACATTCTTATTCAGATTAATTTTCATTTATTATTCAAACACTTAGGTTTGACAGGCTTTAATACGCAGATCAAACTCAGCCTTATATACGGTTAACTAAGGCAGGCCCTCGCGATGAAAGGCGACATTTCAGTCATCCAGCACCTCAACAAAATCCTCGGTAACGAGCTGGTTGCGATCAATCAATACTTTCTGCATGCACGCATGTATCAGGATTGGGGCCTGGAAAAGTTAGGCAAGCACGAATACAACGAATCCATCGACGAGATGAAACACGCTGACAAACTGATCAAGCGCATCCTGTTCCTGGAAGGTCTGCCAAACGTACAAGACTTGGGCAAGCTGCACATTGGCGAGCACACCAAGGAAATGCTGGAGTGCGACCTGCGCATTGAGCGCACGGGTCACGCCGATCTCAAAGCAGCTATCGCTCACTGCGAAGTTGTTGGCGACTTTGGTAGCCGTGAACTTCTGGAAGATATTCTGGAATCAGAAGAAGAGCATATCGACTGGCTGGAAACTCAACTGGGGCTGATCGATAAAGTAGGCATTGAGAATTACCTGCAATCGCAAATGGGTGAATAACATGTCTAGTCCTGAAATAGGTTTACACCCATTTCAGTCTCAAAACGCCCGATGCACCGCATCGGGCGTTTTGTATTTCAATGCCAGATGTGGCC
>NZ_JBIWEO010000034.1:0-14764 GCF_044762555.1 Pseudomonas sp. NPDC096917 | reverse complement strand
GTCAATGGTCAGGCTGAAACGAAACGGGGGCTGTGAGCGTGACATCCGCGATTCCTTGCGCTGCGGTCGTCCTGATGTAACAAAACGTCAGGTTTTCTTCGGTGCGCAAGTGTGCAAGGGCGGTGCAGAGGCTGGATGTAGGGCGGATCTATGCCGGCCAAGGCTTTAGGCGAATATTGGGTAGGAGTTTGGAGGTGTTAGATGTAGTCCATGCGCCCACGTTGTGGGCGTCAGTCATTGCGTATCTTTTAAATGATCAAAAGATCGCAGCCTGCGGCAGCTCCCACACAGGTCGCAGGGAGTAGCCAGCCAATCACTCAATAGTAGTTGTCGTCTTTGTCAAACCGTCGCGCATCACGCTGCAGTTGATACACAAAGCGTTCGACCTGGCGCTGCACGGCGCCACTGATGTTGTGAAAGCGCATGCCGGCGAAGGTGATGTTCATCCGCTCTTCAAAATGCAGGTAACGCAACTCGACCGGGGTGGTCATGTGGCCAAAGGGCAGGGCGGCGCTGAAGCTCTCGTACACTTGGCCCAATTGGATGCGCTCGCTGATGTCGCCTTCGAAACGCAATTTGCAGCCAGTGGCCGACACGTCCAGCAGTTTGCCTTTAATCGGTGCCTTGAGTTTTTCGCCTGCCACGTTTACGTCTACCAGATGCGCCAGTTTCAGTGCGGCGCGAAAGGCGTTTCGGCGTTGGTGGTAGATCACTTCTTTGGGCAGGGTGGCGCGATAGCAACGGTGTTCGCCGCTGTCATCAATGCTCAAAGGGCTGTTGCACTCCCAGGCAATGCGCACGCCGTCATGAAAACCTTCAACCCGAAACGGTATGCCTGCTTCAATAAAACGCTCGCCGTCCCGTGGGATCATTTCGTCCAGCGCCATTGTGCTGGCCTCACGGTTGACTTCAACCATGTAGCTCTGGAAACGCTGGGTACGGTCGTTGAAGGTGATGATCAGCGGGTCATGGCTTTCTTGCAGCATCCGCAAATTGGAGGCGATCTCTAAAGGCGTTGTCAGTACCTTTGGCGGCTGCGGAGCATCTTGGGCATCGAACACGGGTCATCAATCTCCGGACAAAAACAGCAACACGCAAAATTACGGCATTTTGCCATCATGTTGCGCGTCTAGATAGTGCATGTGTTCAGGCTTAGGCCTGGCTGTACGCGCGGTGTTTGTTGAGGAGCGAGGTGGTGCCGCGAGCGTCGTACAGCGATGGGGTTTCGCCGCCGTGGAGGATGCGCAATTGATTGGCGGTAATTGCCTGTTGGGTCTGGATCGACTGGCCGTTTTGCAGGTTGGCTTCTTGGCAGCGGGCCAGCAGCTGATTCAGCACTTCGCTTTGGCTGAGCAATTGCTCGCCCACGCTTGAATGGCTGGCAAGGCTTTCGAGGCCGTTGCGGTTGGTCGGCAAGCCGAGGCTGGCCAGGATTTCACTGCGTTTGCGGCCGTGCTGTTCAAGCAAAATGACCAATGAGTGTTTGCGCGCCAGAATGTTTTCCAGCACCTGCATCTCTCGCCCTTTAAGGGCAATGGACTCGTCCTGCAACAGCCTCAGCAGTTGCTCGGCCGGTGCCAGGTCGTCATTGATCAGTTGCAGCAAATTCTCGTCGTGCATGTTGGGCTCTGTGGGTTAAGCGTCCAAAAGCCTGGCATCGGCCCTGGGCCTAGCGCTCGGCTTCCATGTTTAGCAGTTTGCCGGCGACCTTGTTGCTGTCGACTTTATAACTGCCGTCGGCAATGGCTTGTTTCAGCTCGGCGACGCGGTTTTTATCGACCACCGGTTGATCACGCAACGAATCGCTGATCTTCTGCAACTGTTGGGCCGCTGGGCTCAGGTGCACAGATTCCCCGCTGGGGGTGCTGGCCTCGGGTTGTTCAGGGTTTTTTGCAACAGGGGCCGCTTGCGTGGCACTGCCTGTTTCCTGATTGGCGTTGCTGCGCGTACTGCCGGTTAAGGGCGGGGCACTGTTAAGACGACTGAAGTCGATAACCATAACGAAAAACCTCTGGGTATTTGGACGCTTGCCATGTTTTCGGCCATCCCCGGAAAAACTTTAGGCTCGATTGATCATAGCTTCACGCAGGTCGGTACTGATCTGCGTCAAATCACAGTGTAGGAAAGTTGGAATGCAGACGCCAACCGTTCTAAAACGCCACCTCCACTTGCCCCGGCGCTGTGATTTGCGCCTTGACCACCCGGTTTGAATTCAGGTTCTTGACCCGGATCTGCTCACTGAGACCGCCATCGGACAGCGCTTCGCCGGGCATCTTGACACTTAATGTGCCGCTGCGTGCGCTGATCACCACATGGTCTCCCTTGCGCACGGTGGCGGCTTGTTCCAGATGAGTGAGGCTCAACACCTGATCGGTAACCACGGGGCGCAGCAGTTTTTGTCCCACCGCCAATTCAATCGCCGTCATATAACCCTGGCTGATCAAGCCGACATCGCGTTCGCGCAAGGTCACGTCGGGGTAATCAATAATTGCCCCGCGCTTGAGCGGGTGCGTGACGGTGACCACATCGCGGAACAACTTGACCTGTGCCGGTACAAAGATGGTCCAGGGCGAGCTACCCTCACAGCGCACGCGAACGGTCACGCGGCCCATGGGCTGAGTGGGGCTTTCGAGAGTGGCTGTCAATTCCTTGTCGCAATGCGCCAGGCGCACGCGAGGATCCAGTTGATTGACCTGAATCTCGTAGCGGCCTTCAATCTGACCAGTGGCAAGGTAGTCTTCGACGGTGAACTCAAGAAAGCCCTGGGTCACGCCGATAAGCTGATCAGGCGAAGTGAACGTGTCGGCACTTGCAGGCGTGGCTGCACCCAGCACGCAGGCAGCCGCGAGCATGCGCAACACGCGGCAACGAAAGGGCTGGCGAGCTGGCCCATGGCAGGATTTTGTCGTTTTCGGCTTCATGGCGGTTAAATAGCAAAGCCCGTGCCGTTTACCGGGTAGCGTGTCGCAACTTAATGTTTTTACAAGGAGCTGAGTATGGCTGGGGTGATGGATGCGGTTAACCAGCGCACTCAACTGGTCGGGCAAAACCGCCTGGAACTGTTGCTGTTTCGTCTGGATGGGCCACAGCTTTACGGGATCAACGTGTTTAAGGTCAGGGAGGTGCTGCAATGCCCCAAGCTGACGGTGATGCCCAAATCCCACCCGGTGGTGTGCGGCGTGGCGAGTATTCGCGGTGCAACCATTCCGATTCTCGATCTGGCGATGGCCACCGGGGCGGGCGTGCTGAAAGATCAGAGCAATCCGTTTGTCATCATCACGGAATACAACACCAAGACTCAGGGCTTTTTGGTGCGTTCGGTTGAGCGCATCGTCAACATGAACTGGGAAGAGATTCATCCGCCACCCAAGGGCGCTGGGCGTGACCATTATTTGACAGCTGTGACTCGCCTTGATGATCAACTCGTCGAAATCATCGATGTTGAAAAAGTCCTGGCTGAAGTCTCACCATCGCCGGAAGTCATCTCCCATGGCGTGGTGGACGTCGAAACCCAAGCCAGGGCCGTGTCTTTACGCGTGCTGACCGTCGACGACTCCTCGGTGGCCCGTAAACAGGTTGCGCGTTGCCTGCAATCGGTCGGGGTCGAAGTGGTGTCGCTTAACGACGGCCGCCAGGCGCTGGATTACTTGCGCAAAATGGCGGACGAGGGCAAAGACCCGGCGCAAGAGTTTCTGATGATGATCTCGGACATTGAGATGCCAGAGATGGACGGTTACACCCTGACCGCCGAGATCCGTCACGATCCGCGGATGCAAAACCTGCACATCATTCTGCATACTTCGCTGTCGGGCGTTTTCAATCAGGCAATGGTCAAGAAAGTCGGTGCCGATGACTTTTTGGCTAAATTCCGGCCTGATGACCTGGCATCCCGGGTTGTCGACCGGATCAAAGCAGCAGACCACAGCTAGGGGCGCAGCCCCTGGCGGTCAACACGATTTTAGAGGCACGATCATTTGTCGACGGCTAATTTGGATTTTGAACAATTCCGGGTCTTCCTGGAAAAAGCCTGTGGCATTTTGCTCGGTGAAAACAAGCAATACCTCGTCTCCAGCCGTCTTAACAAGCTGATGGAGCAGCAAGGGATCAAGTCGTTGGGTGAGCTGATTCAGCGTATCCAGAGCCAGCCGCGCAGCGGGTTGCGTGAGCAAGTCGTCGATGCCATGACCACCAACGAAACCCTGTGGTTTCGTGACACTTATCCCTTTGAAGTCCTGAAAAACAAAGTGTTGCCCGAGTTGACCAAGGCCCATCCGGGGCAACGCTTGCGCATTTGGTCGGCCGCGTGTTCTTCGGGGCAAGAGCCGTACTCGCTGTCGATGGCGATCGACGAGTATGAGCGCAGCAACCTGGGGCACTTGAAGTCGGGGGTGCAAATTGTTGCCACCGACCTGTCGAGCCTGATGCTCAACACGTGCCGATCCGGCGAATACGACAACCTGGCGATTGGCCGTGGTTTGTCGCAGGAGCGCTTGCAACGATATTTCGAGCCCAAGGCGCCGGGGCGCTGGGTGATCAAGGCGCCGATCAAAAACCGGGTTGAGTTTCGTTCATTCAATTTGCTGGACAGCTACGCCGGATTTGGCAAGTTCGACATCGTGTTCTGCCGCAACGTATTGATCTACTTCTCGGCCGAAGTGAAAAAAGACATCCTGCTGCGCATTCACAGCACTCTGAAGCCGGGCGGCTACTTGTTCCTGGGCGCCTCCGAAGCGCTCAACGGCTTGCCGGACCATTACCAGATGGTTCAATGCAGCCCGGGCATCATCTACCAGGCGAAATAACATTCTCCACAGGGGATGGGTGTCGACCCTCGAACGGCAGAAAAGCGGCAGGCAGCGGAAATCTGTTGCCGCTTTTGTGCCGTTGCCGCTTTACAACTCCACGCAAAGCCTTGAAATACGGCGCTGTCCAAACTGGCACGGGGTTTGCTCTATCCCTGCCATGTAACGCCTGAGCCACATCCTCAGGCCAGCCCACAAAGGTTTCCCGACATGAGCATCAGCTTCGATAAAGCGCTCGGTATCCATGAGCAAGCCCTGGGCTTTCGCGCACAACGCGCCGAAGTGCTGGCGAACAACATCGCCAACGCCGATACCCCGAACTACAAGGCTCGGGATCTGGATTTTGCCGCTGTGCTCGCCGCGCAGAACGATAAAAACCAGAACGGCACCTTTGCCTTGAACAAGACCCATAGCCGCCATATCGAAGCGCAAGGCCTGAGCAGCGGCGACGAATCGTTGCTGTACCGCACGCCCATGCAACCCTCGATTGACCAGAACACCGTAGACGCTCAGCTCGAACAGTCGAATTACGCAGAAAATGCGGTCAACTTTCAGGCCAGCTTTACCCTGCTCAACAGCAAATTCAAAGGGCTGATGTCAGCCCTGCGTGGAGAGTAATTCATGTCTCTAGCCAGTGTTTTCAATATTGCCGGTAGCGGCATGAGCGCTCAGACCACGCGCCTGAACACCGTCGCCAGTAACATCGCCAACGCCGAAACCGTGTCGTCGAGCATCGATCAGACCTACCGCGCGCGTCATCCCGTGTTCGCCACTATGTTTCAGGGCGCGCAGGGCGGTAACGGCGATTCCTTGTTTCAACACCAGGACGCTGCCGGCCAAGGTGTGCAGGTGCTGGGCGTGGTCGAAGACCAAAGCGAGCTGCAGGCCCGCTACGAACCCAATCATCCTTCTGCCGACGCCAAGGGGTATGTGTACTACCCCAACGTCAACGTGGTTGAAGAAATGGCTGACATGATTTCGGCCAGTCGTTCGTTCCAGACCAACGCCGAAATGATGAACACCGCCAAAACCATGATGCAGAAGGTCCTGACCCTCGGTCAGTGATAAGGGGCGACACACATGAGCGTGACCGATTCCACCAGTGGTTTGACCCTGAATCAGATCCTCGCCAACTCTGCCAAGACCTCAACCACCGACACCAGTCTGGAGGCCGCTTCCAAGGCGGCAACCGGCAGCCAGTCGCTGGGCAAGGACGCGTTTTTGCAACTGCTGGTAACCCAGCTCAAAAACCAGAACCCGCTCGATCCGCAAGACAACACTGCATTCGTTGCACAGTTGGCGCAGTTCAGCAGCCTTGAAGGCATCACCACGCTTAACGACACGGTCAACTCCTTGTCCGGGGGCTTGCAGTCGTCGCAAGCCTTGCAGGCCTCGTCGCTGGTCGGTCGCTCGGTGATCGTGCAAACCGGCGAAGCGTATGTCGACCCCTCGAGCGCCAAGCCCTTCAACGGCACGGTGGTGGTCAAAGACGCGGACTCCAAGCCCACGATCACCATCACCGATGCTGACGGCGAAGTGGTCAGAACCCTCGATATGGGCGTCCAGAAAGCCGGCAACGTGGACTTTACCTGGGACGGCAAGGACGACGAGGGCGTGTTGCTGGACAAGGGGTCCTACACCTTTAGTGCATCGACCAAAAACGACACCGGCACCACCGCGCTCACCACGTATTTGCCAGCCACGGTTAACAGCGTGACCCTGAGCAAAACCGGTGGCGAAATCATGCTCAACCTCGCAGGTCTGGGCAGCATTGGTATTTCCAAAGTCCAGACCATTGGCCTCTAAGCCGACTCAAGGAGAGATACATGTCATTCAATATCGGCCTTAGCGGCCTGTACGCGGCGAACAAACAACTCGACGTTACCGGCAACAACATCGCCAACGTCGCCACCACCGGCTTCAAGTCTTCGCGTGCTGAGTTTGCGGATGTGTACTCGGCCAGCAAGCTGGGCGTGGGCAGCAAAACCATCGGCAGCGGTGTCAATCTGGCCAACGTGTCGCAAAACTTCGGCCAGGGTGCGGTCAATAACACCGGCAATCTGCTGGACATGGGCATTCAAGGCAGCGGCTTTTTTGTATTGAGCGACAACGGCGCCCTGAGCTATACCCGTGCCGGTACGTTCAAGGCCGACAAAGACGGCTATGTGACCAACACCGACGGCACTGCGCGCCTGCAAGGCTATGGCGTGGACGCTAACGGCAAAGTCATCAACGGCGTGCTGACGGACCTGCGCATCGACACCTCGAACCTGGCACCCAAGGCCAGTGGCAAGGTGGACTCGACGATCAATCTCAACTCCAGTTCGGACGTGATCAACCAGACCGACAACCCGTTCAATCCAACCGAAACGGCCAGCTACAGCAAAAAATTCAGCACCACCATCTACGATACTCAGGGTAATGCGCACCCGATGGATCAGTACATGGTCAAGACTGGCTCCAACACCTGGAGCACTTACACCCTGATTGACGGCCGCAACCCTGACGGCAGCCCGGTCACCGGTGACGGCAAGAAAGACCCTGTGCCGTCGACCCTGTTGTTCGATTCGACGGGGGCATTGAGCAGCGTGACCACCCCGAACCCGGTGGCAGGTCAAGACGCCATCGTCAGCAGCACCCTGACTATCAGTAACTGGATTCCGGGCGCTACCGTTAACGGAGAGTGGGCGTCTAACGGTGCGGCGGCCAACGGGACCGGGATTGCCATCAACATGGCCAATACCACCCAATACAACACCGACACCGCGCGTAACCCGCCGACGCAAGACGGTTATGCCACTGGCCAGATCAATAACCTGACCATTGATGGTTCGGGCGTGATGTTCGCCAACTTCAGCAACAACCAGAGCCGCGCCATTGGTCAGATATCGCTGGCCAGCTTCACCAACGAGCAAGGCTTGCAGGCAGCGGGTGGTACGGCCTGGAAAGAAACCTACGCCTCGGGCCAGGCCGGTTTTGATGTGCCGAAGACGGGCACCTTGGGGTCTATTGCCTCCAACTCCCTGGAAGACTCGAACGTCAACCTGACCAACGAGCTGGTTGACTTGATCAAGGCGCAGAGCAACTACCAGGCCAACGCCAAAACCATCTCGACCCAAAGCACCATCATGCAGACCATCATTCAGATGACCTGATGACGCCTTCGCGGCGAAGACTCAAGCGCCGCGCAACGTCTGCAGGCGCCAGCTTGCCTCGCGATCTTTTGATTTTTCAAAGCCAAAGATCACGAGGCCAGTTCGCTCCTACCGTTATGCAGTGCCGGGTTGGTTAAACGTGCTGATTCAACAGCGTTTTGAAGTCAGCCTGCTGCGACGGTTCAATGCAGATTTTTGTCAGGTGTTCGATTTGCCGGGGGGTCGCATGCTTTTGATGCAACAACTCGACTGCCCTGCGCCACAGGGCGTCCCGGCAATACGCACGAAGGTAGTCGACGGTCGACACTTTCCCACCCTGGATCATTAGCTTGGCCGCTGGCCTGAACGCCTTTTCGACGGCTATCAGGCGCGGTTGAGCCTTGATTTTGGCGAGCAGGGAAGGCTGGGGGAAAAACACCGGAACCGTGGCTGAAAGCCTGGGCAAGTCGGCATGGTACTGCTCACCGTATTTGTCGAAGAACCCTTTGTTCATCGTGTGGTGATAGCGCTTTTTTGAGTAGTAATGATGGATGCAGTCGTTGGCGGTGACGACCTTGGCGTCGCCCATCGCAAAAGACACCGCGATCTGCTCAATGGTGTGGAGCCTGAGGTAATGGTCGGTCCATTCATCGATCAGCTCGATGGCCTTGTCCATCACGCCCGCATTGACTCGGGCTATCCCGCAAATACCGCTGTTATAGAGCTTCAGGCTGTCGTCAGGGGCCTTGCCTTTGGCGATCAGCTCATTTGAAAACGACACATAGTCAGCGCGCTGCTTGGCTTGAGCCCATGTCCATTCGAATTCATCCATCAAATATTGCTGGTCGGTGACGCGTTCAAAGAGCATGGCCGGGTCTTTGAAAAACACCGTGTCGGTGTCGACGAAAATGGTTTTTTCCGCCAGCTTGACCCCGGCGGCGATGGCGCACGCCTTGCGCCGATGGGTATAGCTGTTTGCGCCTTTCCAGTGGGCAAGGATGTCGGTGGTCAGGGGGATGATGTTGACCGGCCAGCCCTCAAATGCCTGGGGCTCGTCGGTCATCAGTGTGATGGTGAAGCTGGCGGGCACGCGTTGTTCGCGTAAGGCCGACAGAATGCTGAATTTGGCTTCCTGGCGGTAAACGGTATTGCCGCCATAGAGCAGGTACAACAGGTGGAAAGAATCCATACGTCCATGCTTATCGATTAAGTGCGTGGTTAACCCTTGGGAGGGTTGTCAGCTGGCGCGCATTATGCCGTAAACACTTATTGATCGATAACTTTTGTGGTCGTCGGTGGCGTCGCACACCTCCAGAGGATGGCGAGAGTGCAGCAGTGATTAAAGGCCCGCACGGACACACGGTGTGGCACAGGGTAAAACGCCATGGCGTTTGGCATCGTGAGCAAGCGATGTCGCAGAAGCGAGCTTGCTCACGATCTTTTAATGATCACAAGACTTCGAGCAATCTCGCTGTTGCAGGTGAGGTGTGCGCCGCGCTACAGCGGCTTTATCAGCGCTGGCTGAATTCAACGCGCTCTGGCACTCGTGTCATCAGCACTTTGCCCGCGCGAATCGACACGCGGGCCTTGGCCTGACGACGCACCGCTTCGTAATCGCTTTCGGCGTCCAGCACCACCAGGTTGGCCGGTCGGCCGACAACGATGCCGTAGCCTTCGCCCAGGTTGAGGGTGCGGGCGCTGTTGTCGGTGACCAGGTCCAGGCAGCGTTGCAGGTCTTCAAAACCCATCATGTGGCAGATGTGCAAGCCTGCATCCAGCACCCGCAAAATGTTGCCGTTGCCCAGCGGGTACCACGGGTCTTTGATCGAATCCTGCCCCAGGCAGACGTTCATTCCGGCGCGGTCCAGTTCGGCCACGCGAGTCACGCCACGGCGTTTTGGAAAACTGTCGAAACGCCCTTGCAGGTGAATGCTCTCGGTCGGGCACGACACGAAGTTGATCCCCGAGGCCTTGAGCAAGCGGAACAGTTTGAAGCAGTAAGCATTGTCGTAAGAACCCATGGCCGTGGTGTGGCTGGCGGTCACCCGGCTGCCCATGCCGCGTACGCGCGCTTCTTCGGCCAGCACTTCGAGAAAGCGCGAATGCGGGTCGTCGGTTTCGTCGCAATGCACATCCACCAGGCAACCTGTGCGTTCGGCCAGGTCCATCAGAAACTTGATTGAACTGACACCCTGGTCCCGGGTGTTCTCAAAGTGGGGAATACCCCCGACCACATCGGCGCCCATCTCGATGGCGCGGGTCATCAACTCGCGCCCACCGGCATACGATTCGATCCCTTCTTGCGGGAAGGCAACGATTTGCAGGTCAATCAGGTGGCGCGCTTCTTCGCGCACTTCAAGCATCGCTTTGAGCGCGCCTAGCGTCGGGTCGGTCACGTCGATATGGGTGCGTACGTGCTGGATGCCGTGTTCGGCCAGCATCCGAATAGTGGTATGGGCGCGTTGCTTGGTGTCTTCGTGGGTGATGGTCTCTTTGCGCTGGGCCCAGCGTTCAATGCCTTCGAACAGCGTGCCGCTGAGGTTCCACTCGGGTTCGCCGGCAGTCAGGGTTGCATCCAGATGGATATGCGGTTCAACCAGCGGGGCAATCAGCAACTGACCTTGAGCGTCAATGTCGCCGGGCTGCGCCAACACACGGCCAGTCTGCAAAGTGATGGCGCTGATGCGATCACCTTCACACGTGACGGTGTGCAGGCCCGGGGTTTTACGCAATGTGGCATTGATGATGTTCATGGTCGATCCTGTCGTTGGGCTTCGGTCATGCGCCATACCAGCAGGGCGACTGAAGCATTCATTCTAAAAAGAGGGTCATCGAGCGATTGTCCGCTGAGTTGCTCGATGCGCTGGATGCGTTGATTAAGGGTGTTGCGGTGGATGTTTAAACCTTGGGCGGCCTTGAGGGCGTTGCCGTTTTCCTGGAGCAGGGCGTCCAGGGTTTCGATCAAACTGTTGGGGTGCTTGCGGCGGCTCTCGACCATCCGGCCCAGGGTTTGTTTGACGAACAGATCGATCACCGAGCGATCAGCAATGGCCTGCAACAGGCGCAGTACCCCCAGTTCATTGAAGTCGCAAAGGCCAGTGGCGGGGCGCAGGTTTTCTGCGACATCCAGCGCCTGCCGGGCCTGATTCAGTGCCTGCGGGTAATCGCTGCAGGCTTCAACCTTGCTTGCCAGCCCCATAAACAACGCCATGTTACCGATGATGGGGTGCAGGTCATGATAGAGGTTGGCCAGCGCTGTGCGAACGCTCTCGTGGTCTGTCAGCAGCAAGATGAACAAATCACCCTGTACGACCACGGGCAGCGCATCAGGCAGGGCGCGGCTCCAGGCATCAAGATGGTCCTGCACGGCCTGGCGAATGTGTTGCAGCAAGCGCTCGGCTTCATCCGGGGCATGGCTTTCAAACAACACATTGACCGCCGACAAGCGCAACGCCACCAGGCGTCGCGGCCCGTCGAGCGGTAGTTTTAAATGCGCTGCACGTTGGCGGGCGGTGGCCAGGCTCGGGTAATCGCCGCTGAGCAACTGCGCCAGAATGTCATGCCGTGATCGCTTGGCCTGCGCCATCTGCACCAGCGCAGTGCCGATCAGATGGGTGACGATGACCATCTTCAGCAAATACGGCTGTTCAATCAGCGGCAAGCCATAGCGTTCGGCCAACTCAATGACTGCGTCCGGGATGCGCTGAATAAACGCTGCGCCGGTCAGAATCACCAGCCCGGCAATGCCGCTGGCATCCGCCTCATGCACCAGGCGCAGCAGGTTCGCCTCATCCCTGGGGTGGTTGATGCCGGTGACAAACACCAGCTCGCCGCCCATGACCCATTCGCCAATGCCTTCGTTCTCGGCCACATACGGCCAGCGCACGGTGCGGTGCAGGTTGCGGGCGCCGGCACGCAAGGACATTTCTTCGAGACCGGCCAGCGCCAGAATCTCCTCTACCGTCAGACTCAAGCTTCCTCCTGCACCAGAGGCGCGACCGCTCGGCGCTTGCTGATTTCCAGCAGCACCACGTAGCACGCAGCGGAGGCGGCAATGCCTACCAGCGGGGCGATCCAGGGAGAGGCGTAGGCCAGCGTGGCGCCGATCGCATAAGCTGACAAACCTCGCAGGTTGTAGCGTGGCAAGCTGACAGAGGCCAGCAGCGGGTACTTGCCGCGATGGCGATACCAGAAGTCAGCCATGATCACGCCGCCGATGGGCGGGATGATCGAGCCGAGCAGCACCAGAAACGGAATCAGCATTTCATACATGCCGCCGATGGCCAGCACGATGCCGATGGCGGCGGCAATCAGCGTCATTGTGCGGCGGCGTTCACTGCGTACGAGATGGCAGGCGGCGGCTGATACGTTGTAAATCGTCGGGCCCTGGATCGTCCACAGATTGAGGCAGAGCATAATCACCGCGGCGAACGACAAGCCTTGCAGCATCATCACTTCAACGATGTCGGCCTGTTGATAAACGATGGCACACCAGGCACCGGCCACGATCATCAGGCCATTGCCAAGCAGAAAGCTGACCACGCTGGCGATCACGGCAATCCGGCCGGTACGCGACAGGCGCGTCCAGTTGGTGGCCTGAGTCGCGCCGCTGGCGAACGTGCCGAAAACCATGGTGATCGCTGCCGAGAACGTCATGGTTTCATGCGGGATAACAGCGGCCAGCGCCTTGAAACCTCCGACGTGCTGCGTCGCGAGGACCATGGACACCACCAGCAAAACCAGCATGAGCGGCACCGAGAGGCGCGACAGCACATCCAGTCCTTTAAAACCAATGATGGCGGTGATGCTGAAACCCAGGCCGAAAATAATCATCAGCGGGGTAGTAAAGCCTTCAGACAGGCCGAGCATCTTCACCAACACAATGGCCACCGTTGCCGTGCCCCAGGCGTACCAGCCGAGTTCGGCAAAACCGAGGATAAAGTCAGAAAGACGGCTGCCGACCTCGCCAAAACAGAAGCGTCCCATGAGCACCGTATTGAGCCCGCTGCGCGATGCGATCAGCGCGAGGGCGGCGGCATACAGCGCCAGCAGACCATTGCCGATGGCGGCGATCCACAGCATGTCGACGAAGTTGAACGCCATGCCCAACTTACTGCCGGCGAACATGGTTCCGGTAAAGAAGGTAAAACTGAACAGCACCATGGAAATGGGCAGCAGGCCCTTGCGTGCAGTGCGGGGGGCTTCGCTTAAAGGAAATTCGCCGGGTGAACTCATGTGATATTTCTCCGCCTCAATTGGGTTGGCCGTCGTCAGTGGCTCCCTTGGGCTAGAGCAATAAGCGGGCCTGTTTTGCAGAGCGTCGATACGTCGAGAAATAGCAGGCACAGGTGATAGTGCCGGGTGTTCAGAGTGAACATAGTGGGTGGGTTTTTAGTATTTGGATTGTGCAGAGTGATTCATTTTGAAGCGCGTGTGCACTGTTTTAGGTGGGCTTTCGTGGCATGACTCGTCAACGGCGGCGGGGTGGGGTGCGTCAACACCGTCTGGATCGCGGCTAAACGGTTGTGTGTCAAAAGCAATTAAATCCGCAAAAACAAAAACCCCCGCTAAACCCAACTGTTGCCAGGGTTTAACGGGGGTTTTTGGCGAGGCGGTTAACCCGCCTGGCCACTCAGCTTATTGGCAAGCTTCGCAATCCGGCTCGTCAATCGCGCACGCTTTTGGCACCGGTGCCGGGCCAGCAGGTGCTGCTGCCACGTCTTCACTGTTTTTGCCGCTCGATACCGCGTTGAGCTTGCCCGTGTTAACGGTGGACTTCTCGGTGCTGGTCGCTGCCAGGGCACGGAGGTAGTAAGTGGTTTTCAAGCCACGGTACCAAGCCATACGGTAGGTCACGTCCAGCTTCTTGCCCGAAGCGCCGGCGATGTACAGGTTCAGCGACTGAGCCTGGTCGATCCACTTCTGACGACGGCTGGCCGCGTCAACGATCCACTTGGTGTCGACTTCAAACGCAGTGGCATACAGCTCTTTGAGCTCTTGCGGGATGCGTTCGATCTGCTGCACGGAACCGTCGTAGTATTTCAGGTCGTTGATCATGACCGAATCCCACAGACCGCGAGTCTTGAGGTCGCGAACCAGGTACGGGTTGATCACGGTGAATTCGCCCGACAGGTTCGATTTCACGTACAGGTTCTGGTACGTCGGTTCGATCGACTGCGAAACGCCCGTGATGTTGGCGATGGTCGCGGTCGGTGCGATGGCCATGATGTTGGAGTTGCGAATGCCGTTCTGTACACGGGCACGCACCGGTGCCCAGTCCAGGGATTCGTTCAGGTCAACGTCGATGTACTTCTGGCCACGCTGCTCGATCAGGATCTGTTGCGAATCCAGCGGCAGGATGCCTTTGGACCACAGCGAACCCTGGAACGTCTCGTAAGCGCCACGCTCGTCAGCCAGGTCGCAAGACGCCTGGATAGCGTAGTAGCTGACCGCTTCCATCGATTTGTCAGCAAACTCAACGGCCGCTTGCGAGGCATAAGGAATGTGCTGCAGGTACAGAGCGTCCTGGAAGCCCATGATCCCCAGGCCCACTGGACGGTGCTTGAAGTTCGAGTTGCGCGCTTGCGGCACTGAGTAGTAGTTGATGTCGATCACGTTATCGAGCATGCGAACAGCAACGTCGATGGTGCGCTTGAGTTTGGCGGTGTCAAGCTTGCCGTCCACGATGTGGTTAGGCAGGTTGATCGAGCCCAGGTTGCAAACAGCGATCTCGTCCTTGTTGGTGTTCAAGGTGATCTCGGTGCACAGGTTCGAGCTGTGAACCACGCCCACGTGTTGCTGCGGGCTGCGCAGGTTGCACGGGTCTTT
>NZ_JBIWEO010000033.1:0-20477 GCF_044762555.1 Pseudomonas sp. NPDC096917 | reverse complement strand
GCGGCCACATCTGGCATTGAAATACAAAACGCCCGATGCGGTGCATCGGGCGTTTTGAGACTGAAATGGGTGTAAACCTATTTCAGGACTAGACAGCTGTCGCCGGATTACATCTCGACCTGAGTTCCCAGTTCGATCACTCGGTTCACCGGCAGTTTGAAGAATCGCAGGTTGCCATTGGCATTTTTCAACATGAAGGCAAACAACCCTTCGCGCCAGCGCGCCATCCCTACCAACTTGGACGCAATAACCGTTTCTCGACTCAGGAAGTAGGTGGTCCGCATTGGGCTGAAGTCCAGCTCGTCGAGGTGGCACAGCTTTAGCGCTTGCGGCACATCTGGCTCGTCCATAAAACCGAAGTGCAAGATCACCCGGTAAAACCCTTCACCATAAGCATCCACCTCGAAACGCCGCTGTGCAGGGACCCGCGGCGAGTCTTCGTTGACCACGGTAAGCAAAACCACTTGCTCGTGCAGCACCTGGTTATGCAACAGATTGTGCAACAAGGCGTGCGGCACAGCATCTGGCCGGGCGGTCAGGAACACCGCTGTCCCCTGAACACGATGCGGAGGCTGCACCCGAATGCTGCTAATAAACAGCGGTAGCGGCAAAGCGTTTTCATCCAGGCGATCAACCAGCAACTGCTTGCCACGCCGCCAAGTGGTCATCAGGACAAACAGCACAATCCCCGCCAACACCGGGAAGGCCCCGCCCTGAACAATCTTCGGCACGTTGGCGGCAAAGAACACACCATCCACCAGCAGAAAGCCGATCAACACCGGAACCGCTAACACAGGCGGCCACTTCCATAGCAGCAACATGACCGCCGACACCAAAATACTGGTGATCAACATGGTCCCGGTTACGGCAACACCGTAAGCCGACGCCAGCGCACCCGAAGACTCAAAGCCCAGCACCAGCAAAATAACGCCGACCATCAATGACCAGTTCACGGCACCGATATAGATCTGGCCCTGCTCCGCACTGGAGGTGTGCTGGATGTGCATACGCGGGATGTAACCCAGTTGAATCGCCTGACGGGTCAAGGAGAAGGCCCCCGAGATCACCGCCTGAGAGGCAATGACGGTTGCCAGCGTGGCCAGCACCACCAAGGGGATCAACGCCCAGCTTGGCGCCAGCAGGTAGAAAGGGTTGCGCGCCGCCTCTGAATTTTCCAGCAACAAGGCACCTTGACCAAAATAGTTCAGCACCAGCGCCGGCAAAACCAGGATGAACCAGGCGCGAGCAATCGGTTTGCGCCCGAAGTGCCCCATGTCGGCGTACAGCGCTTCAGCACCGGTCAGCGCCAGCACCACAGCGCCCAAAATGGCCACGCCCATGCCGGGATGAGAAACGAAGAAACGCACGCCCCAGATCGGGTTCAGCGCGTTAAGCACTTCAGGGTGCTGCGAAATGCCGTTAATACCGAGCACGCCCAGCACCACAAACCACAGCACCATAATCGGGCCAAACAGCTTGCCCAGCGTGGCGGTGCCGCGGCGCTGGATCAAAAACAGCGCGATCAAGACGATCAGTGCGAGCGGCACGACCCAGCGATCCAGACCACTGAACGCCAATTCGAGCCCCTCAACCGCGGACAATACCGAAATGGCCGGCGTGATCATGCTGTCACCATAAAACAGCGAGGCACCGATCAACCCCAGAATCACCAACACCGAACGCAGCTTGGGATAGGGCGACGCTGCACGACGCGCCAGCGCTGTCAGGGCCATGATCCCGCCCTCGCCTTCGTTGTCGGCGCGCAGAATGAACAACACGTACTTGATCGAGACGACCCAGATCAATGACCACAGGATTAGCGCCAAAATACCGAAGACGCCATCATGGTTGACCTGTACGCCATACCCCCCGGTGAACACCTCCTTGAGGGTATACAACGGGCTGGTACCAATGTCGCCATACACCACACCGACAGCAGCAACCAGCATCCCGATGGGCTTTACCTTTGAGTGACCGTCTTCTGTTGCCTGACTACTGAGCTGCCCCATTAACCACTCCTACGACCTTGGACCGTGCTTCTTAATGGCGAGCGCCGCACTTGATATGCAGCATGCTCTGATTTTCTGACTGTTATCCACGCCTTTTACCGACGAAATCACGTCGATTCAAAACCTGATTTCGCAACGGCGCGCAGCATAGCGCAGCACTCGTCGTAAATCCCCGTATAACGCTGGTCAAGTGCGTTGACCATAGCTAAAATTGCGCACTTTTTTTGATTAGAGGCGCACAGGGTCTGTAACCGCTTTATTGAGAGCCGCGTCGCGGCGCCAATGAAACGCAACAGACCCTGAGCGCCCGTTCGTCGTGCAGCCTTTACGGGCATGTAACGTCACTACATACCGAGGTTCGCCATGTCCACCGTTACCACGCCAGCCAACCCGAAGGTTGGGTTTGTTTCCCTGGGTTGCCCAAAAGCTCTGGTCGACTCCGAGCGCATCCTTACGCAACTGCGTATGGAAGGCTATGACGTCGTTTCCACCTATCAGGACGCTGACGTCGTGGTGGTCAACACTTGCGGCTTCATCGACAGCGCCAAAGCTGAATCGCTGGAAGTGATTGGTGAAGCCATCAAGGAAAACGGCAAGGTCATCGTGACCGGCTGCATGGGCGTCGAAGAAGGCAACATCCGCAACGTGCACCCAAGCGTATTGGCCGTTACCGGTCCGCAACAGTACGAACAAGTCGTGAACGCTGTGCACCAGGTCGTACCGCCGCGCCAGGATCACAACCCGCTGATCGACCTGGTTCCGCCTCAAGGCATCAAACTGACACCGCGCCACTACGCCTACCTGAAGATCTCTGAAGGCTGTAACCATAGCTGCAGCTTCTGCATTATTCCGTCGATGCGTGGCAAGCTGGTTAGCCGTCCGGTGGGCGACGTGCTCGACGAAGCCCAGCGTCTGGTTAAAGCAGGCGTGAAAGAGCTGCTGGTTATTTCCCAAGACACCAGTGCCTACGGCGTTGATGTGAAATACCGCACCGGTTTCTGGAACGGCGCACCGGTTAAAACCCGCATGACCGAACTCTGCGAAGCACTGAGCAGCCTGGGCGTCTGGGTCCGCCTGCACTACGTTTACCCGTACCCGCACGTTGACGAGCTGATCCCGTTGATGGCTGCCGGCAAGATCCTGCCGTACCTGGACATCCCCTTCCAGCACGCCAGCCCGAAGGTGCTCAAGGCCATGAAGCGCCCGGCATTTGAAGACAAAACCCTGGCGCGGATCAAAAACTGGCGCGTCATCTGCCCGGACCTGATCATCCGCTCGACCTTTATCGTCGGCTTCCCGGGTGAAACCGAAGAAGACTTCCAGTACCTGCTGGACTGGCTGACCGAAGCACAACTGGACCGTGTGGGTTGCTTCCAGTACTCGCCAGTCGAAGGCGCTCCGGCCAACCTGCTGGACGCGGCCGTCGTGCCGGACGACGTCAAGCAAGATCGCTGGGAGCGTTTCATGGCTCACCAACAGGCCATCAGCGCAGCACGCCTGCAACTGAAGATCGGCAAGGAAATCGAAGTCCTGATCGACGAAGTTGACGAGCAAGGCGCTGTAGGTCGCTGCTTCTTCGACGCCCCGGAAATCGACGGCAACGTGTTTATCGCCACCGAAAAAGACATCAAGCCAGGCGACAAGATCATGTGCCGCGTGACGGACGCCGACGAGTATGACCTGTGGGCCGAAGCGCTCTAAACAGCAATCAGCTCTTAAAAAGCCCTGCCGCACGCGCGCCAGGGCTTTTTTTACGACTATTGTTAGGAGGCTCTTCAATCATCAGTGTCAGGAGACACGCACGATGCAACACAAATGGGCCATCCATACGCCACGTCTTAGCGATTTCGATGCATTAACTCAGGTATGGGAAGCCTCGGTTCGCGCCACCCATGATTTTCTGCCTGACCGTTATATTGAGTTGCTGCGCCAACTGGTCAGAGACCAATACCTGGACGCCGTGATGCTGATCTGCTGCAAAGACCCAATCAGCAAGCGCATTATCGGTTTTGCCGGCGTAGCCGCAGCCAAGGTTGAAATGCTGTTCATCCACCCTGATTACCGCAGGCAGGGGGTGGGCAAATGCCTGCTCATGTTCGCCATCAGCGAACTGAACGCTCGATTGCTGGACGTTAACGAGCAAAATGCGCAAGCCATTGGTTTTTACCTCAAACAAGGCTTTGAGGTCATTGGGCGCTGTGAAAAAGACGGTATGGGTCAGCCTTACCCACTGCTGCACCTGCGGTATAAACGCCCTGCACGCGTATAAGCTAAATGTTGCCGGGCTTAACCGGCGTCAGGCGGGTACAATACCCGCCCAATTCCATTACGGCCCCTGTCATGTCTGAACCGATACGTCTCTCCAAACGCCTCATCGAACTCGTCGGCTGCTCGCGCCGTGAGGCCGAACTGTTCATTGAAGGTGGCTGGGTCACGGTAGATGGCGAAGTCATCGACGAACCGCAATTCAAGGTCGACAACCAAAAAGTCGAGCTGGACCCGCAAGCCAAGGCCACTGCGCCAGAGCCTGTGACCATTTTGCTCAACGCCCCTGCTGGCCTGGACACCGACAGCGCCCTGCAACTGATTACCCCGGACACCCTGAGTGAAGAGCACCGCTACGGCAAGCGCCCGCTCAAAGGGCACTTTCTGCGCCTGACCGTTGGCAACGAGCTGCAAGCCAACGCCAGCGGCTTGCTGGTGTTCACCCAGGACTGGAAAATCGTTCGCAAGCTGACCGCCGACGCCAACAAGATTGAGCAAGAGTACGTGGTTGAAGTCTCTGGCGAGATGGCCCCCCACGGCTTGAACCGACTCAATCACGGCATGACCTACAAGGGTCGCGAGTTGCCTGCCGTCAAAGCCAGCTGGCAGAGTGAAAACCGCCTACGCTTTGCGATGAAGAATCCACAGCCGGGTGTGATCGCACTGTTCTGCCAAGCCGTAGGCCTTACCGTCATCTCGATCCGCCGAATTCGTATTGGCGGTGTGTCGATGGGCAAACTGCCCGTAGGTCAATGGCGCTACATGACCGCTAAAGAAAAGTTCTAAATACGGCCCCACCCCGCACATTTCGACACCGCAGCCTTGCCTGCGGTGCTCACTGCTGAATATCAGGATTGCTCACATGATTCATAACGACGTACTGCGCAGCGTGCGCTACATGCTGGATATCAGCGACAACAAAGTTGTCGAAATCATCAAGCTCGGTGGCTTGGACGTGACGAAAGAAGACGTCCTGACCTACCTGAAAAAAGACGAAGAAGAAGGCTTTGTTCGTTGCCCGGACAATGTCATGGCGCACTTCCTTGATGGCCTGGTGGTGTTCAAGCGCGGCAAGGACGAAAGCCGTCCACCGCAGCCGGTTGAATTACCCGTAACCAACAACATCATCCTGAAAAAGCTGCGCGTGGCCTTCGAACTCAAAGAAGACGACATGCATGCGATCCTCAAGGCTGCCGAGTTCCCGGTCTCCAAGCCTGAGCTGAGCGCCCTGTTCCGCAAGTTCGGCCATACCAACTACCGCACGTGTGGTGACCAGTTGCTGCGCAACTTCCTGAAGGGGCTAACCCTGCGGGTTAGGGCTTAAAAGCAGCTTGTCGCTGGGAGCCCGCGACCATGACTTACACCGTTTCCCCTATCGGCTTTGTGCGCTCCTGTTTCAAGGAGAAGTTCGCCATTCCGCGCCAACCCCAGTTGGCCCCGGCCGCCCGTGGTGTGCTGGAACTGGTCGCGCCGTTTGATCAGGGCGATGCAGTGCAGGGCCTGGAGCAAGTCAGTCATGTCTGGTTGCTGTTTGTGTTTCACCAAGCGCTGGAAGATAAGCCTCGGCTCAAGGTACGTCCGCCTCGGCTGGGCGGCAATAAATCCACCGGGGTGTTTGCCACGCGTGCCACTCATCGCCCCAATGGCATCGGCCAATCGGTGGTCAAGCTGGACAGGGTGGAAGCCAGCCGGCTGCATATCTCGGGAATTGACCTGCTCGACGGTACGCCGATTCTCGACATCAAACCCTATGTGCCCTACGCCGACATTATCGACAGTGCCAGCAATAGCATGGCTAGCGCGGCGCCAGTGCTGATTCCAGTGCACTGGGCTGATGCGGCCCTGAATCAAGCGCACGCCCATGCCCTGCGCCTTCAGGAACCACTGGTGGCGCTGATCGAGCAATGTTTGGCCCAAGACCCACGCCCTGCCTACCAAACGCCTACAGCTGAACGTGAATACGGCGCACAGTTTTGGGATCTGGACGTGCGCTGGCATTACCCAGAGCCCGGCATGATCCGCGTGCTTGAGGTTGTTTTGGCCAATCGCGGGTAGAGCCGAAATCCCGTGGGAGCTGCCGAAGGCTACGATCTTTTGATGTTCCAGATCCACAGTTCGCTGCCTTCGGCAGATACCCAACAAAAAACCCGCGCCACCTTGAGGTAACGCGGGCTTTTTTATGCGGCGTCGCTTACTTCTCGACGAAGGCGCGCTCGATCAGGTAGTCACCCGGCTCACGCATACGTGGCGAAACAGTCAGACCGAAGCTATTCAGTACTTCGCTGGTTTCGTCGAGCATGCTTGGGCTGCCGCACAACATGGCGCGGTCGTCCTGCGGGTTGATCGGTGGCAGACCGATGTCGCTGAACAGTTTGCCGCTGCGCATCAGATCAGTCAGGCGACCTTCGTTTTCGAAAGGCTCGCGGGTCACGGTTGGGTAGTAGATCAACTTTTCACGCAGCGCTTCACCGAAGAACTCGTTCTGCGGCAGGTGCTCGGTGATGAACTCGCGGTATGCAACTTCGTTGACGTAACGCACGCCGTGGCACAGGATCACTTTTTCGAAACGCTCGTAGGTTTCAGGATCCTGGATGACACTCATGAAAGGCGCCAAACCAGTGCCCGTGCTCAGCAGGTACAAATGCTTGCCCGGCTTCAAATCGTCCAGCACCAGCGTACCCGTAGGTTTTTTGCTGATGATGATCTCGTCGCCTTCTTTCAAATGCTGCAACTGGGAGGTCAGCGGGCCATCCGGCACCTTGATGCTGAAGAACTCCAGATGCTCTTCCCAGTTTGGGCTGGCAATTGAGTAGGCACGCATAAGCGGACGGCCATTTGGCTGTTGCAGGCCGATCATCACGAACTGACCGTTTTCAAAGCGCAGGCCCGGGTCACGGGTGCACTTGAAGCTGAACAGGGTGTCATTCCAGTGATGAACACTGAGGACACGTTCGTGGTTCATGTTGCTCATGTACGGGGCTCCTAAATTCGCCAGCGCTGACTATGAGCGCGATTGCACAGCATTCTAATGGCGACGACAATATCTGTTAACTGAATTATTAAGATAAGGGTTATCGGTTATATCGATATGCGATTTACTCTCAGACAACTCCAGGTTTTCGTTACCGTCGCCCAACAAGAGAGCGTGTCCCGTGCGGCAGGCTTGTTGGCCCTTTCACAATCGGCAGCCAGTACCTCAATCACCGAGTTGGAGCGCCAGACCAGTTGCCAACTGTTCGACCGTGCGGGCAAGCGTTTAAGCCTCAACGCCCTTGGTCGTCAGCTATTGCCGCAGGCGGTAGCCCTGCTGGATCAGGCCAAGGAAATAGAAGACCTGCTCAACGGCAAGTCGGGCTTTGGCTCGCTGACCGTCGGCGCGACCCTGACCATTGGCAATTACCTGGCGACCCTGCTGATCGGCAGCTTCATGCAGGCTCACCCGGAAAGTCAGGTCAAATTGATTGTTCAAAATACCGCTCATATCGTGCAACAAGTTGCCCATTATGAAATTGATCTGGGTCTAATCGAAGGCGACTGTAGCCACCCAGACATTGAAGTTCAGAGCTGGGTGGAGGATGAACTGGTGGTGTTCTGTGCTCCTCAGCATCCCTTGGCTGCTCGCGGTCATGCCACTCTGGAAGAGCTGACCCGCGAAGCCTGGATTTTACGCGAACAAGGGTCGGGCACCCGCCTCACTTTCGACCAGGCCATGCGCCATCACCAAAGCACCCTGAACATCCGCCTGGAGCTGGAACATACCGAGGCGATCAAGCGGGCCGTGGAGTCCGGGCTGGGCATCGGTTGTATTTCACGCCTGGCACTGCGCGATGCTTTCCGTCGCGGCAGCCTGGTGGCTGTAGAAACCCCGGACCTGGATCTGGCGCGGCAGTTTTTCTTTATCTGGCACAAAAAGAAGTACCAGACCTCAGCCATGCGCGAGTTTTTAGAGCTGTGCCGCGCGTTTACCGCCGGGGTTCAGCGCAGCGATGAAATCGTTCTACCCGCCATTGCTTAGAGCAGAATCACGGCCCACACCACGGCAATCAGGGTCAGCACGACAAATTGAGCGGCGCTGCCCATGTCCTTGGCGTTTTTCGACAAAGGGTGCAAATCGAGGGATATACGATCAATCGCTGCCTCAATTGCCGAGTTCAGCAGCTCTACAATCAGTGCCAACAGGCAGACTGCAATCAGTAATGCCCGCTCTACCCGGCTGACATTCAGAAAGAACGACAGCGGAATCAATACGACGTTAAGCAGTACCAATTGCCGAAATGCCGCCTCGCCGGTAAAGGCTGCGCGTAGACCATCCAGCGAATAGCCGCTGGCATTCAAAATCCGTTTAAAGCCGGTTTTACCCTTGAAAGGCGACATAAATAGGCAACTGCACAAAAAATGAGGGGGGAAAACTAATTCACGCGGCGTCAAAAATGCGTGAAGACAAGCGTTTTAATGACTTGAAATTGATTCCAGCTGTTGCAGAAGTAGTGCGGCTTGAGTCCGGGTGCGAACCCCCAACTTGCGGAAAATCGCAGTGACGTGGGCCTTGATCGTTGCTTCCGAAACGCCCAGTTCATAGGCAATCTGCTTGTTCAGCAGGCCTTCACAGACCATGGTCAACACCCTGAACTGTTGCGGTGTCAGGCTGGCCAGGCCTTCGCTGGCGGCTTTGGCTTCTGCCGAAACCTGAACTTCTTCGAACGCCTGAGGTGGCCAGGAAACATCGCCATCCAATACGGCACGCACTGCTTTTTGAATCTCTTCCAGCGAACTGGACTTGGGGATAAAGCCACTGGCGCCGAACTCTCGCGAGCGCACCATGACTGAAGCTTCTTCCTGCGCTGAAACCATTACCACCGGGATCTGCGGGTATTGACCACGCAGCAGCACCAGCCCGGAAAAGCCGTAAGCACCCGGCATGTTCAAGTCGAGCAGAACCAGATCCCAATCAGCCTTTATTTCCAGCTGTTTTTCCAGCTCGGCAATACTGGCGACCTCAACCAAGCGAACATCAGAGCCCAAGCCCAAAGTGACGGCCTGATGCAAAGCGCTGCGAAACAACGGATGGTCATCAGCAATCAGGATTTCGTATGTGGCCATTTTTTAAATGATCCTGTTTTTCAGGCAAGACTGGGTAAATTCCAGCACTCGCTAAGGCAACTCGAGCAACAGTACTAAGACCGTGCATCAGCTAGATGTCAGAAGATATAAGCGTTTGAGCAGCATCTGCCGCCGAATCGGCGCCAAGCATGCCGAGCCAGAACAGTAGGGTCAAGCGTAAAACTTGACGCTGAGGTCCAGTAACAGCCATTACTGCGCCAGCATCAAAATCGAATTTGACCTATCGCTCCTATCGTTTATTACGCGCTGAAAATTGTAGCGCTAGTTCTTTAGTCTATTGAGCCCGGTTCTGAGAAAGGTCTTTTACAAAAACACCCAGTTCCTGATGCGCAACGCTGGACTCATTCACCGGCAGTTGGTTTTTGGCGTCCAGATAATGCTGACTGAACACATCAAAATACGCATCCAGCGCACTGGATGCTTCGGTATCGCCCGCCAAGTCGAGGCACAGGCTGGCCACTTCGGCGGTACACAGGTGTTCACTGCGGGTTGAACGGCGCAAGCGATAGCGTGAGAGCTTCTCTGGCAGAAGACTCAAAATCGGCAAAGCATCCAGATAAGGGCTTTTGCGAAATATCTTGCGCGCTTCGGTCCAGGTCGCATCAAGCAGGATAAACAGCGGCCGCTTGCTGCTGTCGACAGTCACGGTGTGCGTGACCCGCTCGGGCGCAACATATTCGCCGGGGAACACCAGATAGGGCTGCCACTGTGGATCAGCCAATAGCGCGAGCAACGTGTCATCGATTTCAGTGCGCGACCAGATAAAGGCAAAGTTGTCACTGACCACGTCGGCGATCAGCCAACCCGTGTTGCTCGGTTTGAACACTTCCTTTTTAGTCATCAGCAGGCACACGCCTGAACGGGCACTGACCTTGGGCCGCCAACTGCACAGACAGTGGCTTTCGATTACGCGGCACGTATGGCAACGCGGTGCACGTGAGCCACGCGCCAAGTAGGGTTTGGTGCTTTCCTCTTCACGCTCGTCTCGTAAACGGGCTACAGCATTAGGGGAATGAGTCATCAGGGTCATGGATTTTTACTTAAGGGCACCGACCGCCCATTCGCCACGGGCTGGCGCAAGAACGGATTCACGGGAGAAAGGCTTGAAGTCTACCAGAGGCCAGACGCAGGCAGGCTAAAGCATGACCGCGGGCATTTCCTGTCACACAATGCTGACCTATACTCCGGCGCCACTGAACGCACAGATCGATGGTGGGTCAAAGCCTGCGTCACGCATATCAGGAGAGTTTCATGTTGCGCACTATTATTCCGACCGTTGCTCTATTGCTGGCATTGCCTTTGGGCGCGCAAGCGGCCTCTCTTGCAGAATTCAACCTGAACAAAAATTTGGTTCGGGTTGCTGAAAAGAGCAACGAAGGTAAGCCACGCGCTATCAGCCCGGACCTGCTGGACAAAGGTTTCACAGTGGATGGCACGGTATTGATCAACAATCTGGAAGCCAGTCCGAATCTGGCCGCAAAAATGCGCTCGGCTCCCGAACTAGCGGTTCCGCAGTTAGGTCGCAGCGTTTGCAGCGATCCAAACTTCCGCAAGTTGCTCAAGCAAGGCGCCACAATGCGCTTCGACATCAGGGAATATAAAACCAACAACTCGGTGTTGACCCAGGACATCCGCGCCGATAATTGCCAGCGCAAAGGCTGATTTTCACAGGTACCTGCACGTCGTAGCGTGATACGGCGTGCACGGCGCCCTCTGCAATTCTTCATCTACATCAGGCGATTAGCGGTTGCCAGCTCTAACATCTCGGGACCATTATCAAGTCATCGTGTTTGACACTTTGTGTCTCGGCGCCTGACTGATTTGCGGCGCCCCCCAAGGATGTTGTGTAGAAGGAGAAGTACATGCCCGATCAACCCGATGACACACTGCCACTTTATTTCGAGAGCCAAGGCCTCGACTTAGCGAAAGGTGTGGACGCACAGTTGCAACGTGTCGCGCCCGACAGCCCTAACCTCCCGCTTTATCGCGAGATGCTGCTCACTGTATTGCGCATGGCCCACGATGACTTTGATCGCTGGAACGCCAAAATCACGCTGCAAGCTATACGTGAACTCGAAAAAACCTTCCGCGTTTTGCTGCCATTCAAGGGGCGTCGCAAGGTCACCGTTTTCGGCTCGGCACGCACACCGGTCGAACATCCGCTGTATGCATTGGCCCGAGAGATGGGGGCCACACTGGCACGCGCCGACATGATGGTCATCACCGGCGGCGGCGCAGGCATTATGGCCGCAGCCCATGAAGGTGCCGGCCTTGAGCACAGCCTCGGATTCAATATCACGCTGCCTTTTGAGCAGCATGCAAACCCTACAATCAGTGGATCAGCCAATCTGCTGGCGTTTAACTTCTTCTTCACACGCAAATTGTTTTTCATCAAGGAAGCCGATGCCCTGGTGATGTGCCCAGGCGGATTTGGCACGCTGGATGAAGCGCTGGAAGTGCTGACGCTGATTCAAACGGGCAAAACGCCGTTGGTTCCCGTGGTGCTATTGGATATGCCGGGCGGAACATTTTGGCAGGGCGCGCTGGACTTCATTCACAACGAACTGGAAGCCAACCAGTACATCTTGCCCAACGATTTGAAACTGATGCGTTTTGCCCACAGCGCAGAAGAGGCCCTGGCCGAGATCAATCAGTTCTACACCAATTTCCATTCAAGCCGCTGGCTGAATAAAACCTTTGTTATCCGCATGAAATACCCGCTCAACGTGCAGGCGCTGGCGCACATACAAAAATCTTTTGCTGATATTTGCCTGAACAATGGTTTCTGCCAGTCGATTGATGACGGTCAGGATCATGATATCTCCCTCACTCTGTACCGCCTGAGTTTTGCATTCAGCGGACGTAATCAAGGGCGCTTGCGAGAGCTGGTCGACTTTATCAATCTGCAACAGCACTGGGAGATAGCCGACACCGAGGACGCATCGGCCCGGCGTGAGTCGCCAGTAGATCCAGTAGGCATATAAGGTTTTAGGCACGGGTTTTGTGTACACGCAAAACCCGTAGCCGCTGACGAGGGGCTAAGGCGGCGATCTTAAGGCTTGTGAAATGCGCTTATCGCGATGGTCGGCTTTACGACGACTGCGTCGCACTAATTGCTTACTTGCGGTTAGAGCGCAAGTCTTAGTTGTCAAACTCTCGTCCGCTTAGCAGTCGGCCGATCATTTCAAGCGAATAACCTCGGTAGCTTAGAAAGCGCCCCTGGCGAGCACGCTCCTTCGCATCTTCAGGCAGCACCCCTGCAAACTTGCGACGCCATGTGTCTTCCAACTGCTCTTGCCAGTTGAAACCACACTCGCGTATCGCCTCTTCAACATCCCCACGTGGCAAGCCGCGCTGGTTAAGCTCTTCGCGAATACGCAAAGGACCGTAACCAGAACCGGCACGATAGGAAATATAGCTTTCAAGGTAACGCGACTCCGACAGCAGCCCTTCTTCCGTTAAACGGTCGAGGGCTATGTCGATCATGTCTGGGCAAGCGCCGCGCTGACGCAGTTTGCGCGTCAGCTCGACTCGGCCGTGCTCGCGGCGCGCGAGCAGGTCCATTGCAGTTCGTCGTACCGCGACGAGGTTATCCAAAACGGCAGTCATGGGCTCTATCAGTTATCGTTTTCAGCAGAGTTTTCCAATTCCATTTCTGCTGCTTCAGCTTCATCAGCCGCCGCTTTGGCAGCTTTGCTCAACTTCGGCGCTGTCTTCAGCTCTGCCAGTTCACTGTCGGTCTTTGGCCCCAACAACTTGGCGCGCAGTTGCTTCTCGAGGGCGTCCTTGATGTCCGGGTTATCGTCGAGGAACTTGGCGGAGTTGGCCTTACCCTGACCGATTTTGCTGCCGTTGTAGCTGTACCAGGCACCGGCTTTCTCGACGAAGCCGTGCAATACGCCCAGATCGATCATTTCACCGTTGAGGTAGATACCCTTGCCGTAAAGAATCTGGAATTCGGCCTGACGGAATGGCGGTGCCACTTTGTTCTTGACCACTTTGACGCGGGTTTCGCTGCCGACGACCACATCGCCTTCTTTCACAGCACCGGTGCGACGGATATCCAGACGTACCGACGAGTAGAATTTCAGAGCGTTACCACCAGTAGTGGTTTCCGGGCTACCGAACATCACGCCGATTTTCATACGGATCTGGTTGATGAAGATCACCAGACAGTTGGCGTTTTTGATGTTACCGGTGATTTTACGCAATGCTTGCGACATCAGACGGGCTTGCAGGCCCACGTGCATGTCACCCATGTCGCCTTCGATTTCAGCTTTAGGGGTCAGAGCTGCCACGGAGTCGATGATAATGACGTCAACAGCGTTGGAGCGCACCAGCATGTCGGTGATTTCCAGTGCTTGCTCACCCGTGTCTGGCTGCGAAACCAGCAGGTCATCGACGTTTACACCCAGCTTGGCCGCATATTCTGGGTCAAGGGCGTGCTCGGCATCGACGAAAGCGCAGGTTGCACCCACTTTTTGCGCCTGTGCAATCACTGACAGCGTCAGGGTGGTTTTACCCGAAGATTCTGGACCGTAGATTTCAACAATACGGCCTTTTGGCAGACCGCCAATGCCCAGTGCGATGTCCAATCCCAGCGAACCGGTAGAGATAGCTGGCACTGCCTGGCGCTCTTGATCGCCCATCAGCATGACGGCGCCCTTGCCGAATTGACGTTCGATCTGACCCAGGGCCGCAGCCAAGGCTTTCTTCTTGTTGTCGTCCATTAAAGTCCTCTCAAAATCAATAAGGCCATGACGGCCGATAACTGTATAAGTAGCCAGTATTATTCCACAGGGATAAACGATCGCCTACCCCTGATTTTCTATTTCTCGTACCGTTCGGCGTATTAGGCCTTCCAGCGCGGCGATCACTGTTTGTCGACGGACTTCATCACGATCGCCAGGAAAGTGCCTGCGATCGGCTGTCACTTCGTCACCAACGCCCCATGCAAGCCAGACGGTGCCAACCGGCTTTTCTTCCGACCCGCCACCCGGACCGGCAACGCCACTTACGGCGACGGCAAAGCGTGCGCCACTTTGTGCCTGCGCGCCACGCACCATGGCCTCAACCACTTCACGGCTTACCGCCCCAACCTCAGCGAACAAAGGCGGCGGGACATTCAATTGTTTGGTTTTTTGCTGATTGGAGTACGTCACAAACCCCGCCTCAAACCAGGCGGAGCTGCCCGCAATCCGGGTAATGGCTTCAGAAATTGCACCACCGGTGCAGGACTCGGCAGTCGTAACTTGAGCGTTAAGAGTCTGTAAATGGCACCCAAGTTCAGCTGCCAGTTGAGATAGTGGGTCCATGAGGCTCTCCTGTTGGTGCGTCCAAGCGCCATAACCTACACGAGCAGGGGGACGTTGCAAGACGACAGAGCGCTCACGGCTGAACCTCACACAATAAAGTCGCTACTCCTACGGCTCGCTCCGGGAGTCGGCAGCAGAATTTTCCACCCCCAGCCTTTTGGCGGCCCAGCGCTGATAAAGACTGATGGCGGCATCTGCACCCGCCAGCGCGGTCAGGCAACCAAACGCACCGGCAGCCAAAACCGACATCCCTGCCGCGTACAGCAGCATAAAGGTGGACACACCGCACACCATGCAGGCTCCGGAACGCAGCGCCAATCGCCGAATCAGTAGCCAACCGCTGGCACCCTCCTTGTCCGCCCGCCACATCTCGCCAAAGACGCCGCCCACCAACGCAAGAAGGATGACCAGCAACACCGGCATATCCAGCAATATTTGCGGTTCATTAATCATGTCTTCACTCCTGAATCCTTAGTGATAGAGCCAATGGCTGGCTTGGACTGAACAGCGGGCGCTGCCTGGAACGCTACTTCCCTGCTTGAGTCAGATCGGATAACCGCGATGCAACAAAGACTATGCATGTATGGATATACAGTCAATGCACCAATGCATATATTTATCCCCCTCTAACCCACAAGTGGGTCGAAGCGACATAAGCAGTACGAACCGTCTTAATTCAGGCAAAAAAAAGCCCACTTCAGGTGGGCAATTTCTTAAACATAATGACTAACGCGCGTACATCCCCCACCAGAACACGTGCCCCAGAATCACCAATTGCTCATCCTCCAGATCAGCGAAGGCATAATCTTCATCTGGAAACTCATCACGATTAAAGCTGCGTAAACGAATACCGTTGGCGAGACGATAAAGCTGCTTTACTCGCAACTGACCGTTGTGATTGAGCGCATAAAGGTCACCATCGATGACCTCTTCAATCGTGCGCTTACCCGCATTGACACCAACGGTTGCTCCGTCACGCAACACCGGTAGCATGCTGTCGCCGCGAACCGTTACACATTTCGCCTGATCGAACTCCACGCCATTGTGGCGCAGGCTGCGCTTGCCGAAACGCAGCTTGGCACGCTCGCTTTCTTCAATGGCAAAACGCCCCGAACCCGCCGCCAGTTCAACCTGGCGCAAGAACGCAATGGACACCTCGTCATCAGCCACAGGCGTGTCGTCGTCCCACAAGCAAATGTCACGCAGCTCCGGGTGCAGAGGTTGCGCATCAGAAATGCCAGGCACAGGCGGATCCTCCCGGCCGCGCAAACGATCGGTACTGATCTGAAAATACTCGGCAATTTTGGAGATATGCCTGTCGGAAGGATCGACAATTTTCCCGCTCAATATCCGCGAGAGTGTGGACTGCGGCACACCCGTACTTCGATGCAGCGCCATCGCGCTGATCTGGTGACGAATTAGCAGTTCTTTAAGGACCGTTGAAACAGTTCGTTTGGACATGCCGAGAATAGTGCTGGGCGTGTTTATAGATGGCAAATGCTATTTCTTCTATTTATAGCTACGCACCAGCGCACCCGATGCGTCCCTGTAGATGCAGGCGGCTGACATGTTAACCTTGCGCCCATTGCGAAAAAGCCGCGCCTGACGCCCGCTTTTCACCCACCTTTTAATCGAATCCGCCTAAGCCCCCTAATGAGCAAGAATACTTCCGACCTGTCCTCACACACGCCGATGATGCAGCAGTACTGGCGCCTCAAAAACCAGCACCCTGATCAATTGATGTTCTATCGCATGGGCGATTTCTACGAAATCTTCTATGAGGATGCGAAGAAGGCCGCCAAGTTGCTGGACATCACCCTCACGGCGCGTGGGCAGTCTGCCGGGCAAGCCATTCCCATGTGCGGAATTCCTTATCACGCAGCCGAAGGCTACTTGGCCAAGCTGGTAAAGCTAGGCGAGTCGGTGGTGATTTGCGAACAAGTGGGCGACCCGGCAACCAGTAAAGGTCCGGTTGATCGTCAGGTGGTGCGCATCATCACCCCGGGCACCGTCAGCGATGAGGCGCTACTCGATGAGCGCCGCGACAACCTGATTGCTGCAGTACTGGGCGACGAGCGCCTGTTCGGCCTTGCCGTGCTGGACATCACCAGCGGCAACTTTTCGGTGCTGGAGATTAAAGGCTGGGAAAACCTGCTGGCCGAGCTGGAGCGTATCAACCCGGTTGAGTTGATGATCCCGGACGACTGGCCTCAGGGCTTGCCTGCCGAAAAACGTCGAGGGGTTCGTCGTCGTGCGCCATGGGACTTTGAGCGCGATACCGCACTCAAGAGCCTGTGCCAGCAATTCTCGACCCAAGACCTCAAGGGCTTTGGTTGCGAGAACCTGACCTTGGCCATTGGCGCTGCCGGATGCTTGCTCAGCTACGCCAAAGAAACCCAGCGCACCGCCCTGCCCCACTTGCGCAGCCTGCGCCATGAACGTCTCGACGACACCGTGGTGCTCGACGGCGCCAGCCGTCGCAATCTGGAACTGGACACCAACCTGGCAGGCGGGCGCGACAACACCTTGCAGTCGGTGGTCGACCGCTGCCAAACCTCAATGGGCAGCCGCCTGCTGACTCGCTGGCTGAACCGCCCACTGCGCGACTTGAATGTGCTGCTGGCGCGCCAATCGTCGATCACTTGCCTGCTGGAAGGCTATCGTTTCGAAAAGCTGCAGCCACAGCTAAAGGAAATCGGCGACCTGGAACGTATCCTGGCGCGTATCGGTTTGCGTAATGCGCGGCCTCGCGATTTGGCGCGCTTGCGCGATGCGCTGGGCGCTCTGCCTGAGTTGCAAGACGCAATGATCGGCCTCGAGGCCCCGCACCTGCAGCAACTGGCTACCATCACCAGCACCTACCCAGAACTGGCGGCGCTGCTGGAAAAAGCGATTAACGACAACCCGCCTGCGGTGATCCGTGACGGCGGTGTACTGAAGACCGGTTATGACGCTGAGCTGGATGAACTGCAATCGCTAAGCGAAAACGCCGGGCAGTTCCTGATTGATCTCGAAGCGCGTGAAAAGGCCCGAACCGGTTTGGCCAACCTCAAGGTCGGTTACAACCGCGTCCACGGTTACTTCATTGAGTTGCCGAGCAAACAAGCCGAACAAGCGCCGGCTGACTATATACGCCGTCAAACCCTCAAAGGGGCTGAGCGCTTTATCACGCCAGAGCTTAAAGCCTTCGAAGATAAGGCCCTGTCGGCCAAAAGCCGCGCCCTGGCCCGCGAGAAGATGCTGTACGAAGCACTGCTCGAAACCCTGATCGGGGAATTGCCGCCCCTGCAGGACACCGCAGCCGCGCTGGCCGAACTGGATGTGCTGAGTAACCTGGCCGAGCGAGCACTGAACCTTGACCTGAACTGCCCGCGCTTTGTCGATGAACCGTGCATGCGCATCAGCCAAGGTCGCCATCCGGTGGTCGAACAAGTGTTGACGACACCATTTGTGGCCAACGATCTCGGACTGGACGACAACACCCGCATGCTGGTGATTACCGGTCCGAACATGGGTGGTAAGTCCACCTACATGCGTCAGACCGCTTTGATTGTGTTGCTCGCGCACATCGGCAGCTTTGTTCCCGCAGCCAGTTGCGAGCTGTCGCTGGTGGACCGGATCTTCACGCGGATCGGATCCAGTGATGACTTGGCCGGCGGACGCTCTACGTTCATGGTCGAAATGAGCGAAACGGCCAATATCCTGCACAACGCCACAGAACGCAGCCTGGTACTGATGGATGAAGTGGGACGCGGCACCAGCACCTTCGACGGTTTGTCGCTGGCCTGGGCTGCGGCCGAACGTCTCGCCCAATTGCGCGCATACACCTTGTTTGCCACACACTACTTTGAGCTGACAGTGTTGCCCGAAAGCGAGCCGCTGGTCGCCAACGTGCACTTGAGTGCAACCGAACACAACGAACGCATTGTGTTCCTGCACCACGTATTGCCAGGCCCGGCCAGTCAGAGCTATGGTTTGGCAGTGGCGCAGTTGGCGGGGGTGCCTGCCAATGTCATCACCCGTGCACGTGAACATTTGAGCCGACTTGAGACCACCAGCCTGCCTCATGAAGTGCCACGCCCGGCAACCGGCAAGAAACCAGCACCGCACCAAAGCGACCTGTTTGCCAGCCTGCCGCACCCGGTACTGGATGACCTTTCCAAGCTTGATCTGGACAACATGACGCCGCGTAAAGCACTTGATTTGCTCTACACATTAAAGACACGCCTTTAAAAGCTGCTAGAATCGCGCGCGGTTCGGGATGCTACTGGCCTTTTAGCCTGGTCAGCAGACATCACTCCCGAGCCCTGCGAACCCGAACTGGAAGGGCTTCGCTGCCGCCGCCTGAGGAGAAAATTAGAAATGACCTTCGTCGTCACCGACAACTGCATCAAGTGCAAGTACACCGACTGCGTAGAAGTCTGTCCGGTGGACTGCTTTTACGAAGGCCCGAACTTCCTGGTGATTCACCCGGATGAGTGCATTGACTGCGCGCTTTGTGAGCCTGAATGCCCTGCCGTGGCCATCTTCTCGGAAGATGAAGTGCCTGCAGGCATGGAAAACTTTATTCAGTTGAATGTTGAGCTGGCTGAAATCTGGCCAAACGTCACTGAACGCAAAGACCCTCTGCCGGACGCAGCCGAGTGGGATGGCAAGAAAGGGAAGATCGAGTTCCTGGAACGCTAATTCGCGCTGTAGCAAAAAGCCCCGTCTCCTGCGAGTCGGGGCTTTTTGCGTTTCAGGTTGACGAAAAGTCTGAGACCAACTCAACCCGCTTCGCCGCTCCCTGCTCCGAGGCCCTGGCAAGGCCGTCACAATTAACCTACAAAATACTGAGCCTGCTAACTTTAAACTCGCAAGACGGACGTATATAAAGGCTATTTACGACCGACGACGCATCCGACGAGAATCTTCACTCGCCTTATCGTCCAATCGAACTAGACTCTCCCGAATTCAGCTTCATTTGCGCAAGCTCGGGCTAAGACGCAGCATTTCAATGGCAATGTCGACCCAGGACTCTGCTTCCTTGTGGAGCTCGAAACTATTGGGGACCAGCAGCCATTGCCCGAGAATACCGTCGATATAGGCATGCAAGGTAATCGCGGCGCGGCAGGTATCCAGATTTGAAGGGAGTTGTTCGCGATGGACTGCATTATTCAGCGTGAGTTCAATTCGGCTGTTACAGTCGACACTCGCCACTTGACGTTGAAGGCGCAAATCGCACATTTCGTCAGTAAATTCACATTTATGAAACAAAATTTCATTAATACGCCGAGTCTTAGGATCAATAGCAACCTGACGAAACAAATGAATCAACAGCTTGCGCAGACAGCCCAGCGGGTCGAGTTCTGTCTCGCTTTCGCTGGCTTTGGCCAGCTCATCCAGCGGCTCATGCAAGCTGTCCAGCATGGCCTGAACCAAGTCGGCCTTGTTGCTGAAATGCCAGTAGATTGCACCTCGGGTGACACCCGCCAGCGCGGCAATATCAGCCAGTGTGGTACGGGCAACACCCCGCTCATAAAAGGCCTGCTCGGCTGCTTCGAGGATTTTGCTCCGGGTTTCCTGAGCTTCTTCTTTGGTACGACGCACCATGGCATTAAAAACCTCAATCAGGAGGGCTGGGACACGTGCAATCGAGCACCCAAACCGACATCGGGTGGCTTTTTTTTTGCCTTTGTCCCGTCCTGAATAGGGTTTACACCTTCTGACCTATCTTCAGGAGGACTCAATGGATTCGGGAAAAAGGCGCAGTCAGCGTGATTACACG
>NZ_JBIWEO010000032.1:0-21324 GCF_044762555.1 Pseudomonas sp. NPDC096917 | reverse complement strand
CGTACCTGGACATCCGCAACCGCAAAGCCGGTTACGCGGTGAGCATTGTCAAGGCCGGGGCCACTATTTCTGGGCACAGCGCAGGCCCGGTGCGCGCCCCGCTGACTGATTTGTTGCCAGAAGAATACGAAGCCCTGGCGGCCTTGATTCACAAACAAGGCCCGCAATAAACGCCACGTACTGTCAACGGTATGCGCGGGCGGGCTCGCGCCTGCCCCCATTCACATCCAGTATTCATTCCAGCTCAACCCTTGGTCTTCGATTCGCGCAGGATGCGTGCTTTGCCAACTCAAGGAATGAGTCATGTCACTGGCCATCGTTTACAGCCGCGCACAAGTGGGCGTGGAGGCTCCAACCGTCACGGTCGAGGCGCATCTAGCCAATGGGTTGCCGGCATTCACTCTGGTCGGGCTGCCTGAAACAGCGGTCAAGGAAAGTAAAGACCGGGTGCGCAGCGCGATTCTCAATGCCAGCCTGGATTTTCCCGCGCGCCGTATCACCCTCAATCTGGCGCCCGCCGACCTCCCCAAGGACGGCGGGCGTTTTGATTTGGCCATTGCGCTGGGCATTTTGGCCGCCAGCGGGCAACTGCCGGCCAAGGCGCTGGAGCAGGTGGAGTGCCTGGGGGAGCTGGCGTTGTCGGGTGCCATTCGCTCGGTCCAGGGTGTGCTACCTGCCGCGTTGGCAGCGCGGGCGGCGGGTCGGGCGTTGGTGGTGCCGCTGGCGAATGCCGAAGAGGCTTGCCTGGCCTCGGGTTTGACCGTGATTGCGGTCGAGCACTTGCTGCAGGTGGTGGCGCACTTTGCGGGGCGCGCGGTGATTGAGCCCTATGCCGCCAGCGGCTTATTGCACGTGAGCAAACCGTACCCCGATTTGAGTGATGTTCAGGGGCAACTCTCGGCCAAGCGGGCGTTATTGATCGCCGCCGCTGGTAGCCACAATCTGCTGTTCACCGGGCCGCCGGGTACCGGTAAAACCTTGCTGGCGAGCCGTTTGCCCGGCTTGCTGCCGCCGCTCAACGAGCAAGAGGCGCTGGAGGTGGCCGCCATCCAGTCGGTCGCCAGTCACGTGCCTTTAAGTTGCTGGCCGCAACGCCCGTTTCGCCAGCCGCACCACTCGGCCTCCGGCCCGGCGTTGGTGGGCGGTGGCTCGAAACCACAGCCTGGCGAAATCACCCTGGCGCACCACGGGGTGTTGTTTCTCGATGAACTGCCCGAGTTCGACCGTAAAGTTCTGGAGGTACTTAGAGAGCCCATGGAATCTGGGTTCATCGTGATCGCCCGTGCGCGGGACCGCATGCGTTTTCCGGCGCGTTTTCAACTGGTTGCCGCCATGAACCCCTGCCCGTGCGGCTACTTGGGCGAGCCGACCGGGCGTTGCCGCTGCACCCCGGAACAGATCCAGCGCTACCGCAACAAACTCTCTGGCCCTTTGCTCGACCGCATCGACTTGCACCTGACGGTGGCCCGTGAAGCCACATCGCTCAACCCTACCCTAGCGCCGGGTGACACCACCGCCAACGCCGCCGCACTCGTCGCGGCGGCGCGCGAGCGCCAGTTGCAGCGTCAGGGCTGTACCAATGCATTCCTCGACCTGCCCGGCGTGAGAACCCAGTGCACCCTGAGTGACGTGGACAACACCTGGCTGGAAACCGCGTGCGAACGTATGACCTTGTCACTCAGGGCCGCGCACCGCTTATTGAAAGTAGCGCGCACATTGGCGGACCTGGAACAGGTTGAATCCATTGAACGCAAGCATCTGGCGGAGGCGTTGCAGTACCGGCCAGTGAGTGGCTGACGGGTTTTTTTGTGGGAAAGTTCTTGAAAGTTATGCGGCGTAATCTTTAAAGCAAGTGCTATTTATCTCAATATCCGTAATGGATAGTTTTTCGAGTAGATAGGCCTGAATGAGGAAGGTATATTCGAGTTTTTGTACTGGGTGCAAATAAACAGTGGTTTTAAATCTTGGTTGTGGTGGTTTGTGCATATTGCATACTTATCGTTGATAATTATTTTGTTTTTTTATCCTGACGATGGGCCCGCTGCTACAGTGGTACGTGTCGCACTTTTTGGTGTTGTTTTTTTAATAATCTATAAGTCCAAGATTCCTGAAGATCGAGGCATAAAGCAATTGATTCATTCTCGCGGAGTGAAGCGATTTTTAGTAGTGCGCTATTGGGTGATGAAAATATTCTGGAGGTTACATAAGGGTTTTGCATATCTTGCGATGTTTACATTAATTGCTCAGGAATTTTCCCCCGGTAAATAATCTGATATGAAATATTTGGAGTGAAAGCGCAAATTCACTTTGTTTGTGTTATAGAATATTTTTTGGAATCGATAGAGGCTTTTAGTGGAGAGTAAGGAAATGAATTTAGAAAATATTAGGCATCATCTAATGGTGTCATTATTAGTTTTCGGTTGTGCTATTTTTTATACTTTGCTAATTGTCTGGGTATTAAAAAAAATAATCCCCCTGGACGGGGTGATATTAAAATTTATTTATGTTGTTGTGTACTTTAGTATCGTTTTTTTTGGGTTGCGATTTTATATTCCAAGGTTGCGAGGGATTGTGTGAAGTGATCACTATAATCACCCCGTGCGGCTATTGGCTTTTTTCTTCCTTGCTCATTGAATATAAAGTTGTGGCGTCAACAGTGCCTTCAAAAAATAACGCCAATCGTCCAGCTTGCTTGTAAGCATGTTCATAATTAATTGTGTCCCGTCTAAAAATCTGCACTGACCCAGGTATCCGGACCCGCCGGAACACACCATAAGCGGATAAAGTCAAGTCCGTGGTGCCGTATGCAATATTACCTTCGTACACTCCACCTGCAATCTCTTGGTAAAGCCATCTGGTTGGGCCAACGACACTTGGCTTATTAGGGCCGTTATAAATATTTCCCAGTCCCTCATATATGTTGTTAACACCATGTGAAATCATGAGTCCTCCAATAGGTATAGCTGTTCCACCGGATGCACCTATAATAACCGTACCCAATTCAACCTGTACCACCCCGCTCGCTAAAGTTATGCCGTTAACCATAAAAAACCCCGCCTTACCTCGAAGTGCCTCGTGCTCATCCCAAAGTGCCTCAACCCCCTCAGCCGCACTCATAACTCCGTCTTCAATATCCTGATAAACCTCTTCTGTAAAAGCACTGATTTCACCGAGAAAACTTAGCCGCATAGCGCCATCATTTATGTGCGCGGCACCGACTTTGCAGCCAAGCGTCATCAGTTCTTCGGCGGCTTGGTCGACGTCTTTTAGAGTGCAGAGTGGGTCTTTCATTGTTGAGTCTGCCATGTCATGCCGGCGCTGGTTCGGGCAACGATATGTTCCAGAATAATGTCGCCATAGCGAATGGACACGGTTTCGATGGGTTGCGATTTTCCGCGTGACGTCGCGGGCGGCACGCTGAGGGAGATGTGGGCAATGCGGGCTTCGCGTAATTCTATTTTGTAGTACTTCTCTTCACCGACAGTCGCTGAGGGTCGGTACAGGTGAATAATGCATTTCACGTATTCACCGTCATCCAGTGCCTTGGCAAGCAGGGGGGATGATTTATCAATGTATTTGGTGATCACCACCGGCGCATGTCTGGCGTTGCTGCCGAACTCGCCGCTGTTGTTGCCCGAGAGCAGGCTGTGGTCGACAGACAACACCATGATTTCATCAATATGATTTGCCTGGCACTTGTTACCCATGGAATCCGGTGTGGAGCAACCGGCTGAAATGAGCCCGCTGTTTATGCCGGTCAGGGTCATATAACTGTTATTCGCCACGAATTGCTTCACCTGTTCAGGTAAAAGCATGCAGTCTATGGCGGGTCGATTTGGTTGATGTGTAGGGCAATTCTGAATATCGCGCAGAAACCGATAATTAAATCGACTCAGCCCAATCGTTCCACTTCCGGCAATTCCATCGCGGCTACTTCATTTTGTAAGAAGTCACTCAAGCGGCGCAGGCGTTCACCACCGGGACGGGTTTTTGGCCAGACCAAGTAATAGTTTTCGCCGCTGGACACGGCCGCCGGAAACGGCAGGCTCAAGCGATTTTGGGCCACGTCTTCGGCCACCATCAGCAAGTCCCCCATGGAGATGCCGTAACCTCGAGCGGCTGCGATCATGCCCAGTTCCAGGGTGTCGAACACTTGCCCGCCCTTCAGTGAAATCTGGCCACTCAGGCCCATGCAATCGAGCCAGCGCCGCCAGTCTCGACGGTCGGGCGTTGGGTGCAACAGTTCAGTACCCGCCAAACGTTTTGCATCCCATGGTTGATCGTCCAGCAGGTTGGGGGCACCGACCGGTATCAGCATTTCCGGAAACAATAGCGTGACCTCCCAGTCGGGTGGAAAGTGGCCGCTGCTCAGCAATACCGCGCAGTCAAAAGGCTCCAGATTGAAGTCCACATGGTCGATGTCCATCCAGGCGCTGGTCAGTTGCACTTCGTTACCTGCCTGCAGGTGGCGAAAGCGGCTAAGTCGGGCCAATAGCCAGCGCATGGTCAGGGTCGAGGGCGCTTTCATACGCAGGATGTCATCTTCGGCGCGCAGAGTAGTGCAGGCGCGTTCAAGTGCGCTAAACCCTTCACGTACGCCTGGTAATAGCAGCCGGGCGGCTTCAGTCAGTTGCAAGGTGCGGCCGTTGCGCTGAAATAAGCGACAGTCGAAATGGGCTTCTAGCGTTTTGATATGTCGGCTGATGGCGCTCTGAGTGATCGACAGCTCTTCTCCGGCTCGGGTAAATGAGTGGTGACGTGCTGCGGCCTCGAAGGCGCGCAAAGCATAAAGAGGAGGAAGACTGCGACTCATGAGGAAAAATCCGATTGTGCGACGGGAAGACCTATTGAAAGCGGTATATAGCATGAGTATTAGTCATGTCAGTAATCGTTTTTATCCTTTTGCTTAATCTACCCAACGCGCCGAGAATCAGCCTTTCAACGCACTTAAGAAATCAAACCGATGACAAAACAGCATCCAGTACGTATCGAGCTCTGGGCTATTCTGCGGCTGGCAGGGCCGCTGATCGCCTCGCAGTTGGCGCACATGCTGATGGTGCTGACCGATACGCTGATGATGGCTCGCCTGAGTCCAGAGGCTTTGGCCGGTGGCAGTTTGGGGGCTGCGAGTTACTCGTTCGTGTCGATTTTTTGCATCGGCGTAATCGCAGCCGTCGGCACGCTCGTGTCGATTCGTCAGGGCTCTGGCGATATTGAAGGGGCCACGCGTCTGACACAGGCAGGATTGTGGCTGGCGTGGGCGTTGGCCCTGGTGGGCGCGCTGGTGCTGTGGAATATCAAACCGCTGTTGCTGCTATTTGGGCAGACACCGACCAACGTTGAGGCGGCCGGTCAGTTCTTGTTATTGCTGCCACTCGCCCTGCCCGGTTACATGACGTTTATGGCCTTGCGCGGCTTTACCAGCGCCATGGGTCGGGCAACCCCGGTGATGGTGATCAGCCTGATTGGCACCGTGGCCAACTTCCTGCTCAATTACGCGTTGATCACCGGCATGTTTGGCCTGCCAAAACTGGGACTGATGGGGATTGGTCTGGTAACGGCGATTGTTGCGACCTGCATGGCGCTCGGGTTGGCCTGGCATATCCATAAACACCCGGCTTACGACGCGTATCCGATTCGCCAAGGTCTGTCGCGGATTAATCTGACGTATTTACGTGAACTGTGGCGCCTTGGTTTGCCGATTGGCGGCACTTACGCGGTAGAAGTCGGGCTGTTTGCATTCGCAGCTTTGTGCATGGGGACCATGGGAAGCACGCAGTTGGCTGCGCACCAGATCGCGTTACAGATCGTGTCTGTGGCGTTCATGGTTCCAGCGGGCATGTCGTACGCCATCACCATGCGCATCGGTCAGCATTATGGTGCTGGCAACTTGCTGCGAGCCCGTCTGGCGGGCCGCGTGGGTATCGGTTTCGGCGCAGCGGCCATGCTTGGGTTTTCAGTGGTTTTCTGGTTCTGGCCGAGCCAGTTGATTGGCCTGTTTCTGGATTACAACGATCCTGCGTTTCGCCCCGTGTTTGAGTTGGCGGTCAGCCTGTTGGCTGTGGCGGCGTGGTTCGAGTTGTTTGATGGCACGCAAACCATCGCCATGGGGGCGATCCGTGGGCTCAAAGATGCCAAGACCACCTTTCTGGTCGGGCTGTTTTGCTACTGGGTGATCGGCGCGCCCACTGCCTGGCTCATGGCATTCACGTTCGGCTGGGGGCCGACAGGTGTTTGGTGGGGCTTGGCCTTGGGCCTGGCGTGCTCGTCGGTCAGTCTCACATTGGCGTTTGAATGGAAGGTGCGGCGCATGCTCAAGCGTCAGCGTAAGGCGGCGAAGGTGGCGGCAATGGGCGAGTTGTCTATGTGATGAGCTTCTGTAGCCGCTGGCGAAGGCTGCGATAAGGGCCGACGCCTTCGCTTGCCATTCGATGCCGAGTACCGCTGCGCCGCCCATCGCAGCCTGCGGCAGCGGCTATAAGGGCGGTAGTGTTTTAAACAGCTTGCGACGCCCCCGGCTGAGCCCCAAGGCTCAAATATTCCACCAGTTCGGTGATCGGCAACGGTTTGCTGATGAGATAGCCCTGCACCTGATCGCAGGCAAAATCACGCAATAGCGCCAGCTGCTCCGGGGTTTCTACGCCTTCGGCCACGACTTGCAATTTAAGGTTGTGCGCCAGGTTGATCATTGCGTGCACCAGTTTGCGGTTCTCTTCGCGATCTTCCATGCCACCGACAAAACTTTTGTCGATTTTAAGCAGGGCAATGGGCAGGCTGTTGAGGTGCACAAAGGATGAAAAGCCGGTACCAAAATCATCCAGCGAGAAGCGCACCCCCAGTCGGCCCAGCGCATCCATGGTCTGTTTGACCATGTCACTGCGGCGCATGACCGCTGTTTCAGTCAGCTCAAACTCCAGCCATTGGGCATCAACCCCGTGCTCGGCGATCAGGCGGCTGAGGGTCGAGAGCAACTGGCTGTCCTGGAACTGGCGGAACGACAGGTTGACGGCCATGTGCAGTGCGGTCAGCCCGTGTTCGCGCAGTGCCTGCATGTCACGCAAGGCCCGGGAAATAACCCAGTAGCCCAACGGCACGATCAGCCCGCTTTGCTCGGCCAGCGGTACAAATTCGCTGGGTGCGAGCAGGCCACGCTCGCCGTGGCGCCAACGCACCAGGGCTTCGACCCCTACAATCAGGCCCGAGCCCAGCTCCAGGCGCGGTTGGTAATGCAGTTCAAGCTCGTCACGACGCAAGGCCCGGCGCAGTTCACTTTCCAGATCGGCGAGGCTGCGGGCATTGCGATTGATGCGCTCGTCGAACACGTGATAAGTGCAGCCCTGTGTGCTTTTGGCCTGCCGCATGGCGATGTGCGCGTGCCACATCAAGGGATCGGCCCCTGCATTGGTGCGGGCGTAGGCGATGCCCAGGCTGCAGCCGATCAGCAAGCTTTCGCCGTCGATCCAATAAGACTCGGCCATGACCTCGGTGATGCGCTCGGCCATCCAGACGGCGCGCTCGGCACCCTCGCGGGTATCGATCAACAGGGCGAACTCATCGCTGCCCAGCCGAGCCAACTGGTCGCAGGCTTCGAGTTGGCTTTTAAGGCGTGCCACCACTTGCAGGATCAGGCGGTCACCCGCCTGATGCCCCAGCGCGTCGTTGGCATGGCGAAAGTTGTCCAGGTCCAGATGCCCGAGGGCGATACCGCGCCCATCAGTTTCGGCCAAGCGCACTGCTAACAAGGTCTGAAAGCCCTGTCGGTTGGCGATGCCGGTCAGCGGGTCTTCTTCGGCCAGGCGGTGCAACGTGTGTTCAAGTATGCCGCGTTCGTGCAGATGGCGCAGACAGCGGCGCAGCACGTCTGTGTTCAGGCTGGTGTTAACCAGCCAGTCGCTGGCACCTTGAGGCGGCATCGCCGGCTCGGTGTCCAGCAACAAGACAGTGGACAAGCGACAGCGACCCACGAGGGGCTGCAGGTCCGGGGTTGTCAGGAGCAGCGCATGTTGATCGTTGTCGAACAAATAGCTGACAGATTCCCAGTTCGGCGCGCACATTAATACGACCGAGCTGCCCATGGGCGTCAGACACTCACGCAATAACGCTGCCCAAGACGGCTCTGTGGCCAGTAGCAGCAAACGCAAGGGTTCAACAGGCGTAGACAAGCTGGCTCCCTAGACTCTGCATAAATTCAGGCGATGGGCATTATGGCGTGCTATTGGCTAATGGCAAATGACACCGTTTATCAATTGCACCTGATTGTGCATACCGGAAGGTAGGTGCAACCCGCTCAGGTATCCTGCGGCAAAGTAACAAAAGCGGCAAATTTAGATAGAGGGCTACGTCACACTGTCGCAGAGTGGCGGCAATATCCGCTCAGCCTGTTAAAATGCTCGCCCTTTTCGTCATCGACCCTTTATAACCGTCATGTCCCGACTCAATCCCCGGCAGCAAGAAGCCGTGAGCTACGTCGGCGGCCCTCTTTTGGTGCTCGCCGGTGCTGGCTCCGGCAAAACCAGTGTGATCACCCGCAAAATCGCACACCTTATTCAGAACTGCGGCATCCGTGCTCAGTACATCGTCGCCATGACCTTTACCAACAAGGCCGCCCGCGAGATGAAAGAGCGCGTCGGCACGCTGCTCAAAAAAGGTGAAGGCCGAGGCCTGACGGTGAGCACGTTCCACAACCTGGGGCTGAACATCATCCGCAAGGAACATGCGCGGCTGGGCTACAAGCCAGGCTTTTCGATCTTTGACGAGGCCGACGTCAAAGCGCTGATGACCGACATCATGCAAAAGGAATACTCGGGTGATGACGGGGTCGATGAAATCAAGAACATGATCGGCTCGTGGAAAAACGACCTGATCCTGCCGCCCCAAGCCCTGGAAAATGCGCGTAATCCCAAGGAGCAGACAGCGGCCATCGTCTACACCCACTATCAGCGCACGCTCAAAGCCTACAACGCGGTGGACTTTGACGACCTGATCCTGCTGCCGGTGAAGCTGTTCGAAGAGCACGCTGACATCCTCGAAAAGTGGCAGAACAAGGTCCGCTACCTGTTGGTTGATGAATATCAGGACACTAACGCCAGCCAGTATTTGCTGGTCAAATACCTGATTGGCACGCGCAACCAGTTCACCGTGGTGGGCGATGATGACCAGTCCATCTATGCCTGGCGCGGTGCTCGCCCTGAAAACCTGATGCTGCTCAAGGACGATTACCCGTCCCTGAAAGTGGTGATGCTGGAGCAAAACTATCGCTCCACCAGCCGCATTCTGCGCTGCGCCAACGTGCTGATTTCGAACAACCCGCACGCATTCGAGAAGCAGTTGTGGAGTGAGATGGGCCACGGCGATGAAGTGCGGGTCATTCGCTGCCGCAACGAAGACGCCGAGGCCGAGCGCGTTGCGGTCGAGATCCTGACACTGCACCTGCGCACGGACCGGCCTTACAGCGACTTTGCGATTCTGTACCGCGGCAACTATCAGGCAAAACTGATCGAGCTGAAGTTGCAGCATCATCAGATTCCTTATCGCCTTTCAGGCGGAAACAGCTTCTTCGGGCGTCAGGAAGTGAAAGACTTGATGGCCTACTTCCGGCTGATTGTGAACCCGGATGACGACAACGCCTTCCTGCGGGTGATCAACGTCCCACGGCGTGAAATCGGTTCGACAACGCTGGAAAAACTGGGCAACTACGCCACCGAACGCAAAATATCGATGTACGCGGCGACCGACGAAATCGGTCTGGGCGAGCATCTGGACAGTCGGTACACGGATCGCCTGTCCCGCTTCAAGCGTTTCATGGACCGCGTGCGCGAGCACTGTTCGGGCGAAGACCCGATTGCCGCGCTGCGCAGCATGATCATGGACATCGACTATGAGAACTGGCTGCGCACCAACAGCTCCAGTGAAAAGGCCGCTGATTACCGCATGGCCAATGTCTGGTTCTTGGTCGAGGCGTTGAAAAACACGCTCGAAAAAGACGAAGAAGGCGCCATGACCATCGAAGAAGCCATCGGCAAGCTGGTGCTGCGCGACATGCTCGAGCGCCAGCAAGAAGAGGAAGACGGTGCCGAAGGTGTGCAAATGATGACGCTGCACGCGTCCAAAGGGCTGGAATTCCCCTACGTGTTCATCATGGGCATGGAAGAAGAGATCCTGCCGCACCGCTCCAGCATCGAGGCCGACACCATTGAAGAAGAACGTCGCCTTGCCTACGTAGGGATTACCCGCGCACGTGAGACGCTGGCGTTTACCTTTGCGGCCAAGCGCAAGCAGTACGGTGAAATCATCGATTGCGCGCCGAGTCGTTTCCTTGATGAGTTGCCGCCGGACGATCTGGCCTGGGAAGGCAACGACGACACCCCCACCGAAGTGAAAGCGGTTCGCGGAAATACGGCATTAGCCGATATACGCGCAATGTTAAAACGCTAAAATCGACTACTTTTTACTCTACCTTCAGCGCATAGGCGCTATTCGAGGACGTTACGTTGGAAGCACTGCACAAGAAAATTCGCGAAGAAGGCATCGTGCTTTCCGATCAGGTTTTGAAGGTTGATGCCTTTTTGAACCACCAGATCGATCCCCAGCTGATGAAAGAAATCGGCGATGAGTTCGCGCGTTTGTTCGCTGATGCGGGCATCACCAAGATCGTCACCATCGAAGCCTCGGGCATTGCCCCAGCCGTGATGACGGGCTTGAACCTGGGTGTTCCGGTGATCTTCGCCCGCAAACACCAGTCCCTGACCCTGACTGAAAACCTGCTGACGGCCACGGTGTACTCGTTCACCAAGCAAACCGAAAGCACCGTCGCCATCTCCCCGCGTCATCTGAAAAGCTCTGATCGCGTGCTGGTCATCGACGACTTCCTGGCCAACGGCAAAGCGTCGCAGGCACTGATTTCGATCATCAAGCAAGCGGGCGCTACTGTCGCAGGCCTGGGTATCGTGATCGAGAAGTCGTTCCAGGGTGGCCGCGCCGAGCTGGACTCGCAGGGCTACCGCGTTGAGTCCCTGGCACGGGTTCAATCCCTGGCAGGTGGCAAAGTCACATTTATCGATTAAACACCCAGGCGTGGGTGCCGGCGCAGGCTGCGATCTTTTGCTCTTTTAACGATCGCAGCCTTCGTGCCTCGGCAGCTCCCACAAGGTGGCGGTTATCTTGCGGTCGCCTGCAACCCCGCCAGTAGCACGCGCTGATACAGCTCTTCGCGCAGTCCGTCCGGGTTGTCGAGGTGCATGCGCGCCAGGTGTTCGGGGTATTCCTGCGGTGAGGGTGCGTCGAGCGTGGCCTTGCCCAGTTCGTAGAGCTGCGTGAGTTTGAATTTGCTCTTGAGCCAGTTCAACGCTCGCAGCAGGTCTTGCTCCTGCGCGCTGAAATCGCTGCCCAGCGGGTACTCCGGGAACAAGTGTGGATGGCGCTTGGCAATCGCCTGCAAGCGTTCCGGGCTGTTGTTGGCAAAGCGTGGTTCCAGGCAAAAGTCGTTGGGCAGTTTGCCGATTTGTTGTGCCTGCGCGATCAGTTCGGTCTGGAAACGAGAGTCGGTGATGTTGAGCAGCGCCTCGATCACCTGCTTATCGGTTTTGCCGCGCAAGTCGGCAATGCCGTACTCGGTCACTACAATGTCGCGCAAATGACGCGGTATCGTGCAATGGCCGTATTCCCAGACGATGTTGGAGCTCACTTCGCCACCGGATTCGCGCCAGCTGCGCAGGATGATCACCGACCGTGCATCGTGCAGGGCGTGCCCCTGCGCCACGAAGTTGTATTGCCCGCCGACCCCGCTGAGCACGCGGCCATCTTGCAACTGATCTGCCACGCCTGCGCCCAGCAAGGTTACGGTGAAGGCGCTGTTTACAAAGCGCGCATCGCGGCGTTGCAGGCGTTTTAATGCTTCCTGGCCAAAGAGCTCGTTGATGTAGCTGATGGCGGTCATGTTGAATTCGGCGCGCTTGCTGTGAGGCAGTTCGTTCAAGCGCTGGTAAAAGTCGCTTGGGCCGAGGATGAAGCCGCCGTGAACGCTGACCCCATCGGTGTGCAGGCTTTCGTCCAGCGTGCCCGCGTTGGCTTGAGCCTGGCGTTCAACATCCGGGTAAACCTTGCGTCGAACGATGCCCGCGTCGACTAAGACCATGAGCCCATGCACAAACATTTCGCTGCAACCATACAGGCCTTGGGCAAAGGGCTCGACCCCGCCTTCGCGCTCAATCAGGTCGCGCCACGGGGTGACATCCATATCGTTGAGCAAGGCGCGATAGCCTTCACTGTCAGCCTGGCGTGCCAGCAAGGAAGCTGTCAGCGCATCGCCCATGGCGCCAATACCGATTTGCAGGGTGCCGCCGTCGCGGATCAGGGTACTGGCATGGTGGCCAATAAAGTGGTCTTGCACACTGACCGGCATATTGGGTGTGGAAAACAGTGTGGTGCGCTCATCGTCGTCGATCAGCAGGTCAAAATCGTCGGCGTTGAGCTCTGAGTCGCCAGGCATGTAGGGCAAGTCGCTGTGTACTTGGCCGAGCAACAGAATGGTCTCGCCCGCCGCACGGCGTTTGGCGATCATTGGCAGCAGGTCGAGGGTGATGTCGGGGTTGCAGCTCAGGCTCAGGCGATTGGCGTCCTGCGGGTCGCGGGCGATCAACTGCGCCACCAGGTTCAGGCCATTGGCGTTGATGTCGCGGGCGGCGTGGCTGTAGTTGCTGCTGACGTAATCCTGCTGCGCCGCATGGCTGTTAAGCAGACTGCCCGGCTGCATGAAAAACTGCTGGACGTTGATGTTGCGCGGCAGGCTGTCGCGGCGCAGGTCAGCGAGGTAGTCCAGCTCGATATAGTCGCCAAATACTCGCTCTACGAACGGTTCCAGAAAGCGTTTTTGCAAGCCATCCCCAAGCGCCGGGCGGCCCAGGCTTAACGCGGTGTAAATCGTCAGCTGGCGTTCTGGTAACTGTTTGATGCGCTGGTACAGCGCGTTCACAAAACGATTGGCCTTGCCCAAACCCAGCGGCAAACCGAGGTGGATATGCGTGGGTAGTCGAGCCAGCGCCTCATCGACTGCATGTTCGATCGAACAGGACTGCACCATCTAAGCCTCCAAAACCATCCGCGTATAGAGATGTGACCGAGAGTGGTCGATTTTGGTTGCAAAGACTAGCAAGACCCCTGCTGAACATTGCGAAACCCACTGCAGGTGCGAGCAGCCTACAGTGGCGTTGGCTTATTACAGGCCGGACATTTTCTGGATGGCGGCTTTCAGCTCGTCATCGGAACATTCTGCGCAGGTGCCTTTAGGGGGCATGGCGTTGAGCCCGGTGATGGCTTTGGCCAGCAGGCCATCAATACCGCCTTCTTTGTCGGCACGTACTTTCCAGGCGGCGGTATCACCGATTTTCGGTGCTTCGAGCAGGCCAATGCTGTGACAAGCGCTGCAGTGTTTGGCAATCACGTCATCAGCGCTCAGGCCTCCCCCACTGCCACCAGCCGCCGCAGTCACGTTCATGCCAGCGCACTCTTGGCCCTGAATGCAGACTTTGCCAACAGGTTCGAGGCGTTTTGCGATCTCATTATCAGTCGTTGCTTGAGCGTTGGCAGCCCATAGGGCCAGTACTGTTGCTGGTACGGCCAGCATTTTCATAATTAGGTTCACGCGTACACCCTCAATGGTGGCTATTCACGCCCACAACCACGGTTTTGCGGGCGGCGAAAGTATACCGTTTAGCCTGACACACTGAAACAACCCTAGAAAAAAAGGGGGAATAGAGCTGGCAAAATGAAATCGCGGGCGCCTCTAGAAACACGTAGGGCGCCGCTTTGCTTAGAAATTGGCGGGGGTGGCTGCGCTGATTAGTCGCGCCGCGACGTCGAACGGGTTGCGAAAACGGTGCGGTTTCGAACTCTCGAAGTAGTAGCTGTCACCGGCTTCGAGCACGAACGTCTCAAGGCCTACGATCAGCTCAAGACGACCCTCGACAAGGATTCCGGTTTCCTCGCCTTCGTGAGTCAGCATTTCTTCCCCGGTGTCAGCGCCCGGTGGATAAATTTCGTTTAGAAATGCGATCGCCCGACTCGGATGCGCCTTGCCGACCAGTTTCATGGTCACGGCGCCGTCTGAGATGTCAATCAGCTCATTGGCTTTGTAGACAATCTGTGTCGGTTTTTCCTGAAGGATTTCTTCGGAAAAGAACTCGACCATAGACATCGGAATGCCACTCAGCACTTTTCTCAGGGAGCTTATTGACGGGCTCACGCTGTTCTTTTCGATCATCGAAATGGTGCTGTTGGTGACGCCCGCACGCTTGGCGAGCTCACGCTGTGACAGGCCTTTCAGTTTGCGGATGGATTGCAGTCGTTCACCGACGTCCAATGCGGGAGCCTCCAGGGGATCAGATTCAGGTCAATAAGCCGCCATCATGGCGATAGCGTTCAGTATTTACAACACTTCGACCTCAAACCTGCGTGCCCATTTGGCCCCGCATACTGCATACAACCCATCAGCCCCCGGAATAGAGGCGCGGCGCTCGTTTCAGGTTGCAAAAAATCTGGTAGGGAATGGTTTCAGCTTTTGTCGCGACTTCGCTGGCGAGGATGTTTTTGCCCCACAACTCAACCGTTGAACCGAGGCCTGCCTGCGGTACATCCGTGAGGTCGATGCACAGCATGTCCATGGATACCCGGCCCAGCAACTGGCTGCGTTGACCGGCTACCCAAACAGGGGTGCCCGTGGGGGCGTGACGTGGGTAGCCATCGGCATAACCCATGGCAACCACGCCGATGCGCATCGGTTTAGGGGTGATGAACTTTGCGCCATAGCCTACCGGCTCACCGGCGGGCAGTTCACGCACGTTAATCACTTTGGATTCCAGTGTCATCACCGGCTGTAAGCGTGCGGCGTGCGTCTGGGCTTCTTCGAAAGGCGACGCTCCGTAGAGCATCAGGCCCGGGCGCACCCAGTCGCTCGGCACACTTGGCCAGCCAAGAATGGCCGGTGAATTGCGCAAGCTGACTTCGGCAGACAAGTCGTCACGGGCAGCCAGGAACACGGCTACCTGCTCTACGCTGCGCAGGCAGTCCAGTTCATCGGCGCGGGCGAAGTGGCTCATCAGCACAATCTTCGCGACGTTTGCGCTCGCTTGCAGGCGCTGATAAGCGGTTTTGTAGTCGCTTGGGTGCAGGCCCACGCGGTGCATGCCGCTGTCGAGTTTCAGCCACACTTGAATCGGCTTGGCGAGCTTGGCTTGCTCGATAGCCTCGAGTTGCCATAACGAATGCACCACGCACCAAAAGTCATGCTCGACGATCAGCGGCAGTTCATCGGCTTCGAAAAAACCTTCGAGCAGCAGCACGGGGGCGCGAATACCGGCGGCGCGCAGTTCCAGCGCTTCTTCGATACAGGCGACGGCAAAGCCATCAGCCTCGCCCTCCAGGGCTTGGGCGCAACGTGCGGCACCGTGGCCGTAGGCATCGGCCTTGATCACGGCGAGGGCTTTTGCCCCCGTCACTTCACGGGCCAATTGGTAGTTATGACGCAGGGCTTGAAGGTCGATAAGGGCACGGGCTGGGCGCATGGCGGCGGGCTTCTAACGGCTGTTGAATAAAAAACCGGCGCTGACCCGCGGCGTAAACCGTGTGCCGCACCGCAAGAGGAACTGTGTTTGAAATGTTGACGTTATGGCAGTGCGGCCACAACAGACAACTCAACCAGAATTTCAGGCTCGCACAGCTTGGCTTCAACTGTGGCACGGGCAGGTTGTGCGCCTTTAGGCAGCCACTCATCCCACACGCTGTTCATGCCCGCAAAGTCGGCATCAATGTCTTTGAGGTAGATGGTCACCGACAGAATGTGGCTTTTGTCCGTGCCGGCCAGATCCAGCAGGTGCTCGATGTTTTTCAGCGTCTCGCGGGTTTGCTGCTCAACCCCTGCGTTCATGTCGTTGCCGACCTGACCGGACAGGTAAACAGTACCGTTATGAGCCACGATCTGGCTCATGCGGTTATTGGTGAGCTGGCGCTGGATTGCCATGTTTTGCAGTCTCCTGGTGGTTGCCGTAACGAGAAATATCGAGGCCTTCGGTGCTGATCTGTGGGGTCTTTTTGGCCATCACGTCAGCGAGGAAGCGACCAGAGCCGCATGCCATGGTCCAGCCGAGTGTGCCATGGCCGGTGTTCAGGAACAGGTTTTTGAATGGGGTCGCGCCCACAATCGGCGTGCCGTCAGGCGTGGTTGGGCGCAGACCGGTCCAGAAGCTGGCCTGGCTCAGATCGCCGCCCTGAGGATAAAGGTCGTTGACGACCATCTCCAATGTTTCGCGGCGACGCGGGTTCAATGACAGGTCAAAGCCGGCGATTTCAGCCATGCCGCCCACACGAATGCGGTTGTCGAAGCGGGTGATCGCGATTTTGTAGGTCTCATCCAGAATCGTCGACGTAGGTGCCATGTCCGGGTTTGTGATCGGGATGGTCAGCGAGTAACCCTTTAGCGGGTAAACCGGAGCCTTGATGCCCAGCGGCTTGAGCATTTGCGGCGAGTAGCTGCCCAGCGCCAGTACGTAGCGGTCAGCGGTTTCGAGCTTGCCGTCGATCATCACGCCATTGATGCGATCGCCCGCGTAGTCAAGGTGCTGAATATCTTGGCCGAAGCGGAATTCGACACCCAGGTTTCTGGCCATTTCGGCCAAGCGGGTGGTGAACATCTGGCAGTCGCCAGTTTGGTCATTCGGCAAGCGCAGGGCACCGGCCAGGATGTCGGTGACGTTGGCCAGTGCTGGCTCAACCCGGGCAATGCCGGCGCGGTCCAGTAGCTCAAAGGGTACGCCCGACTCTTTGAGTACGGCGATGTCTTTGGCCGCGCCGTCCAGTTGCGCCTGGGTGCGAAACAGTTGGGTGGTGCCCAGGCTGCGAGCCTCGTAGGCAATACCGGTTTCGGCACGCAGCTCGTCGAGGCAATCACGGCTGTACTCGGACAGACGCACCATGCGCTCCTTATTCACCGCATAACGGCTGGCGGTGCAGTTGCGCAGCATCTGCGCCATCCACAGGTATTGGTCCACATTGGCAGTGGCTTTGATCGCCAACGGGGCGTGACGCTCCAGCAGCCATTTGATGGCCTTGAGCGGTACGCCGGGTGCGGCCCACGGTGAGGCATAACCAGGGGACACCTGGCCGGCGTTGGCAAAGCTGGTTTCCATGGCAACAGCTGGCTGACGGTCTACGACGACCACGTCGAATCCGGCTCGGGCCAGATAATAGGCGCTGGCAGTACCAATCACGCCGCCACCCAATACCATAACGCGCATATTTTTATCCCTCATCGCGGCCAGCCGCAGACGTTTATTGTTCAAAGCGAAGATGGGGGCAGTATAAGAAGCATTTGCCAGTGAGTTTCACTGTATAAGCGGCTATATTTGGCGACAATTCTCGCCCCAAACGCTTTTGACAAAGGAGAATCTCCTATGCGTACAAATCACCAGACAAAGCGTGAGCTGGACAAGATTGATCGCAATATTTTGCGCATCTTGCAGGCCGATGGCCGTATCTCGTTTACCGAGCTGGGAGAGAAGGTCGGGCTGTCGACCACCCCCTGCACCGAACGGGTACGCAGGCTGGAGCGCGAAGGGATCATCATGGGCTACAACGCCCGGCTCAATCCGCAGCACCTGCAGGGCAGCTTGCTGGTTTTTGTCGAGATCAGCCTCGACTACAAGTCTGGCGACACCTTTGAAGAATTCCGACGCGCCGTGCTGAAACTGCCCCATGTGCTGGAGTGCCATCTGGTGTCCGGTGACTTCGACTACCTGGTCAAGGCACGGATCAGCGAAATGGCGTCGTACCGCAAACTGCTGGGCGATATTTTGCTCAAGTTGCCCCACGTGCGGGAGTCCAAGAGCTACATCGTGATGGAAGAAGTCAAAGAAAGCCTGAACCTGCCGATCCCGGATTAAGGCTGTAGCAGCGAGCTTGCTCGCGATCTTTTAAAGATCAAAAGATCGCGAGCAAACTCGCGCCTAAAGGGTCCGTTTTGAGGTCAGAAGTGCTGATCCAGAAACGCAAAATACTCTTCGCGGATGTCGAGCGTTTCATTGGCCAGGTGGTGACGGGCCTGGGGAATCAGCAGCACCTGCGGATGATTGAACTTGGCGTCCAGCACCTTGAGGTTGTGTTGCCAGTCCACGGTTTTGTCCGCCTGTCCCTGAATCACCAGGGGCTGGCGTGCGCTCGGCGGCATGGCCTCGACGCGGGGGATCCAGCGCGCCATGGCGCCGACCCAGGCGGTGGGCAGGCGCACAGGCTGTAGCGGGTCGGCCTGCAAAAACGGCATAAAGTCCGGGTCGTTGGTGTTCTCGCTGAAACGCCGCTCAATGCCTTTAACGAAAGGCCTGAGCAGGTAATAGCTGAACTTGGACCACTGCCAGTCTTTGGGCCGCACCAGCGGGGCCATCAATATCGCCTTGCCTTGGGCCGGACTCTTATCGCCGTAGCGCAGTAAATGATCCAGCACCACCGCGCCGCCGGTGCTTTGCCCGATCAAGTGCCAGGGTTGCGGCAGCGCTAACGATTGCGCCTCGATAAACAGCCCTTGCAGCGCCTCTTGATACTGCGAGAAGTCATCAATACTGGCGCGCTCGCCACTCGACAGCCCGTGCCCCGGCAAGTCGCAGGCGATCACCACAAAGCCGTGGTTCAAGCCCCACTCAATCACATGCCGATACAGCCCCATGTGATCGTAAAAGCCGTGCACCACAAACAGCGTTGCCACCGGCGTGGACTCGGGCCACCAGACTTGGCTGACCAGTTCATAGCCGCCCGCACTGAAGCGGCCCAGTTGGCGACGCACTGGCACTGCGCGCTGGGCGAAGTCCAATCCATAAAAATGCTGGTACGCCAAACCCTCCCTCGATAGCGGTTGGCCTGCGACCAGAGGCTGCAAGCTGGTGCGCAGGGAATCGGGAGAAAACGCGGCGGGCATAAGGGGTTCCAAACAGAAAGGCATGAGGGCACAACAGTCTTTATAGACCGACGATATTCATCTGTCAGTTCAAGCATGGCAAGCTACGCGACCCTTAAGGATCATTTTGCATGCCTGTGCCCACCGCTAAAACCTGGCTTGCCTGTCTGCTGGCGCTGACCTGCGCGGTAGGGTTGTGGGCCGCCTACGATTGGTTTCAGGGCCGTTACATTCGCGTGTTCAGCGATCAAACCGCGCTGTTTGCCGGCGACGTGCTCAGCCTGCCCGCCGAACTGTCCGGCCCAGGGCCGATTCGTGTGGTGCACTTCTGGGACCCGGCCTGCCCGTGTAACGTGGGCAATCAGCAGCACCTGAGCGAATTGCTGGCGACTTACGCCCCGCAAGGGGTTGAATTCTATTCCGTGCAAAAGCTCGGGACTCACGGCCAGCTTCCGGCGACCTTGGGCGCTATCAAGCCCTTGGCCAGCTTGCCGGGCGCTGAGCAGCTGAGCGTCAGCCCGGCCGTTGCCATCTGGGACCGCAGCGGCCAACTGGCCTACTTTGGCCCCTACAGCGAAGGCGCCACCTGCAATGCCAGCAACAGCTTTATTGAGCCCATTCTTCAGGCCTTGAACCAAGGGCGTTCGGTGAAAGCCACCCATACGATGGCCGTGGGGTGTTATTGCCCGTGGCAAACGCCACAGTCACCGCCCGTAGGGCTTGAATACAATTGATTGGCCGGGAAGGGCTCGAACCTTCCACCTCACCCTTATCAAGAGTGCGCTCTACCCGCTGAGCTACCGGCCAGTTAACTTATCCACAGGCTGCTGACCTGTGTGCCCACTCCAATACCGCTGCCCTGCCCATAGCATCAAGCTGGCAACGAAACAACAAAGGGCGAGACTGGTAAATACCCCCTGAATGTCCAGCATTTCGCCCGTGCTGCGTCCAGCGAGAATGACACCGAAGCCTGCCGCCAAGGTGATGATGGTTTTGGTCAGGCCGCTGGCCACACCCGCTACGTGCTCACCCACAACAGCTTGCGTCGCGATTAAGGTCAGCGCATTGGCGACCCCTAGAAATCCTCCACACAAGGTGACCAGCAGCAGATAGAGCCATTCGCTTTGTGCAAACGCAGCGCCCAGCAGTAACGCCGCGCTGGCGCACAGGCAGGTAGCCATCGCTCTCACTGCGTCAGATGACGGGATGCGGCCAGCAATGGGCCCACCGCAGGCCAGAAGCACCGCCGAGCCAAGGAATGCGATACCTGCTTGCAAGGGGCTCAACCCCCACACGCTTTGCAACGACAACGGCACCACAAACAGATGCACCACCGTCGAGGTATTCACCACGGCCCCGGCTAACGTCAGCATCCAGTACGGTGCATTGTGAAACAGGCAGGTATCAATCAGGGGGGTGGCAGCGCGTTTTTCGCGCCACACGAACAGGCCTAAACTGAGCACCAGTGCGCTGGTGACCACGACCGTTTTTGGGCCTGCCCATGCGGGGCGCCCCAGTTCATCAAGCAACAAGCCGAAGGCGACCAGCCCCAGACTGACCAACAGCAACCCAAGCCCATCCACGGCTGCACGCTTGCCTGGCGGACGCTGCTCGGCTATTCGCCAGCAACAGCCGAGTGCGAACAGCACGACAGGCAGATTGATCCAAAAAATAAACCGCCAACTGAACCACTGGGTCAACGCTGCGCCTATAAAAGGGCCAGTCACTGTGGCGATAGCCCCAAGACCTAGTGCCAAACCCATTGCTCGACCGCGACGTGCACTGGGGTACATATGGCTCAATAGCGCCAGGCCCGAAGGCATAATGCAGGCTGCGCCGATGCCTTGGAGCGCACGGGCTGCAATCAGGGCAGTGAGTGACGGAGCAATGGCACACAGCAATGACGCAAGGCCGAATAGCGCGAGCCCTATGCGCAACAGGCGGCCATGGCCAAACCCATCACTCAACCGTCCGGCAGCCAGCATAAAGCTGCCGACGGACAGCAAATAGCCACTGATGACCCACTTAAGTTGCTCAACCGATACCGCAAAATCATGTGCGATGGGCAACAGCGCCATATTCAATGCAAACGCATCGAGCTGAATGCAAAAGATCCCGGCTGAAAACGCCAGCAATGCCAGGCGTCGGCGCGATAGAGTTGCGTAAGTTGGGCATGCACGTGTTGATAACTTGTCGATGCCTGAACCCCTTGGCAGGTGATAAAGCGAAACTGTTCATATACGTGCTCGCTTTCGCCGAGAAAACGCTTCCCTAATGGCAAGGCGGTGGTCAACGGTAACCGCTCCATGAACCCCACATTCAAAGCCGCCGCGTGATCCCGGATGCTGTGCTCCCGATTTCTTTCTGGAGCCCATCCGCCATGATGCGTC
>NZ_JBIWEO010000031.1:0-21668 GCF_044762555.1 Pseudomonas sp. NPDC096917 | reverse complement strand
GGGCGTCTGCCAGCTTTTCCTCAGTAGCGATGGCTTTAGTCAACAAACGATCCTTGGCCCGAGCGCGAAGCTCGTTGACGATATCTTCGTCAAAGCCGTCGATGTTGAGCATTTCTTCCACCGGTACGTAGGCAATCTCTTCCAGGCTGGTAAAGCCTTCATCAACCAGCACCTGCGCCAACTCTTCATCAACTTCCAACTCTTCGATGAAGTTGCGCAGGATGTCGCCGGTTTCTGCTTGCTGCTTAGCCTGGATGTCCGATTCGGTCATCACGTTTAAGGTCCAGCCAGTCAACTGGCTAGCCAAACGTACGTTCTGACCGCCGCGACCAATCGCCTGGGCCAGATTGTCTGCGCCAACGGCGATGTCCATTGCATGGGCATCTTCGTCGACAATAATTGCTGCTACTTCTGCTGGCGACATTGCGTTGATCACGAACTGCGCCGGGTTGTCATCCCAAAGGACGATATCCACTCGCTCTCCGCCCAACTCGCCGGACACTGCCTGGACGCGCGAACCGCGCATACCAATGCAAGCACCTTGCGGATCAATGCGTTTGTCTTTGGAGCGAACGGCTATTTTAGCGCGTGATCCAGGATCTCGGGAGGCCGCCATCACTTCGATAAGGCCTTCAGAGATTTCTGGAACTTCGATACGGAACAGCTCGATCAACATCTCTGGCGCAGTGCGCGACAGAATCAGTTGAGGACCGCGGTTCTCGGTACGAATTTCTTTCAACAATGCGCGAAGGCGTACGCCAACACGGAAAGTTTCACGCGAGATGATGTCTTCACGGGCCAGCAACGCTTCTGCGTTGTTACCCAGATCAACGATCACGTTGTCACGCGTCACTTTTTTAACGGTGCCAGAAATGATTTCGCCCAAACGCTCGCGATAAGCATCAACGACTTGAGCACGCTCAGCTTCGCGGACTTTTTGCACAATAACCTGCTTGGCAGTTTGTGCAGCAATCCGACCGAATTCGATAGAATCGATTTTCTCTTCGATAATATCGCCGGCTTTCGCGCCTGGCTGTTTCGCTTGAGCCTGGTCTACAGCCAACTCGATTGCTGGATCATCCAGATCTTCGTCTTCGACCACAGTCCAGCGACGGAAAGTCTCATAGTTACCGGTGTGGCGGTTGATTTCCACACGCAGATCGACTTCGTCTTCAAAACGCTTTTTGGTAGCGGTGGCCAGAGCCAGCTCCAGCGCTTCAAAAATTACGTTTGCCGGTACGCCCTTTTCATTGGACACCGACTCAACAACCAGCAGTACTTCTTTGCTCATCGTACGCCTCGCCTTTCGCAAGCCATTGGATCCGCGGGATCCGCGTCTCAGTCAAAACTGGGAATAATGTTGGCCTTGTCGATCATATCGATCGGCAACAGGAACTCGTGGTCATCCACTTGCACCACTACGTCCTGTTCTTCTACGCCGCGCAGAAGGCCCTGAAAGTTGCGTCGCCCTTCAAAGGGTGAACGCAGCTTGATCTTTACTTGCTCACCGGCGAATTGGCCAAACTGCTCAAGAGTGAACAGCGGGCGTTCCATGCCAGGAGAAGAAACTTCAAGGGTGTATTCAACAGAAATAGGATCTTCGACATCCAGAACGCCGCTGATTTGACGACTGACAATTGCGCAGTCATCCACCAAAACGCCGCCTTCCTTGTCGATATACACACGCAACATTGAATGGCGGCCCTGAGCCGAAAATTCAATACCCCAGCATTCATAGCCAAGGGCCACGACCACCGGGGCCAACAAGGCCTGCAACTCTTCTAGCTTGCTCGACACCTGAACCCCCTAGTGCATGTTTGTGCATGCTGTGCAAAATAAAAAAATGGGCGAAGCGCCCATCTCTGAAACGTCGTTGAATATCGACGCTATAAAGTGTCCAGTTAACAAAAAGCCCCTAATAAGGGGCTCCGCTAAAACTGGTTGCGGGAGCCGGATTTGAACCGACGACCTTCGGGTTATGAGCCCGACGAGCTACCAGACTGCTCCATCCCGCGACAAAGCTGGAGCGGAAGTATACGTTTGATCCTTTTCAGGGTCAATGTAGGCTTCCACATACAAGAAAGCCCGCTACTGCGGGCATTCTTGATAATTGGTACCGAGAAGGGGACTCGAACCCCTACACCCTATGGGCACAACCACCTCAAGGTTGCGTGTCTACCAATTCCACCACCTCGGCAATACTACAGTTACAACATGAAACCCGTTTTACTTTTGCTCTTGAGCTGGAGGTACGTCAGTCGCTGGGGTAGCCGACTTTTGCTCATTAAGCACCGGCACATCATCTGAAGCCGGTTTTTGCTTTGGTGCTTCCAACACTGCTGGATCTGGCAAACCTACTTGAGTCAGCTCATGAGCTTTCTCTTTAGCAAAGTAACCTAACCCTAAGCTGGTTATGAAAAAACCTGCGGCAAGTATAGCAGTAAACTTACTAAGAAAGGTAGAGGAACCTTGGCTTCCGAACACAGTATTTGATGCACCTGCTCCGAAAGATGCTCCAGCATCCGCACCTTTACCCTGTTGCAGCAATACCAGAGCAATTACGCCCAATGCACCCAACAGATGAAAAACGACTACGACTGTTTCCAGCATTTTCTCAGTTTCCCGCGGCACGACAAATCGCACCGAACTCATCTGCATTCAGGGAAGCCCCACCAATGAGCCCCCCATCGATATCCGGCATGCTGAACAGTTCGACCGCATTGGCCGCCTTCACGCTGCCGCCGTATAGAAGCTGCACACCTTGTGCAACTTCAGGATTCTTCTGCGCCAGCTGTGCGCGAATGGCCGCATGCACATCTTGCGCTTGCTGCGGTGTTGCAGTCAGCCCGGTACCAATAGCCCAGACCGGCTCGTATGCAATCACTGCGTTTGCAAAAGCCTCAATACCGAACTCATCAATGACAACGCTCAGCTGACGCCCTACAACCTCAAGCGTTTGCCCCGCTTCGCGCTGCTCCAGGGTCTCCCCTATGCACAACACCGGCGTTAAGCCAGAAGCTTGAGCTGCTGCAAACTTGCGATTAAGTGTTTCGTCCTGCTCACCCAAAATCAGGCGACGCTCAGAGTGACCCACCAACACCAGCTTGCAACCCGCATCCACCAACTGGCTCGGAGAAATCTCCCCAGTCAGCGCACCTTGCTTCTCGTCGATCGCAGCATCCTGAGCACCAACCGAAATTGGCGTATCTTTCAAGCCATTGATTACACGATCAATAAACAAGTCAGATGGAAATACCGCAATCTCAACACCGCTTGGCAAGGCCAGATTACGCAGACCGTCGATCAGCTCAGCGACGCTGGCGCGGGTACCGTGCATCTTCCAGTTACCAGCTACCATAGTGCGACGCATGCTTTACCTCGTCGGTCAAAGTGGGCGCAGATGTTACCCAACCACATCCGCGCTGGCAAGCCGAATTCAGGCACAAACTTCACTTACCAGCTTTGCCAGCTCTTCTGCATAGCCACGAACCATATTTTCGTCGTCGCCCTCCACCATCACACGCACCAACGGCTCGGTACCCGACTTACGCAGCAACACGCGCCCACGACCTTTCATCGCCTCCGTAACACGCGCACAAGCCTCTTTGATGGCAGGATGCTCAACAGGATTTACGCCACCCGCAAAGCGCACATTCAGCAGCACCTGCGGACATTTACGCAACGCCTGACGGGACTGAGCCAGGCCTTCACCACGGCGACGCAGCGCCAGCAGCACTTGTAGGGCCGCAATAATCGCATCGCCTGTCGTGGTGTGCTGGAAGCAAACGATATGGCCGGAGTTCTCACCCCCAACCTGCCAATCACGCTCTTGCAAGCCTGCAATGACATAACGGTCTCCGACATTGGCCCGCACAAACGGAATACCAAGATCGGCCAGCGCTAGTTCGAGCCCCAGATTACTCATCAGCGTTCCAACAACACCACCCTGCAATTTGCCGCGCTCATGCAAATCACGCGCAATGATGAACAACAGTTCATCACCATCGACAATGGCACCCGTGTGATCAACCATCAGCACTCGGTCGCCATCACCATCGAAGGCGATACCCAAGTCAGCTTTCTCGGACAAAACAGCTGCCTGCAACGAGCCCATATGGGTCGAGCCGCAGTTGTCATTGATGTTCAGGCCATTGGGTTGAGCCGACAAAACAGTGACGTTCGCGCCCAACTCCTTAAACACACTCGGCGCAACCTTATACGTTGCGCCATGCGCACAATCGATGACGATGTTCAGACCATTGAAGTTGGTGCTGGTCGGTACACTGCTTTTGCAAAATTCGATATAACGGCCGGAAGCATCATTGATACGCGACACCTTGCCCAACTTATCAGAGTCCACAACCGTCATCGGAGCATCCAGCAGCTCCTCGATCATCAGCTCAACCTCATCAGGGAGCTTGGTGCCTTCACCCGAAAAGAACTTAATACCATTATCGTCATGAGGATTGTGCGAAGCACTGATCACGATGCCCGCTTCCGCATGGAAAGTGCGCGTGAGATATGCAATCGCCGGCGTAGGCATTGGCCCCAAGAGCATTACATCTGCCCCGGCTGCCGATAGACCGGCTTCCAGAGCCGACTCAAACATATAGCCCGAAATACGCGTGTCTTTGCCGACCAGAATTCGACAGGCACCCATGCTACGAAACGCCATACCCGCAGCCCAACCCAACTTGAGCATGAAATCCGGGGTAATCGGATAAACGCCGACGCGACCGCGAATACCGTCGGTGCCAAAATACTTCTTCGTCATAAGTGCTCCATTGCTCTTAGTCGGCGGACTCGACCGCTGCGATCATCCGTACCACATCAACCGTTTCGGCAACATCATGGACGCGAAGAATACGCGCCCCTTTAGTCACAGCAAGTGCTGCCAGTGCAAGACTGCCATAAAGGCGCTCACCCACCGGCCGATTCAACGTCTGCCCGATCATACTTTTACGCGACACACCCACCAGCAATGGGCGCCCCAACGCATGCAGGGCCTCCATGTGCTTAAACAGAATCAGGTTGTGTTGCAGTGTTTTTGCGAAGCCAAAGCCCGGATCAAGGACGATTCGCTCAGCTGCAATTCCGGCTGCCGCACAGTGCTCCATGCGCTCAACCAGAAATGCCGAAACCTCACCCACCAGATCGGCGTAATGCGGATTATCCTGCATATCACCCGGTTCACCCAGCATATGCATCAGACATACAGGCAAACCCGTGGCAGCAGCAGCCTGCACGGCACCTTCCCGGCGCAGCGAGCGAACATCATTGATAAGCCCCGCCCCCAGGCGCGCAACTTCCGTCATGACAATTGGCGCGGATGTATCGACCGAGATAATCACATCAAGTTCACGACTGATGCGCTCGACAACAGGGGCCACCCGATCAAGCTCTTCTTGTGGCAACACCACACGAGCACCTGGACGCGTTGACTCGCCCCCCACATCAATCAGGGTTGCGCCCGCCAACACCATGGCCTCGGCATGGCGCAAAGCCGCATCTGCCGGAGCAAAGCGACCGCCATCAGAGAACGAATCAGGGGTGACATTAAGAATACCCATAACATGCGTACGGGTTAAATCAAGAACCCGGTTGCCGCAAGGCAACCGGGTCAGGGACTGAGCAAAAGTCATTTCAAGCCTTAGTGATCAGCTGCGGGACCGCCGATAGGCGCTTCAGGACGCTCGGTTTTATCCAGTGGCGGCGCTGTAGGAGTACCTGTGCCACCTCCTTCCCAGTCACGCGGCTCGCGTGGTGGACGACCTGCCATGATGTCGTCGATCTGATCAGCATCGATCGTCTCATACTTCATCAACGCATCAGCCATCGCCTCCAGCTTGTCACGGTTGTCCGTCAGGATCTGCTTGGCCGTGCCATAACACTCATCAATGATGCTGCGTACTTCAGAGTCGATCAGCTTGGCTGTCTCGCCCGAAACACTAGCACCTTGACCACCACCACCGCGTCCCAGATAAGACTCGTCATCTTCGGCATACATCAGCGGGCCTAGCTTCTCGGACAAGCCCCACTTGGTGACCATGTTCCGCGCAATCTGGCTGGCACGCATGATGTCGTTGGATGCACCGGTGGTCACACCGTCAAAACCCAATGTCATCTCTTCAGCGATACGACCACCGTACAGCGAGCAAATCTGACTGATCAACGCGCGCTTGGAGAGGCTATAACGATCCTCTTCCGGCAGGAACATTGTGACGCCCAACGCACGGCCACGTGGAATGATCGACACTTTGTAAACCGGATCGTGCTCAGGCACGACCCGACCAACAATAGCGTGACCCGCTTCGTGGTAAGCCGTATTGCGCTTTTCTTTATCCGACATCACCATCGATTTGCGCTCGGCGCCCATCATGATTTTATCTTTGGCCAGCTCAAATTCTTTCATTTCAACAACGCGCTTACCGGTACGCGCTGCAAACAAGGACGCTTCGTTCACCAGGTTAGCGAGGTCAGCACCGGAGAAGCCCGGAGTACCACGTGCAATCACAGCCGGCTGAACATCATCCCCCATCGGCACTTTTCGCATGTGCACTTTGAGGATCTGCTCACGACCACGGATATCTGGCAAACCAACCACTACCTGACGGTCAAAACGGCCCGGACGCAACAGCGCAGGGTCAAGCACATCGGGACGGTTAGTGGCGGCGATCACAATGATGCCGTCATTCATTTCAAAGCCGTCCATTTCAACCAGCAATTGGTTGAGGGTCTGCTCACGCTCATCATGACCGCCGCCCATACCGGCACCACGGTGACGACCGACTGCGTCGATTTCGTCGATGAAGATGATGCAAGGCGCATGCTTTTTAGCCTGCTCAAACATGTCACGAACGCGGCTTGCACCGACGCCTACGAACATCTCAACAAAGTCGGAACCGGAAATCGTGAAAAAAGGAACCTTGGCTTCGCCAGCAATCGCCTTGGCGAGCAAGGTTTTACCGGTACCTGGCGGGCCAACCATCAACACGCCACGAGGGATACGACCGCCCAGACGCTGGAATTTGCCTGGATCACGAAGGAACTCAACCAGCTCGCCCACTTCCTCCTTGGCTTCATCACAGCCTGCAACGTCAGCCAGGGTCGTTTTGACCTGATCTTCGGATAACAGACGTGCCTTGCTCTTGCCAAAGCTCATAGGACCACCTTTACCGCCGGCACCGCCCTGCATTTGACGCATAAAGAACATGAAGACAGCGATGATCACCAGAATCGGGAAGCTCGCAACCAACAGTTGCGTCCAGATGCTTTGCTGCTCAGGCAGTTTGCCCTCAACGGTCACATGGTTATCAACCAAGTCACCGATCAAACCGTTGTCCTGAATAGCCGGACGAATGGTTTTGAAGGTATCGCCATCGCTTCGTTTGCCGGTAATCACGTAGCCATCCACGGCAACGCGCTCGACCTTGCCATCCTTAACTTGCTGGATGAAGTCGGAATAGTTGAGGGTTTGTGGCTCGTTTGGACTGGAGAAGTTGTTCATCACTGTCACCAAGACAGCTGCGATGATCAACCACAGGATCAGATTCTTTGCCATATCGTTCAATTAGCTACCCTCTGAAGCAAGCCCCGCTACTGAAGCGTGCTTCGCATGATATTCACCGGCATAACTTACTACATTGCCTACAACCCTTGCAGGCTCCGTCTGTAACCCTTTGTGAAACTTTGACTACACAATATTCGTTATGACAGCGCTGTAAAGCGATACAAAAAAACTTATCGCCCCTGTCAGAGACGTTCGTCACTGGCAGAACCCTCGATTCCACGGAAGCCACGCCCTAACAAATACTGCTCGCGGGACCGATCTCGTGACGAGGTTGGCTTGCGCATCTGCACCTTATCAAAAAGTTTGCGGATGTCTTTGTGGTATTGGTCGAAACCTTCACCCTGGAAGACCTTGATCAGAAAATCACCACCTGGACGCAGAACTCGCCCGGCAAGATCCAATGCCAACTCACAGAGGAACATTGCTCGCGGCATATCTACAGCTGCCAATCCACTCATATTGGGGGCCATATCTGAAATCACAAGGTCTACTTGTGTATTTCCGACAGCCTCAAGAATCTGAGCCAGCACAGCATCCTCGGTAAAGTCCCCTTTGATGAAGGTCACATCTGGAATGCTGTCCATGTCCAGAATGTCCGAAGCGATCAAACGCCCCTGACCACCGATCAGACGGCTAGTCACCTGCGACCAGCCACCCGGGGCTGCGCCCAGGTCAATCACCGTCATGCCCGGGCGAATCAAACGATCTCGCTCCTGAATCTCCAGAAGCTTGTAACTTGCACGTGAACGATACCCATCTTTTTGCGCCATTTTGACGTATGGGTCGTTGAAATGCTCTTTCAGCCAGTTAAGGCTAGTCTTGGAACGGGCCACGGGCCACCTCAAAAATATAAACGGGTCGTGATTAACTGGGCGGTCCCGGACTCGCTCGGGTAAACTGGCCGCCGCTTTTTACAAGATCAGACACAGGGGTCAGATTATGCCGCTCACTCAAGAGCAGAAGAAACAGTACAAATCCATTGGCCACCATCTGAAACCAGTATTGACTGTGGCTGATAATGGTTTGACTGAAGGTGTTTTAGCCGAACTCGAACGCGCATTGAGCGATCACGAGTTGATTAAAATCAAAGTCAACATCCTGGACCGCGAATCCCGCCTGGAGGCCATTGCAGAACTGTGCAAGGCCGGCAAAGCGGAATTGGTACAGGTTATCGGCAAAATGGCGCTTCTGTACCGCAAGAACGTCAATGTTAACAAGCATCTGTCGAACATCCATCGCTTCAAGTGATGCCGACAGGGGTCAAGGGCGCGCCTGGCGCGCCCTGACACCTTCAAAAAACTGCCCGCGCAATGCATCAGGCAGCCAGAACAGCCCAACGCACCCCATCCCGCCAGCAGACAGCACCACGCGACATACGCTGCATTCAAAGCGCGCCACGCGATGCCTTAACCAACTGCTGCGCCAATCCATACAGACCAGCACCGCACAAATTCTGTGTAAAACAACTGCAAGCTGCTAACCCAGAAGTCCGGACTAGCGGCCAAAGCAGAGCGCCCGCATGAAGCGGGCGCTTTTATTTAGATGTGACGCACTTCAATAATCTCGTACTCAATGACGCCGCCCGGTGTTTTCACCGCGACCACATCACCCTCTTCCTTCGCAATCAAGGCGCGAGCAAGTGGCGAACCCACGGAGATTTTTCCGAGCTTGAAGTCAGCCTCATCCTCTCCCACGATCTGATAAGTCACGCTTTCGTCAGTCTCAACGTTAGCGATTTCAACCGTGGTGCCGAAAATCACCTTACCGGTATGAGGGATAGTCGTGACATCAATGATGACCGCGTTCTGCATGCGGCCTTCGATATCGCGAATACGCGCCTCAACCATACCTTGCTGCTCACGGGCAGCATGGTATTCAGCGTTTTCTTTCAGGTCGCCCAGCTCACGTGCCGTGCCGATGTCTTGGCTCAGTTTTGGCCGAACAACCTTAGTCAGGTGTGCGTGTTCTTCTTCCAGGGCTTTCGCGCCCTGGACGGTCATTGGGTATTTGATCATGCCTTCAATCCTGCGTGTAGATCCTGCAAGCGACGTACGGTTTTTTCAGGACCGAACTTAAGCGCTTCACAGATCGCTTCGCCAGCAGCAATAGTCGTGGTGCAGTAAATCTTGTGCTGCAAAGCGTTGCGGCGAATGGAGTAAGAGTCAGCTATCGACTGACGACCTTCAGTAGTGTTGATGATCAAAGTGACTTCGTCATTTTTGATCATATCGACAACGTGCGGGCGACCTTCGGTCACCTTGTTCACGCGGCGCACTTTCAAACCAGCGGCTTCGATGAACTTGGCAGTACCCGCAGTCGAAACGATCTCAAAGCCGAGGCTGATCAGGTCACGCGCAACACCCGCCACCAAAGGCTTGTCGTCGTCACGCACACTGATAAACGCCGTACCGCCGGTTGGCAGCACTTCGCTTGCGCCCATCTGAGCCTTGGCAAACGCTTCACCGAAGGTATCACCCACGCCCATCACTTCGCCCGTCGACTTCATCTCTGGGCCGAGGATCGGGTCAACGCCCGGGAATTTGGCGAATGGGAAGACCGCCTCTTTCACGCTGTAGAAGTTAGGAATGATTTCTTTAGTGAAACCAATTTCCTTCAGGGTCTTACCGGCCATCACGCGAGCAGCGATCATTGCCAGCGAGACACCGATGCACTTGGACACGAAAGGAACGGTACGCGATGCGCGCGGGTTCACTTCGATCACGTAAATGTCTTCGCCTTGCAGGGCCAACTGCACGTTCATCAGGCCAACAACGCCCAACTCAAGCGCCATTTTCTTGACCTGCTCACGCATCTCGTCCTGGATGTGCAGCGGCAGCGAGTACGGCGGCAGCGAACAGGCGGAGTCACCGGAGTGAACACCAGCCTGTTCGATGTGCTGCATGATCGCGCCGATCACAACGTCGGTACCGTCACAAACCGCATCAACGTCCATTTCGATTGCGCAGTTCAGGAAGTGATCCAGTAGCACAGGGCTGTCATTGGACACTTTCACTGCGTCGCGCAGGTAACGCTTGAGTTCTTCTTCTTCGTAAACGATTTCCATCGCACGACCGCCCAACACGTAGGAAGGACGAACAACCAGCGGGTAACCAATCTTGCCGGCAGCGCGAATGGCTTCGTCTTCGCTGCGCACAGTGGCGTTAGGCGGCTGACGCAGGTTCAGACGCTCAACCATTTGCTGGAAGCGTTCACGGTCTTCAGCACGGTCAATGGCGTCAGGGCTGGTGCCGATGATCGGTACGCCAGCCTCCTCCAGAGCGCGAGCCAGTTTCAGCGGGGTTTGGCCACCGTACTGAACGATCACGCCTTTTGGCTTCTCGACACGAACGATTTCCAGCACGTCTTCCAAGGTTACGGATTCGAAGTACAAACGATCCGAGGTGTCGTAGTCAGTGGAAACAGTTTCCGGGTTGCAGTTGACCATGATGGTTTCGTAACCATCGGCACGCAGCGCCAGGGCCGCGTGAACGCAGCAATAGTCAAACTCGATACCTTGGCCGATACGGTTCGGACCACCCCCCAGAATCATGATCTTGTCACGATCCGAAGGGTTGGCTTCGCACTCTTCCTCATAGGTGGAGTACATGTAAGCGGTGTCTGTGGCGAACTCGGCCGCGCAGGTGTCAACGCGCTTGTAGACCGGGAACACTTCCAGCTTGTGACGGTGGCGACGCAGGTTTTTCTCAGTCACACCCAGCAGTACAGCCAAACGCGCATCAGAGAAGCCTTTGCGCTTGAGACGGTACATAGTGTCACGATCGATCGAAGACAGGCCTTGCGTCTTGATCTTCTCTTCGTCCTTGATCAGATCTTCGATCTGTACCAGGAACCAAGGGTCAATCATGTTCATGCCGAAGATGTCTTCAACAGTCATGCCAGCGCGGAACGCGTCAGCCACGTACCAGATACGCTCGGCACCCGGCACAGTCAGCTCGCGCTTGAGCACGGTCATGCTTTCCGGGTTGCTCAGATCAAGCTTTGGATCAAGACCACTAACACCCACTTCTAGACCGCGAAGGGCTTTCTGCAGCGACTCCTGGAAAGTCCGGCCAATGGCCATGACTTCACCCACCGACTTCATCTGCGTGGTCAAACGCGCATCGGCTTTTGCGAATTTTTCAAACGCAAAGCGTGGCAGCTTGGTCACAACGTAATCGATGGACGGCTCGAAGGACGCCGGTGTCGCGCCGCCGGTGATTTCGTTTTGCAACTCATCCAGGGTGTAGCCGATCGCGAGCTTGGCGGCGATACGCGCAATCGGGAAGCCAGTGGCTTTGGAAGCCAGCGCCGAAGAGCGCGATACGCGCGGGTTCATCTCGATCACGACCATGCGGCCAGTGTTCGGGCAGATACCGAATTGAACGTTGGAGCCACCGGTTTCAACGCCGATCTCACGCAGTACCGCCAACGAGGCGTTACGCATGATTTGATATTCTTTGTCGGTCAGGGTTTGCGCAGGAGCAACGGTGATCGAGTCACCGGTGTGCACGCCCATCGGGTCAAAGTTTTCGATCGAGCACACGATGATGCAGTTGTCCTTCTTATCGCGGACAACCTCCATCTCGTACTCTTTCCAGCCGATCAGTGATTCGTCGATCAGCAGCTCTTTGGTTGGCGACAGGTCCAGACCACGAGCACAGATCTCTTCAAACTCTTCACGGTTGTAAGCAATACCGCCACCGGTGCCGCCCATGGTGAAGGACGGACGAATGATGCACGGAAAGCCCAGCTTTTCGAGAACCGCATTGGCCTCTTCCATGCTGTGAGCGATACCGGAACGCGGGCAATCCAGACCGATGGACTTCATCGCCTTGTCAAAGCGCGAACGGTCTTCTGCCTTATCGATGGTGTCGGCATTAGCACCAATCATCTCTACGCCGAACTTCTCCAGAACGCCTTCGCGCTCCAGATCCAGTGCGCAGTTCAGAGCCGTTTGGCCACCCATGGTTGGCAGCAGCGCGTCTGGACGCTCTTTTTCGATGATCTTGGCAACTGTCTGCCACTTGATCGGCTCGATGTAGGTTGCATCGGCCATGTCCGGATCGGTCATGATGGTGGCTGGGTTAGAGTTCACCAGGATGACGCGATAACCTTCCTCACGCAGAGCCTTGCAGGCCTGGGCGCCGGAGTAGTCAAATTCGCAAGCCTGGCCGATAACAATCGGGCCAGCGCCCAGAATCAGGATGCTTTTAATGTCTGTACGTTTTGGCATGGGTTTGTCACTCAAATCCGCAGGTCAGTCGGCAAGCCGTCGATCAGTTCTCTGAGCCACCCAAGGGGCCGCCAGAAGCAGGGGCCACCCTTGGGCTACTCATTGCAAGGGCTGATCAGCGGCGCTTGGCCATCTCATTGATGAAGCGATCGAACAGCGGTGCAACGTCGTTCGGGCCCGGGCTTGCTTCAGGGTGGCCCTGAAAGCTGAAAGCGCTCTTGTCGGTCAGTTCGATGCCCTGCAAGGTACCGTCGAACAGCGACTTGTGGATGGCACGTACGTTAGCTGGCAACGTCGCTTCATCAACCGCAAAACCGTGGTTTTGGCTGGTGATCATCACAACACCGGTGTCCAGGTCTTGAACCGGGTGGTTCGCGCCGTGGTGGCCATGACCCATTTTCACGGTCTTGGCGCCAGAGGCCAGTGCCAGCAACTGGTGACCCAAGCAGATGCCGAACACCGGAATTTCGGTTTTCAACACTTCTTGAATAGCTGCGATCGCGTAGTCGCAAGGCTCAGGATCACCCGGGCCGTTGGACAGGAAAACACCATCGGGGTTGAGAGCCAACACATCGCTGGCCGGTGTCTGTGCTGGAACCACCGTCACGCGGCAGCCGCGCTCAACCAACATGCGCAGGATGTTCCACTTAACGCCGTAGTCATATGCCACTACGTGGTAAGGCAAATCGCTGGCTTCAATCGTCGGATGACTGTCAGTGGCCAGGTTCCAGACGCTCGAACGCCACTCGTAGGCCTTTTCGGTGCTGACGACTTTCGCCAGGTCCATGCCTTTGAGGCCAGGGAAGCCACGAGCAGCTGCAATCGCCGCTTCGTCAGAAATATTGTCACCGGCCATGATGCAGCCGTTCTGTGCGCCCTTCTCGCGCAAAATGCGAGTCAGACGGCGAGTGTCGATACCGGCGATCGCCACAACATTGTTGGCTTTCAGATAGTCAGACAGCGACATAGTGTTACGCCAGTTGCTGGCAACCAGCGGCAGATCACGAATTACCAAACCTGCGGACCAGACACGATCAGACTCGGCATCTTCCGGGGTAGTGCCGGTATTGCCAACATGCGGGTAAGTCAGGGTCACGATTTGCTGAGCGTAGGAAGGATCCGTAAGGATTTCCTGGTAGCCAGTCATTGCGGTGTTAAACACCACCTCACCAACGGTCTGACCGTCGGCCCCAATGGCTTCGCCGCGAAAAATGCTGCCATCAGCGAGGGCGAGTATGGCTTGCTTAGTCAAGAAGACCTCCCGTAAATAAAGCCTGAAAGGGCGATCGCAGGTTGTAAAAAAGCGGAGTGACGTATGGACACGTCACCCCGCTTCTTCATCGAATATCTGCGCGCTTTTAGTGGACACACTAAAGCTGTAGCTTACAGAAAAAGGCTTTTTGGGTCTACCGCTAAAGAGCCGAAAAGGCAGAGGAATGCGACAGGTCATCGCTTAGCGGTTAAAAATCGGGCCGTTGATTGCGCAACAGCCCGATTTTACAGAGTCGACTCAACGCAGGTCGAGCACATCTTGCATGTCGTACAAACCAGGCTCACGCCCATCAAGCCACAAGGCAGCACGAACAGCGCCTTTGGCGAACGTCATGCGGCTGGATGCCTTGTGGGTGATTTCAAGACGCTCACCCTCTGCAGCAAACAGAACCGTATGATCGCCAACCACATCGCCGCCGCGAACGGTCGCAAAACCAATGGTCTCGCGCTCACGAGCACCGGTGTGGCCTTCACGACCGTAAACCGCAACCTTTTGCAGGTCACGCCCCAGCGCATCAGCAATCACCTCACCCATGCGCATGGCCGTGCCCGATGGCGCGTCAACCTTATGTCGGTGATGAGCCTCGATGATTTCAATATCCGCATCATCACCCATCACCCGCGCCGCCATATCGAGCAACTTGAGCGACAGGTTAACGCCGACACTGAAATTCGCCGCAAACACAATCGGAATGTCTTTAGCCGCTTCAACCAGCAACTGCTTCTGTGCCGCGCTCAAACCCGTAGTGCCGATCACCATGGCTTTGCCCGCTTTGCGACACAAAGCCAGGTTATTGAGCATCACTTCAGGCAGCGTGAAATCGATCAACACATCGAATTCATCAGCAACACCCTCAAGGCTTGCTGACAGCGGCACACCGATGCGCCCAAGAGACACGAGCTCACCTGCGTCAGCCCCCACCAGCGAACTGCCGGGGCGGACAACCGCCGCGGTCAGACCACACAACGGTGAACGCTGCTGCACCGCATCAATCAGCGTCTTACCCATGCGCCCGGCAGCGCCCATCACAGCTATACGTCGCATGCCAAACCCCTTATAAGTCGCCGAAGAAACGCTTCACGCCCTCGAACCAGCCGGTCGCGTTCGGCGAATGACAGCTATCGCCTTCCAGCGTCGAGCGGAACTCTTCCATCAACTCACGCTGACGGCGGCTCAGTTTCACAGGCGTCTCAACCACCACACGGCACATCAAGTCGCCAACACCGCCGCCGCGAACCGGAGCAACACCTTTGCCACGCAGGCGGAACTGCTTGCCGGTTTGCGTACCTTCAGGGACTTTCAACTTGACCCGACCATCCAGCGTCGGCACTTCAAGCTCAGCACCCAGCGCAGCATCAGCAAAACTGATTGGCACTTCACAGAACAGATGCTTGCCATCGCGCTGAAAAATCGCATGCTCGCGCACATCGATGACCACGTACAGATCGCCCGCAGGGCCACCCTGAACACCCGCCTCGCCTTCACCAGACAGACGAATACGGTCACCCGTATCGACACCCGCCGGCACTTTCACGGAAAGTGTTTTGTACTCTTCTACACGGCCTTCGCCACGGCAGCTCTCGCATGGATCGGAAATAATCTTGCCCTGACCCTGGCAACGCGGGCAGGTCTGCTGAACAGAGAAGAAACCCTGCTGCATGCGCACCTGACCAATACCGCCACAGGTCGTACACGTCACTGGCGAAGAACCTTTCTTCGCGCCAGAACCGTCGCACGGCTTGCAATTAACCAAGGTGGGCACACGAATATTGACCGTGGTACCGCGCACAGCCTCTTCCAGGTTCAGCTCCAGCGTGTAGCGCAAATCGCTACCGCGCTGAGCGCCCCCCCGGGAGCCGCCACGACCACCGCCAAAGAAATCACTGAATACATCACCGAAGATATCGGAGAAGTTCTGCCCACCAAAACCAGCACCGCCGCCGCCCATTTGCGGATCAACACCCGCATGGCCGTACTGATCGTAAGCAGCACGCTTGCTGGAGTCCGACAGCACCTCATAAGCCTCATTCGCCTCTTTAAACAGCTCTTCAGAGGCTTTGTCATCCGGATTACGGTCCGGGTGATGCTTCATTGCGAGACGACGATACGCTTTTTTCAGCTCCACCTCAGTGGTGGTCCGTTCGACACCCAATATTTCGTAATAGTCGCGCTTTGCCATAATTCTTTGCACTCTCAAGGACGCTTGGAAAAACCCTCCCGAGCCTCACCAAACCCGCCGAGCCTGAACAAACAAGGCTCAACTCACGTCTTTTCAACGATATTGGTTTCTGATTAACAGCCAATGCATTGGCCGACAGGAGCGGTTACTTCAGACAGAGACACATAAAAGCGCCCGTCCCAACCGCCAGCATTCGACCTTGTCGCATGCTGTAAAAATTCTTCGACTCCAGACACGCCAACGCGGGAGCAAGCTCCCGCGCGGCGACATCCTACCAGTCACCGCTTATGCACGGTCAACCGGCCGACCAACAAGCTAATTACTTGTGGTCTTTAACTTCTTCGAACTCAGCGTCGACAACGTCATCCGCTTTTTCAGCCGAATCAGCTGGCTTGGCCGCTGCGTCTGCCGGGTTCGCTTGCTCAGCGTACATTTTCTGTGCGACTGGAGCAGACACCTTGGACAGCTCTTCAACCTTGGCTTCGATAGCTGCCTTGTCGTCGCCTTTAACAGCGGCTTCCAGTGCAACTACTGCAGCTTCAATTGCAGCTTTCTCTTCCTCAGTAACTTTGTCGCCAGCATCAGCAACCATTTTACGAGTCGAGTGAACCAGTGCATCGCCCTGGTTACGCGCCGCCGCCAGCTCTTCAAACTTGCGGTCTTCCTCAGCGTTGACTTCAGCGTCACGTACCATCTGAGCAATTTCTTCCTCGGACAGACCCGAGTTCGCCTTGATCACGATGGACTGAGACTTGCCAGTCGCCTTGTCTTTTGCACTTACGTGCAGGATGCCGTTGGCATCGATGTCGAAGGTTACTTCGATCTGAGGCACACCACGTGGAGCGGGTGGAATGTCAGCCAGGTCGAACTTGCCCAACGACTTGTTTTGAGCCGCTTGCTTACGCTCACCTTGCAGCACGTGAATGGTCACCGCACCCTGGTTATCGTCAGCAGTCGAGAACACTTGCGATTTCTTGGTAGGAATCGTGGTGTTTTTCTCGATCAGAGCAGTCATAACACCGCCCATGGTTTCGATACCCAGTGTCAGCGGGCTCACGTCCAGCAGCAGAACGTCTTTAACATCACCGGCCAATACCGCGCCCTGGATAGCAGCACCCATTGCAACCGCTTCGTCCGGGTTCACGTCTTTACGGGCTTCTTTGCCGAAGAACTCCGTTACCAGCTTCTGTACCAGCGGCATACGAGTCTGACCACCGACCAGGATCACGTCGTTGATCGCGCCAACATCGATACCAGCATCTTTCAGAGCCAGACGGCAAGGCTCGATGGTGCGCTGAACCAGATCTTCAACCAGCGATTCCAGCTTGGCGCGCGAAATTTTCACGTTCAAGTGCTTAGGACCGGTGGCATCTGCAGTGATGTAAGGCAGATTCACGTCAGTCGACTGGCTCGAAGACAGTTCGATTTTGGCTTTTTCAGCGGCTTCTTTCAGACGCTGCATCGCCAGCGGGTCACCTTTAAGGTTCATGCCGCTTTCTTTCTTGAACTCGTCAACCAGGTAGTCGATCAGACGGATATCAAAGTCTTCACCACCCAGGAACGTGTCACCGTTGGTCGCCAGCACTTCAAACTGGTGCTCGCCATCAACTTCAGCAATTTCAATAACCGATACGTCGAAAGTACCGCCACCCAAGTCATAAACAATGACAGTGTGGTCGCCTTTCGCTTTATCCATACCGTAAGCCAGAGCAGCTGCGGTGGGTTCGTTGATGATACGTTTTACGTCCAGACCCGCGATACGGCCGGCGTCTTTGGTCGCCTGACGCTGGCTGTCGTTGAAGTAGGCCGGAACGGTAATCACCGCTTCAGTCACTGGCTCGCCGAGGTAGTCTTCGGCGGTCTTCTTCATTTTCTTCAGAATTTCAGCCGAGATTTGTGGCGGAGCCATTTTCTGGCCGTTCACTTCAACCCATGCGTCGCCGTTATCAGCTTTGGCGATCTTGTAAGGCACCATCTGAATGTCTTTCTGTACAACTTCTTCGTCAAAACGACGACCGATCAGACGCTTCACCGCGTACAAGGTGTTATGCGGATTGGTCACTGCCTGACGCTTGGCCGACTGGCCAACCAGAATTTCACCATCATTGGCGTACGCAACGATCGACGGCGTAGTCCGTGCGCCTTCTGCGTTTTCGATAACTTTTGCTTTACCGTTTTCCAGAACCGAAACACACGAGTTGGTGGTCCCGAGGTCAATACCGATAATTCTGCCCATGTTAACTCTCCCTAAATTTGGATTTTGTTGCCGCAGCAGTGATGACCAACTACGACACTACTTAACGCTTGACTTCTAAATGGGGGCCTTGCGACCGATTTCAAGCCTGCTCATCAATTGATGGCGAAATCGCCGCTGGCGCCTTGCTAACTACGACCATAGCCGGGCGCAGTAAGCGACCATTGAGCTGATAGCCCTTTTGAAACACCTTGAGCACACTGTTGGGCTCCAAGTCTGCGCTTTCCTGCATTGCCATCGCTTGGTGAAGCCCGGCATTGAAGGGTTCGCCGTGAGGATCAATGGCTTCCAACTGATAACGCTTCAGGGTGTCCTGGAACATTTTCAGGGTCAGCTCGATCCCTTCACGCATTGGACGAATGTTCTCGTCATCTGGACTGGACAGCTCAAGGCCGCGCTCCAGGCTGTCGATCACCGGCAACAGATCACCCGCGAACTTCTCCAATGCAAATTTGTGTGCTTTTTCAACATCCTGTTCGGCACGACGGCGAACGTTCTGCAAATCAGCAGCTACACGCAGAGCTTGATCATTAGCAGCAGCCAGCTGCTCTTCGAGCACCTGTACACGGGCTACCAGATCTTCACCTGCAACATCGGCGGCCTGATTAGCCTCTTGGTTCTGCGTATCCATAGTCTGTTCGTCTGCCATAGATTTCTCCTTTCAAACATCGTCCGCGAGCTCGACTCGCGCTTCTGCCAAGGTATATGGGGTCGCAATTTTCAGGTTCAAGAGCCAAAAAACACTAACAGATACCTCCTTGACCCTTAAATGCGCCCCTGCGAACTCAAAACTGCCTAAAAAAGCCTGAAAACAAAGCAAATAGAACTAAGCGCAGGCATTGTCAGCACGAAACAAAACACTGTATAAATAACCAGACATTACGTTTTGGAGCGGCTCCCATGCTGGTGCACCTGTCCGTACACAACTACGCCATCGTTGAACATCTCGATCTTGAACTCGATCGTGGGATGAGTGTAATCACTGGTGAGACTGGCGCCGGTAAATCGATCATGCTGGATGCACTCGGTCTCACCTTGGGTGACCGTGCAGACAGTGGCGTGGTTCGCCCTGGAGCCGACAAAGCCGACATTCTGGCCACCTTCGACCTGCAAGACATTCCCGAGGCCCGGGCCTGGCTTGCCGAACGCGACTTGGAGTGCGAAGGCCCCTGCATACTGCGCCGGGTCATCACCGCCGAAGGCCGTTCACGGGGCTACATCAACGGCACCCCTTGCCCGCAAGGCGACTTGAAAGCATTGGGCGAACTGTTGATCGACATTCACAGCCAGCACGAGCACCAGTCGCTGCTAAAACCCGATACTCACCGCCGACTGCTCGACGAATATGCAGGGGCCTGCGACCTGGCTCGTCAGGTGCAACTGGCCGCACAACGTTGGCGCCAGACCCGCCAAGAGCTTGAGCACCTGTCCAATTCAGGGGACGAACAGCGCGCACGTCATCAGCTACTGAGCTATCAGATCGAAGAGCTCGAAACCTTGTCGCTGGGTGAAAACGAACTGGAGGAACTGGAGCAGGAACACAAAAACCTGACCAACGCCGAAACTTTGCTGACTATTTGCCGCCAGGTCGTCGAGCAGTGCAGCGAAAATGACTCCGGCAATGTCCTCAATGCCCTGACCGTAAGCCTGAATCGCTTGTCGAGCGTCAATAACAACTCCAGCTCATTGAGCGAAGCAACCGACCTGCTGGCCAGTGCTCAGATTCAGGTAGAAGAAGCCGTGGGCGAACTCAATCGCTTCCTCGATCATTTCGATGCGGATCCGAGTCGCCTGCAATACCTCGAAGAACGGCTGGACACGATCTACAGCCTTGCACGCAAACACCGCGTGCAACCTGCCGACGTTGCCGCCCTGCAACAAAACCTGCTCAACGAACTGGAAACTCTCAACGCGAACGATGAAAACATCGAGCGCCTAACCAACGAGCTAGCGTCTTACACCCGCCACTATCAAGAGTGCGCACGCGAACTAAGCAACCTGCGCAGTCATGCTGCGGCCCGCTTGAGCAGTGCAGTGGAAGAAGAAATCCAGCGCCTGGGCATGCCTGGCGGCCGCTTTGTGATCGAGCTGCGCCCACAAAGCAGTAACGACCCAATGCCTCACGGCCTGGAGCATGTCGAGCTTCTGGTCAGCGCCAACCCTGGCCAACCGCTCAAAGCGATAGCCAAAGTGGCGTCTGGCGGCGAGTTGTCGCGTATCAGCCTGGCCATTCAGGTCATCACGGCACAAACGTCACGTGTACCGACCCTGGTATTCGACGAAGTGGACGTGGGCATTGGTGGCCCGACAGCCGAAATCGTCGGCCAGCTACTGCGCCGCCTGGGCGAACGTGGCCAAGTACTGACGGTCACTCACTTGCCGCAAGTCGCCGCGCAATGCCACCAGCACCTCTTCGTGCACAAGGTTCGTGAAAGCGAGACAACACGCACAGCCGTCTCAAAACTGAGCAAAAAAGAACGCGTAGAAGAAGTCGCCCGCATGCTCGGCGGTATTGACCTGACCAAAGAATCGCTGGCTCACGCAAAAAAAATGGTGGTCACCGCAAAAAACCTCGCTGCTTAGCGACGAACGGTCACGAAATATCATGTTTCAGAAAGCACGAAGGCGACTCAGAGGTCGCCTTCGTTCGTTTCGCGAACCGAAATTCGCGCGACATGCTTATTTAGTTTGTTGCGGCGTTTTCTTGCGTACGTACAGCACCAAGTTGTGATCCACCAACTCAACGCCGTGCTTGGCCGCGATAGCGTGCTGCAGTTTTTCGATGTCTTCGTCGAAAAACTCAATCACTTCACCGCTGTCCACGTTGACCATATGGTCGTGGTGGCCGCCATCAGCATCAGCCAACTCAAAGACCGCATGGCCGCCATCAAAATTATGGCGGATCACCAGCCCAGCTGACTCAAACTGGGTCAACACACGGTAAACCGTGGCCAGACCGACGTCTTCGCCAGCCTGCATAAGAGCCTTGTAAACATCTTCGGCGCTCATGTGACGCTGCTCGGCAGAATCGAGCATTTGTAGAATCTTGACTCGTGGCAGAGTCACCTTAAGTCCGGCTTTACGTAGTTCGCTATTTTCAACCATGGTTAGCTTTCTCGCGGAAGCCGCTTCGCAGCTTCTCTTAATACGGGTATGATC
>NZ_JBIWEO010000030.1:979-24288 GCF_044762555.1 Pseudomonas sp. NPDC096917 | reverse complement strand
GAGGCTCGCGTGGCTGGGCGGTCTGGTCGGTCATGGGATCAACTTATTGAGAACGCAAGAGGGGGCAAGCAAGGTTGGTAAGGAGCCTGTTTGCATGCGTCTAATTCCAATCGTTACACCGTGAGTCGGCGCATGGTGCGAGTGGAAAGTCGGGCTTACAACGGGCTAGCGGCGGGAGGGGATCAAATCAGAAGCAGCCTACGCGTGGCGGGGATTACTGAATGTTTTTGAGGTGCTTGTTCTTACGTGAAATGACAATGTTGGCTATGGGAACCTAGAGATAGGCTCTCGTCGAACAGGCTTTAGAGAAGGCCGGTGTCGCCATGCTTCGCAAACGTCGACTTCCGCTCTGGTGCGTAATGGGTATGGGGCTGTTGTGTCGTATTTCGGATTAAGAGCTTGCTCGCGATCTCTCGTCTTTTAAAGATCGCGAGCACGCTCGCTCTTGCAGAGTGCTTAGACTTTATCGATGTTTACTTTTCGGGTTTCCTTGAGGAACAGCATCCCCACCACCAGGCTCACGCCGGTGATAACCACTGGGTACCAGAGCCCGTAGAAAATATCCCCGGTGAAGACCACCAGCGCAAAGGACACGGTCGGCAGAAACCCGCCAAACCAGCCGTTACCGATGTGATAGGGCAGGGACATGGAGGTGTAGCGGATACGCGTCGGGAACAGTTCAACCATGACCGCCGCCAACGGACCATAGGTCATGCAGGCGATGATCGTCAGCAGCACCATTATCAGAACCACCATCGGCTGATTCACAGTGCTCGGGTCAGCTTTGGCCGGGTAGCCTGCAGCGGTGATGGCAGCGCGCATGGCCGCTTCGTCGAAGCCGGTGATCTGTTGTTCACCCACCGACACCTGAACATGGGTGCCCGCAGGGGCGGACTGCGAGGTGTAAGGCAGACCCTGTTTCACCAAGAAGGTTTTGACCTTGTCGCACGGGCTGTCAAAACGCGCCTTGCCCACCGGGTCGAACTGGAAGGTGCAGGTCGACGGGTCGGCCATCACCACAATCGGTGACTGGCGGCTGGCAGCATCAATCTGCGGGTTGGCGTAGTGGCTCAGGGCTTTGAACAGCGGGAAGTACAGCACGGTGGCCAGCAGCAGGCCAAGCATCAAGATCGGTTTACGCCCCACACGGTCCGAGAGCCAGCCAAAGAAGATGAAGAATGGCGCGCCGATCACCACGCTGATAATCAGCAGCATGTTGGCCTGGGCCGGGTCCATCTTGAGCATCTGCGTGAGGAAGAACAGCACGTAGAACTGCGCCGTATAGAAGGTCACGGCTTGGCCTGCGTTAATGCCAAACAGGGCGATCAGCACAATTTTCAGGTTTTCCCATTTGCCGAATGACTCACGGATCGGCGATTTGCTGGTTTTACCTTCAGCCTTCATTTTTGCGAAAGCAGGCGACTCGTGCATGCTCATGCGGATCCAGGTCGAGATGCCCAGCAGCACGATGGAGAGCAGGAACGGCAAGCGCCAGCCCCAGACTTCAAACTGGTCCCCAGTGAGGTAACGGCAGCTCAGCACCACGATCAGTGACAGCAGCAGGCCCAAGGTAGCGGTGGATTGAATCCAACTGGTGTTGAAACCGCGCTTGCCGGGGGCTGCGTGTTCCGCCACGTAGGTCGCTGCGCCGCCGTATTCACCGCCCAGCGCCAGCCCTTGGAGCATGCGCAGCAGCACCAGCATGATCGGCGCTGCGATGCCAATGCTGGTGTAGGTCGGTAGCAGACCGACAGCGAAGGTCGATAGGCCCATCAGGATGATGGTCATGAGGAAGGTGTATTTTCGCCCGATCATGTCGCCCAAACGGCCAAACACCAGGGCTCCGAACGGTCTCACCAAGAAGCCGGCGGCAAAGGCCATCAAGGCAAAGATAAACGCGGTGGTGTCGTTAACCCCGGCAAAGAATTGCTTGCTGAGTACTGTCGCCAGCGCGCCATACAAGAAAAAGTCATACCACTCGAAAACTGTCCCGAGGGATGACGCAAAGATGATCTTTCGTTCTTCACGGCCGGTAGTCCCTTTCGCGGGGGCTGCTGCCGATTGTGCAATTGAGTCCGACATGTTCAATGTCCTCAGCCCTGTGGGCCACAGTGATTATTGTTGTTGTCCACTGTCGGTTTCGGATGACTGCGACCGAAACCACGATCGCTTTCAGGCGACCGGTGTTACTCCTGTGCGGCTCGCGCCCGCTTCTTTCTCCTGTGCATGAAGGTGCGCTTTCAGAATCAACTGTGCGGCTTTTTCGCCAATCATGAGCGTGGGTGAGCAGGTGTTGCCCGAGACGATACTCGGCATGATCGACGCATCCGCCACTCTCAAGCCCGGTACGCCATGGACCCGTAGCTCGGCATCGACCACTGCTTCAACGTCTTGCCCCATGCGGCAGGTGCCCACAGGGTGAAAGATAGTCGTACCGATCTTGGCAGCTGCTTCGTACAACTCCTGCTCGCTTTGCAGGGCGCTACCGGGCAGGTATTCCTCAGGGCTGAAGGTCTGCAGAGCAGAGCTGGCCACAATGCGCCGGGTAAGGCGTATTGCGTCGGCCGCGACTTTTAAGTCGTCGGGGTGGCTCAGATAGTTGGGGTCGATCAGTGGTGCGTCATTCGGGTTGGCCGAACGAATATCGACCCGGCCGCGGCTCTTTGGCCGCAAGTTACACACCGAGGCCGTGAAGGCCGCAAAGGTGTGCAGCGGCTCGCCAAAGCGCTCCAGCGACAGCGGCTGTACGTGGTACTGCAAATTGGCTGAGGGCTGATCCGGATCGGATTTGACGAAAGCGCCCAGTTGGCTCGGGGCCATGGCCAAGGGACCACTGCGGTCATAGGCATAACGCAGGCCCATGCCGACTTTGCCCCACAGGCTGTTGGCCACTTGGTTGAGGGTGCGGGCGTTACTCAGTTTGAAGATCAGCCGCAGTTGCAGGTGGTCTTGCAAGTTGCCGCCGACGCCAGGCAGTTCGTGCTGAACCGTTATCCCCAGACTTTCCAGCAGGGGACGAGGGCCGATGCCTGAACGCTGCAAAATACCGGGAGAGCCAATCGACCCTGCGCACAAGATAATTTCGCGACGCGCCGTAAAGTCATGGTCGGCGCCTTGCCAGCGAGCACGCACCTGAGTGGCACGACGGTTTTCAAGCAGGACTCTGTCGACCTGTACCCCGGTCAACACGGTCAGATTCGGGCGTTTATCCACAGGGCGTAAAAAAGCTTTGGAAGCATTCCAGCGCACACCGGTCCGCTGGTTAACTTGAAAATATCCACAGCCCTGATTGTCGCCACCGTTGAAATCATTAACGCTGGCGATCCCGTTTTGAGCGGCTGCGTCGCGGAAGGCATCCAGAATCGACCAGGTGTAACGCTGTTGCTCAACCCGCCATTCGCCGTCAGCGCCGTGCAGCGCGCAATTGCCGCCGTAATGTTTTTCACTGCGTTTGAACAGTGGCAACACGTCTTTCCAGGACCAGCCCGCGTTACCCAGCTCGGCCCAGTGATCGTAGTCACCGGCTTGGCCGCGCATGTAGATCATGCCGTTGATGGATGAGCTGCCGCCTAACACCTTGCCGCGCGGATAACTGAGACTGCGGCCCTGCAAGCCGGGCTGAGCTTCGGTTTTGAAGCACCAGTCGGTGCGCGGGTTACCAATGCAATAAAGGTAGCCCACCGGGATGTGGATCCACGGGTAATTATCTTTGCCGCCCGCTTCAAGCAGCAGCACTGTGTGCTTGGGATCGGCAGACAGCCGATTGGCCAATACCGATCCCGCAGGTCCTGCGCCCACGACGATGTAGTCATACACCTGATTGGCTGATGGCATGCATCACCTCGCGCCTATATTTATTGTTCTTGTTCTACTCCATCGTATTGATTAATTTCGAGTTGAAAACGCGCGATTTCACCCATGGCTTGTGCGTTTTTACACAGCTCGCGGATACCGGGCACTGAGGGATGACAATGTTCGACTGGAATGATCTGCGGTACTTTTTGGAGTTGCAGCGCAGCGGACGCCTGCTCACGGCGGCCAAACGCCTCAATACCACCCACAGCACGGTGGCGCGGCACATTGAGAGCATTGAACAGCACCTCGGCACGGCGCTGTTTGTGCAGCACGCCCAAGGCTACGAACTGACACCGGCCGGGCAGGCACTGCTCAAACATGCCGAATCAATGGAAAACGTCGCCCTGCTGGCCCAGGAAGAAATCACCCAAGCCATCGCGCCCCTGGGAAAAATCCGCCTGGGCGTCACCGAAGGTATCGGGATCATGTTCATCACCTCCCGGTTGCGCGGGTTGTTTGAGCGTTATCCGGGGCTGGAAGTTGAGTTGGTGGCGGTACCGCGCTTTGTCAGCATCCTCAACCGCGAGGCAGAAATCAGCGTCCACCTCGACCGCCCCCACGCCGACTTGTTAATCACCCGCAAACTCACCGACTACCGTTTAGCGCTCTACGCCAGTCGTACTTACCTCGAAAAAGCCCCCCCGCTGAACAATCGTGACGACTTGGCCAACCACTACTGGATCGGCTACGTCGACGACCTGCTCTTCAGCCAGGAACTGCTGTTTATCAACCACTTCTGCCGCAACCCGACCGTGACCTTTCGCAGCACCAGCGTTATTGCCCAGCAACAAGCCGCCCGCGCCGGGCTAGGCATCGCGGTGCTACCCAACTACATGGCCAGCCAAGACCCGGAGTTGGTGCGCGTGCTGCCTGATGAATCGGTGCAACGCAGTTACTGGATCAGCACCCGACGCGAGTTGCACAAGTCGGTGAGGTTGCGGGTGGTGTGGGATTTTTTGCTGGAGTTGTGCAGGGAAGAGCAGGGGCTTTTGTTGGCGCCATAGTTATTATTTGCTCAATAAAAAAGGCCAACGCTTAGCGTTGGCCTTTTTTGTACTGCGCTTTACACCATCAGAAGTCCAGGTTGGACACTGCCAGTGCGTTGCTCTCGATGAATTCTCGGCGCGGTTCTACGGCGTCGCCCATCAAGGTGTTGAAGATCTGGTCGGCGCCGACCGCGTCTTCAATGGTGACTTTCAGCATGCGACGCACGCTTGGGTCCATGGTGGTTTCCCAGAGTTGGTCCGGGTTCATTTCGCCCAGTCCTTTGTAGCGCTGGATGGTATGGCGCTTGGTGCTTTCGGCCATCAACCACTCAAGGGCTTCTTTGAACTCGGTCACTTGCTTGCGACGTTCGCCACGCTGGATGTACGCGCCGTCATCGAGCAGGGTGCTCAGTTGTGCGCCCAGGGTCACGACGGTTTTGTAGTCGTTGCTGCCGAAGAAGTCGCGGTTGAAGGTGATGAAGGTCGAGTGGCCGTGGGAGATCAGTTCGACCTCTGGCAACCAGACATTACGTTCACGGTCTTCGCGCAGGCTGGCTTTGTAGACCAGGCCCGACTTCTCAACCAGACGCAGACGCTCTTCGTACTTGGCCATCCACGCTTGCATGGCAGCGTGGTCGCCCAACTGCTCAAGGGTAACGGCTGGCAGGTAGATGAAGTGCTCGGTCAGCTCCTGTGGGTACAGACGCGACAAACGCTTGAGTGTCTTCATGACCATGCGGAAGTCGTACACCAGACGCTCCAGCGCCTCACCCGAGATGCCTGGGGCTTCTTCATTGAGGTGCAGGCTGGCGTCTTCAAGGGCCGACTGGGTCATGTATTCTTCCATGGCCTCGTCGTCTTTGATGTATTGCTCTTGCTTGCCTTTTTTCACTTTGTACAACGGCGGCTGGGCGATGTAGATGTAGCCACGCTCGATCAGTTCCGGCAACTGACGGAAGAAGAAGGTCAGCAGCAGGGTACGGATGTGAGAACCGTCTACGTCAGCATCGGTCATGATGATGATGTTGTGATAACGCAGTTTGTCGATGTTGTACTCGTCACGGCCAATGCCGCAACCCAGCGCGGTGATCAAGGTGCCGACTTCTTGCGAAGAGATCATCTTGTCGAAACGGGCTTTCTCAACGTTGAGGATTTTACCTTTCAACGGCAGGATCGCTTGGGTACGGCGGTTACGTCCCTGCTTGGCGGAGCCGCCAGCAGAGTCACCTTCCACGAGGTACAGTTCGGACAGCGCCGGGTCTTTTTCCTGGCAGTCGGCCAGTTTGCCTGGCAAGCCTGCGATGTCCAGCGCGCCTTTGCGGCGGGTCATCTCACGGGCTTTACGGGCCGCTTCGCGGGCACGGGCCGCATCGATCATCTTGCCGACAATCAGCTTGGCTTCGTTCGGGTTTTCCAGCAGGAAGTCGGAGAAGAACTTGCCCATTTCCTGTTCAACAGCGGTCTTCACTTCAGAAGAAACCAGCTTGTCTTTGGTCTGAGAGCTGAACTTAGGATCCGGTACTTTCACCGAGATAATGGCCGTCAGGCCTTCACGGGCGTCATCACCGGTGGTGGCGACTTTGTGCTTCTTGGCCAGACCTTCAGCTTCAATGTAGGTGTTGAGGTTACGCGTCAGGGCAGAGCGGAAGCCCACCAAGTGCGTACCGCCATCGCGCTGCGGAATGTTGTTGGTGAAGCACAACAGGTTCTCGTTGAAGCTGTCGTTCCACTGCAAGGCGATTTCTACGCCGATGCCGTCTTCACGCTGAACATTGAAATGGAACACCTGGTTGACCGCAGTCTTGTTGGTGTTCAGGTAGTCAACGAACGCACGCAGGCCGCCTTCGTACTTGAACAGCTCTTCCTTGCCGCTGCGCTCATCCTTGAGGACGATGCCAACACCGGAGTTGAGGAAGGACAGCTCACGAATCCGCTTGGCCAGGATGTCCCAGCTGAAATGGATGTTCTTGAAGGTTTCAGCAGACGGTTTGAAGTGAATCTGAGTACCGGTGGTGTCGCTTTCGCCCACGATCGCCATCGGCGCCTGAGGCACACCGTGGACATAGGTCTGTTCCCAGATCTTGCCGCTGCGACGCACCGTCAGTACCAGCAATTCGGACAGGGCGTTTACAACCGAAACACCTACACCGTGCAAGCCGCCGGATACTTTGTAGGAGTTGTCATCGAATTTACCGCCGGCGTGCAGCACGGTCATGATGACCTCGGCTGCCGAAACGCCCTCTTCTTTATGCACATCAACCGGGATGCCGCGGCCGTTGTCGCGCACGGTGATGGATTCATCCGGGTGGATGGTAATGGTGATGTCGTCGCAATGGCCAGCCAGCGCTTCGTCGATGGAGTTGTCGACTACTTCGAACACCATGTGGTGCAGACCGCTGCCATCGTCGGTGTCACCAATGTACATACCGGGACGTTTGCGTACGGCATCCAGGCCTTTCAGCACTTTAATGCTCGTTGAGTCGTACGTGTTTTCTTCGCTCAATGCCTTCACTCCCGATGGTCGTGGGTCTGGGTGATACAGCCCTGTTCCACGTGGAACAGGGCAACTGGCGTTTCCGTCTGCCAGCCTTCCCTCAATAATTCGTGATCTACACAGGTGATAAATACCTGGCAGCGTAAGTCTTCCAACAAGCGACACAGTGCGTTGCGATGCTGCTCATCCAATTCGGACGGCAAGTCATCCACCAGATAAATACATTGGCCGCGCCGGGCCTGGCTGACCAAGTGCCCTTGAGCAATGCGCAAGGCACAGACCACTAACTTTTGCTGCCCACGCGACAAGATGTCTGCCGCGTTATTGGCACCTATCTTCAGGCGCAAATCAGCACGTTGCGGTCCGGCTTGGGTATGCCCCATTTGCTGGTCCCGGTGGACAGACGCAGCGAGTACAGTACTCAGCTCTCGGTCTTTGTCCCAGCCACGGTAATAGCTCAGCGTTAACCCTTCGAGTTCAAGCAACTCACTTAAGGTCTGCTCAAAGACAGGTTTTAAGGCTTTGATGTAAGCGCGGCGGTATTCATCAATATCAGCACTGGCCAGGCACAGTTCCCGGTCCCATGCCGCTTGTGAAACGGCGTCAAGTGTACCATGCCGCAGCCATGAGTTCCGCTGCCGCAGGGCCTTCTGTAGCCGCTGCCAGGTCGACATAAACCGCGGTTCGACGTGGAACACGCCCCAGTCGAGAAACTGCCTGCGAATCTTGGGGGCACCTTCCAGTAGACGGAAGCTGTCTGGGTTGATCAATTGCAGGGGCAGGATCTCGGCGAGTTGCGCCGCACTGCGCGCATTTTGACCGTCGATCCGAATTTGGAACTCCCCTTGACGGTCCCGCGAAACCCCCAGCGCGCTGTGTCCACCTTCGGCCAGTTCTACCTGACCAAAAACTGTACAGCTTGGTTGATCATGCTGGATGACGGGTGTAAGCCGCACGCTGCGAAACGAACGTGCCAGCCCCAGCAAGTGAACGGCTTCGAGCACGCTGGTTTTTCCGCTGCCGTTGGCGCCGTACAAGATATTGATGCGGGGGGAGGGGGAGAAAGTCACCGGGTGCAGATTACGCACTCCGGTGACGGTGACGCGACTAAGGGACATCTAGCTTGGGCTGTGCATAAGTTACAGGCGCATCGGCATAACAACGTAGGCCGAGTCATCGTTATCCGACTCTTGCACCAAGGCGCTGCTGTTGGAGTCAGACAGGATGAGGCGCACTTGCTCAGTGGTCATCACGCCCAGCACGTCCAGCAGGTAGCTCACGTTGAAGCCGATTTCGAGCGAGCCGCCGTTGTAGTCAACGCCCACTTCTTCTTCCGCCTCTTCCTGCTCCGGGTTGTTGGCCTGAATTTTTAGCTGGCCATTAGCCAGTTGCAGGCGAATCCCACGGTACTTCTCGTTGGACAAGATCGCTGTACGGCTGAACGCTTCACGCAGTACCTGACGGTCACCAATCACCACCTTGTCACCCCCTTTCGGCAGCACACGCTCGTAATCCGGGAACTTGCCGTCTACCAGCTTGGAGGTGAAGGTGAACTCGCCAGTGGTGGCACGGATGTGGTGCGCGCCCAACACGATGCTCACTTCGCCGTCTGGCTCGGTCAGCAGACGCGCCAGTTCGAGAATGCCTTTGCGCGGTACGATCACTTGATGACGATCTGGCTGACCAATGTCAGCTTTCATCGAGCACATGGCCAGACGGTGACCATCGGTGGCGACGGCGCGGATGATACCGGCAGACACTTCCAGCAGCATGCCGTTGAGGTAGTAACGAACGTCCTGCTGAGCCATGGCGAAGCTGGTGCGTTCGATCAGACGGCGCAATTTGCTTTGCTGCAGGCTGCACGTCAGCGAGCCTGGGCCTTCTTCAACGGTCGGGAAATCATTGGCTGGCAAGGTCGACAGGGTGAAGCGGCTCCGGCCTGCCTTGACTACCAGTTTCTGGTCATCAAGCTTAATGTCGATCAGAGCATCGTTGGGCAAGCTTTTGCAGATATCCATCAGCTTGCGCGCAGGTACGGTGATCTCGCCCGGCTCAGCGGGTTCTTCGAGTTGAACGCGACCGACCAGTTCGACTTCAAGGTCGGTACCGGTCAGCGACAGTTGCTGGCCTTCGACAACCAACAGCACGTTGGACAATACCGGCAAGGTCTGGCGGCGTTCAACGACGCCTGCGACCAGTTGCAGGGGTTTCAACAAGGCTTCGCGTTGAATGGTGAAATGCATGGTCTAGTCCCTTGCCTTAATAAGCTGCGTTGGTGTCATCAGGTTGTCAGGGTTCGCAGCAGGTTCTTGTAGTCCTCGCGGATGTCCGCGTCGGATTCCTTGAGTTCGTTGATCTTGCGGCATGCGTGCAAGACAGTGGTGTGATCGCGGCCACCAAACACGTCGCCAATTTCCGGCAGGCTGTGGTTGGTCAGCTCTTTGGACAGAGCCATGGCCACTTGGCGTGGCCGTGCTACCGAGCGTGAACGACGCTTGGAGAGCAGGTCCGAAATTTTGATCTTGTAGTACTCGGCCACTGTGCGCTGGATGTTATCCACAGAGACGAGCTTATCTTGCAACGCCAACAAGTCTTTTAGGGATTCGCGAATCAACTCGATGGTGATGTCGCGGCCCATGAAGTGTGAGTGCGCGATTACCCGCTTGAGCGCACCTTCGAGCTCACGCACGTTGGAGCGAATGCGTTGGGCAATAAAGAAGGCGGCATCGTGAGGCAGGTCAACCTTGGCCTGGTCTGCCTTCTTCATCAAGATCGCGACTCGGGTTTCGAGCTCTGGCGGCTCAACAGCCACCGTCAAGCCCCAGCCGAAGCGGGATTTGAGACGTTCTTCGAGACCTTCGATCTCTTTGGGGTAGCGGTCACTGGTCAGAATCACTTGCTGACCGCCTTCAAGCAGGGCGTTGAAGGTGTGGAAGAACTCTTCCTGAGACCGCTCTTTGCGCGCAAAGAATTGAATGTCATCGATGAGCAGGGCGTCGACCGAGCGGTAGAAGCGCTTGAACTCGTTGATCGCATTGAGCTGCAGGGCCTTGACCATGTCAGCTACAAAACGCTCGGAATGCAGGTATACGACCTTGGCATTCGGATTCTTCTTTAATAGGTGGTTGCCCACCGCGTGCATCAAGTGCGTCTTACCCAAGCCAACGCCGCCATACAGGAAGAGCGGGTTGTAACCGTGCTTGGGATTGTCAGCTACCTGCCACGCCGCTGCGCGGGCCAGTTGGTTGGACTTGCCCTCTACGAAGTTTTCGAAGGTGAAGGTGCGGTTCAGGTAGCTGGTGTGCTTGAGCGCACCTTCCACCTGGACAGTGCGTTGCTCGGCACGCACAGGCGCTTGTTGCGAGCTGGCACCCGCCATCGGATCAAAGCTGTCACGCGAAGGTTCTTCGCTCGCTTCGGCCGCCTGTTTAGGGGCCGGAGCAGGCGCGGACGCTGCGCTTGACTGAGTGTTTGGCGAAGGCGCCTGCGTCGAGGCCTGCTGAGAAGCTGACGCAGCTAATGGCGCATTGGGTGCAGCACGAGGTGCCGAGCTGCGTTTGCTGCCTATTAATAAGGACAGCGCTGGCGCCATGCCATTGCTGTGCTCATTCAACAGCTCAAGCAAACGGCTCAGATACTTCTCGTTAACCCAGTCGAGAACAAAACGATTGGGTGCATACACGCGCAACTCGTCGCCTTCGGCTTCGACCTGTAGTGGACGGATCCAGGTGTTGAATTGCTGGGCAGGCAGCTCATCGCGCAAAAGCTCTACGCACTGCTGCCAAAGTTCCACTGACACGGATATCCCCTAAGTTGAAAGCCGGTGAGGCAAAAACAGGCGCCATTGTAGCGACCACTCGCCTACTTATCCACATGTAGGTTGCCTGCTTATAAGGAGATATCAGGCTTTTCGCGGTGAACAAAGCGACAAATGGTATGTGCATAAGGTCTGTGGATAAGCGGGCCTAAGCTCTTTGCACAAGTGGGGTCGAAAGTCTGTGCATAACTGGCCTGTGGATAAAGAGGCCTTTCGTGCACAGCTTATCCGAGGGCGCAGCACAGGCAGAGCACCGCTTCTCGACAGTGTTGTCATCCTCTGTACACCTTGATTTATATGGCCTGCTTTGACTTATCCACAGAAGAACGCTTCCCTAAGTTTAATAAGCTTTATAAAAGAGCTTTAAATACTTCGTTTCTTTATTTTTATAGTTGGCTGACAAAACGCTTGTGCAAAACCCCTGAGATCTATTTAGCGGTTAACGTTGGTTGGAAATTGACCTATTGGCTTGCATTCTCTAGAATCGCCGGTCTCTTAAAACGGGGGCCATTCCGGCCCGTTGTGGACGAACCAGGTAGCACGACATGAAACGTACTTTCCAACCAAGCACTATCAAACGCGCCCGCACTCACGGTTTCCGTGCACGCATGGCTACTAAAAACGGCCGTGCAGTCCTGTCGCGTCGCCGCGCCAAAGGCCGTGCGCGTCTGGCAGTTTGATAATCAGACAATGGTGGTGAGTCAGGACTTCAGTCGGGAAAAGCGGTTACTCACTCCCCGACATTTCAAGGCAGTCTTTGACTCCCCCACCGGCAAGGTTCCGGGGAAAAATCTCCTGCTCCTTGCGCGCAGCAACGATCTTGATCACCCCCGCCTGGGGTTAGTGATCGGGAAAAAGAGCGTAAAGCTCTCCGTTCAGCGCAATCGCCTTAAGCGTTTGATGCGTGAATCGTTTCGTCTCCACCAGGATCAACTGGTCGGTTGGGATATCGTTATCGTCGCGCGCAAAGGTTTGGGTGACGTAGAGAACCCCGAATTGATTCAGCATTTCGGCAAACTCTGGAAACGTCTGGCCCGTAACACGCCAGTTCCAGCGGTTAAAACCGAAACTGTAGGGGTAGGCAGTCCTGATGCGTAAACTGGCGATCCTTCCGATCCAGTTTTATCGTTATGCCATTAGTCCTTTGATGGCCAGCCACTGCCGTTTCTACCCCAGTTGTTCCTGCTACGCGATGGAAGCCATCGAAAATCATGGCGTTCTTCGCGGCGGCTGGCTGACCTTTCGTCGTTTAGGTCGCTGTCACCCGTGGAATCCCGGTGGTTACGACCCGGTTCCACCTATCCCTACCTCCCGTTCTTCTTGATGGCCGAGTAATCATGGATATTAAACGCACGATCCTGATCGTCGCTCTAGCAGTCGTGTCCTACGTTATGGTTCTGAAATGGAACCAGGATTACGGCCAAGCTGCCCTGCCGACTCAGAATGTTGCCGCCAGCAGCACCACCCCACAGGCTTTGCCTGATACGGTGCCAGGTAACAACGCTTCGAACAGTGCCGATGTACCCAGCGCCAATACTGATAGCAGCACACCAACTGAAGCACCGGTTGCTGCCAGCAAAGACCTCATCCACGTAAAAACGGATGTTCTGGACATCGCGATTGATCCACAGGGTGGTGACATTGCCCAACTGCGTCTGCCGCTTTATCCACGTCGCCAAGACCATCCGGATGTACCTTTCCAGCTGTTCGATAACGGCGGCGAGCGTACTTATCTGGCTCAAAGTGGCCTGACTGGCGTTGACGGGCCTGATGCTCGCACTGCGGGTCGCCCGGTTTTCAGTGCAGACAAAAAGACTTATGAACTGGCTCCAGGCCAGGATCAGTTGGTTGTCGACCTGAAATTCAGCGAAAACGGCGTCAACTACATCAAACGTTTCACGCTCAAGCGTGGTCTGTACGATGTTCAAGTCAGCTATTTGATTGATAACGAGAGCGGCAAGCCGTGGACCGGCAACCTGTTCGCGCAATTGAAACGCGACGCCAGCTCTGATCCTTCTTCAAGCACCGCCACTGGCACTGCGACTTATCTGGGCGCTGCCCTGTGGACAAGTGCAGAACCGTACAAAAAAGTGTCGATGAAAGATATCGACAAGGGCCAGCTTAAAGAAACCGTTCAAGGTGGCTGGGTTGCCTGGCTGCAACACTACTTTGTGACTGCGTGGATTCCTCAGAAAGGCGATAACAACGTCGTTCAGACCCGCAAAGATAGCCAAGGCAACTACATCATCGGTTTTACTGGCCCAACCTTGACCGTTGAGCCGGGCAAAACAGCTGAAACCAGCGCTACCTTGTACGCAGGTCCGAAAAGCCAGGGTGTACTCAAAGAGTTATCCCCAGGCCTGGAACTGACTGTCGACTACGGCATTCTGTGGTTCATTGCTCAGCCAATTTTCTGGTTGCTGCAACATATCCACAGCCTGGTGGGTAACTGGGGCTGGTCGATTATCTTCCTGACCATGCTGATCAAAGGGATCTTCTTCCCGCTGTCGGCCGCCAGTTACAAATCGATGGCTCGTATGCGCGCTGTGGCACCAAAACTGGCCGCTCTGAAAGAGCAGTTCGGTGATGATCGCCAGAAAATGTCGCAAGCGATGATGGAGCTGTACAAGAAAGAGAAGATCAATCCACTGGGCGGCTGCTTGCCGATTCTGGTGCAGATGCCGGTGTTCCTGTCCTTGTACTGGGTACTTCTGGAAAGTGTTGAAATGCGCCAGGCGCCGTTCATGCTCTGGATTACCGACTTGTCGATCAAAGACCCGTTCTTCATTCTGCCGATCATCATGGGCGCAACCATGTTCATCCAGCAGCGTCTGAACCCGACTCCTCCGGACCCGATGCAGGCCAAGGTAATGAAGCTGATGCCAATCATCTTCACCTTCTTCTTCCTGTGGTTCCCGGCAGGTCTGGTGCTGTATTGGGTTGTGAACAACTGCCTGTCCATCGCTCAACAGTGGTACATCACCCGTAAGATTGAAGCCGCTACCAAAAAAGCAGCTGCTTAACTTACTCTGTTGGTCACCACTCAAAACGCCCCCTAGTGGGGCGTTTTGCTATCTGTCACTTTTGTTTTTGAGGCCTGTTTTTATGAGTGTTCCGGCACAAACTATTGCTGCTGTGGCGACTGCCCAAGGCCGAGGCGGTGTGGGGATCGTGCGTATTTCCGGGCCACTCGCCAGTGTCGCCGCGCAAGCCTTCACTGAGCGCGAGTTGAAACCGCGCTATGCCCATTACGGTCCGTTTTACGGTGAAAACAGTGAAGTGCTGGACGAAGGCATCGCGCTGTATTTCCCGGGACCGAACTCATTTACCGGCGAAGACGTGCTGGAGCTGCAAGGTCACGGCGGCCCGATCGTTCTCGATATGCTGCTGCAACGCTGCATTCAACTGGGTTGCCGCTTGGCCCGCCCAGGCGAATTCAGTGAACGTGCGTTTTTGAACGACAAGCTCGATCTGGCCCAGGCCGAAGCGATTGCCGACCTTATCGAAGCCAGTTCCGCACAGGCGGCTCGTAATGCATTGCGCTCCTTGCAGGGCGCTTTCTCACACCGTGTGCATAACTTGACCGAGCAACTGATCGGTTTGCGCATCTATGTCGAAGCGGCGATTGACTTCCCGGAGGAAGAAATCGACTTTCTGGCCGATGGCCACGTATTGGGCATGCTCGATAAGGTGCGTGAAGAGTTATCCACCGTTAAGCGCGAAGCCGGTCAGGGCGCCTTGCTGCGCGATGGCATGACGGTGGTGATTGCCGGTCGGCCGAATGCGGGCAAGTCCAGTTTGCTAAACGCGCTGGCCGGCCGTGAAGCGGCGATTGTGACGGAGATCGCCGGTACGACCCGCGACGTGCTGCGTGAACATATCCACATCGACGGCATGCCCCTGCATGTGGTGGATACAGCAGGGCTACGGGATACCGACGATCAGGTCGAGAAAATCGGCGTGCAGCGGGCCCTCAAAGCCATTGGTGAGGCGGATCGCGTGTTGCTGGTGGTGGATGCGACGGCGCCGGAAGCGGATGACCCCTTCGCGTTGTGGCCGGAGTTTCTGGAACAGCGCCCGGATCCGGCCAAAGTCACGTTGATCCGCAATAAGGCAGACCTCACCGGAGAAGCCATCGCCCTTGAGGTCAGTGAAGATGGCCATGTGACGATCAGCCTGAGCGCAAGATCGACCGAGGGGCTGGACTTGCTGCGTGAACACCTCAAGGCGTGCATGGGCTACGAGCAGACCTCTGAGAGCAGCTTCAGCGCCCGTCGCCGCCATCTGGAGGCGCTGGGACACGCCAGTGATGCACTTGAACACGGTCGTGCGCAATTGACGCTGGCGGGGGCTGGCGAGTTGCTGGCGGAAGATTTGCGTCAGGCCCAGCAATCCCTGGGCGAGATTACCGGGGCGTTCAGTTCCGACGATCTGCTGGGGCGGATCTTCTCCAGCTTCTGCATCGGTAAATAATGCGCCGTCCTCTGTAGGAGCGAGATTGCCTCGCGATCTTTCGATCTGTTAAAAGATCGGCTCCTACAGGGTTGTGGATAGTTCCAGACCCAACCGAGGTATTAGTCCAATACGCCATTGATGCCGCCGCGACGTTTGCGGCCAGTTCTGGATTCCCCTGCAACAGGGGGTAGATCTGTGCATCTCTGGAGGGCGTATGACTCACGCTACCTGTGTCACGCTGGAAGGCGTTTCTTATCAGTTGCCTGATGGCAGCTCGCTGTTTTCTGACATCAATCTTCATCTCGATCCGCGCCACACCGGCCTCGTCGGGCGTAATGGTGTGGGTAAACGTGTTTTGGCGTGCCTGATTGCCGGTGATGTCTCACCCACCACGGGTCGCTGCGTGCATACAGCCACGGTGTATTACCTGGCGCTGGAAAACATGCCCAAGCAGTACCCCGCATTCTGGTCGTGACCTCACACGACCAACGGTTTCTGGACGCGATTGGGATTACCCACAGGCTCTCGGCTTCTCCACAGGGGTGGTTGAACGAACCTGTTTAAGCCTCTTTCAGCCTGCCGTTCATCACATAAATCCCTTCCAAATCCACTGACTGCCTGATCAATGACTCATTCAGGCGGCTTTCGGCTGCCTGTTTGGAAGGTCGCGCGCCCTTATTTCCTTAAATAAGCCCTGTGCATAACTGGCCATCAGCTCAGTGGGTAAGTAGGCCTGAAAACTGAAGATAACCCCCCCTGTGGATAAGCACCTGTTTTACCCACAGGCTTAAACCACTTATTCACGGCCCTCATTGGCACATGACCACAGGCTTTTGAATCTCTGTACAGTACGTAAAATAAGGCTCTTAGCAATCTATCCACAGAAACGTGCCTGCATAGAAATAAACATAAAAACAAAGCTTTATAAATTTCTTCTCTATTTATTTATCTATCTTGCCTTATCCACAAGCTGGTTAAATTTTGTGCAAAGGGTTCTTTAAGAAGGGCGAAGTCCCTATACTTCGCGGTCTATCCAAAAAACCCCTAGTAACAGGCACGAGGTGCGTGGTGAATTTCCCTTCCCGTTTTGCAGTGATCGTCATCGGTGGCGGTCACGCCGGAACCGAGGCTGCACTTGCTTCAGCACGCATGGGCGTAAAAACCCTGCTGTTGACCCACAACGTGGAAACCCTCGGGCAAATGAGCTGCAATCCTGCAATTGGCGGGATTGGTAAAAGCCATCTGGTTAAAGAAATCGACGCCCTCGGCGGCGCGATGGCAATTGCCACCGATAAAGGCGGCATCCAGTTCCGCGTTCTCAATGGCCGTAAAGGTCCGGCTGTGCGAGCAACCCGTGCACAGGCTGACCGCATCCTCTACAAGGCGGCCGTACGCGAAATTCTGGAAAACCAGCCCAACCTGTGGATATTTCAACAAGCGGCTGATGACCTGATCGTTGAACAGGATCAGGTGCGCGGTGTAGTCACCCAAATGGGCCTGCGTTTCATGGCCGATGCCGTGGTTTTGACCACGGGCACGTTCCTGGGTGGACTTATCCACATTGGTTTGCAGAATTACTCGGGTGGACGGGCCGGTGATCCACCTTCGATTGCCCTGGCACATCGTCTGCGTGAATTGCCTTTGCGTGTGGGTCGTCTGAAAACGGGTACACCACCGCGTATTGATGGCCGTTCGGTTGATTTTTCAGTCATGACTGAACAACCCGGCGACACGCCTATTCCAGTCATGTCGTTCATGGGCAACAAAGAACAGCACCCGGCTCAGGTCAGTTGCTGGATTACCCATACCAATGCCCGGACTCACGAAATCATTGCTTCAAACCTGGATCGATCACCGATGTATTCCGGTGTGATTGAAGGGATTGGCCCACGTTACTGCCCGTCGATTGAAGACAAGATCCATCGTTTTGCTGACAAGGAAAGCCACCAGGTGTTTATCGAACCGGAAGGTTTGACTACCCATGAGCTGTATCCGAACGGCATTTCGACCTCGTTGCCTTTCGATGTTCAGTTGCAGATCGTGCAATCGATTCGCGGTATGGAAAATGCCCACATCGTGCGGCCTGGCTACGCCATCGAATACGATTATTTCGATCCGCGAGACCTGAAATACAGCCTCGAAACCAAGGTGATTGGCGGTTTGTTCTTTGCAGGACAAATCAACGGCACCACCGGTTACGAAGAAGCGGGCGCACAAGGTTTGCTCGCTGGCACCAACGCCGCCTTGCTCGCACAGGGCAAAGACAGCTGGTGCCCGCGTCGCGATGAGGCGTACATCGGGGTGTTGGTGGATGACCTGATTACTTTGGGGACTCAAGAACCGTACCGGATGTTTACCTCTCGCGCCGAATACCGCTTGATCCTGCGCGAAGACAACGCCGACATGCGTCTGACCGAAAAAGGTCGCGAGCTTGGTTTGGTCGATGACGCCCGTTGGGCAGCGTTCTGCACCAAACGCGAAAGCATTGCTCTGGAAGAGCAGCGTCTGAAAAGCACGTGGGTTCGCCCAGGCACTGAGCAAGGTGAAGCGATTGCGGCCAAATTTGGCACGCCGTTGACCCATGAATACAATTTGCTGAGTTTGCTGACCCGTCCGGAAATCGATTACGCCGGCCTGGTTGAAGTGACAGGGCAGGGCGCAAGCGATCCGCTGGTCGCTGAGCAGGTCGAAATCAAGACCAAGTACGCGGGCTACATTGATCGTCAACAGGATGAAATCGCTCGCCTGCGGGCCAGTGAAAACACCAAACTGCCTGTGGATATCGATTACACGAACATCTCCGGGTTGTCCAAAGAGATCCAGAGCAAGCTCGGCGCCACCCGTCCAGAGACACTTGGCCAGGCTTCGCGCATCCCCGGCGTTACCCCGGCGGCGATCTCCCTGTTGATGATTCACCTGAAAAAACGCGGCGCTGGCCGCAAGTTGGAGCAAAACGCTTGAGTTCGCTGGTCACTGCACAACACGCCGAAGAGTTATCCACAGGTGCTCGCCAATTGGGCGTCAACCTGACTGAAACCCAGCACCAGCAACTGCTGGGTTATCTGGCGCTGTTGATCAAATGGAACAAGGCCTACAACCTCACGGCTGTGCGTAACCCCGACGAGATGGTGTCACGTCATCTGCTCGACAGTCTGAGTGTGATGCCCTTCATCGAAAACGGGCGTTGGCTGGACGTGGGCAGTGGTGGCGGGATGCCGGGCATTCCTTTGGCCATCCTGTTTCCCGACTCACAGGTGACATGCCTGGACAGTAACGGCAAGAAGACCCGCTTCCTGACTCAGGTCAAGCTCGAGCTCAAACTGGACAACCTGCAAGTTATCCACAGTCGTGTCGAAGAGTTTCAGCCTGCGCAGCCGTTTACCGGAATTGTTTCCAGAGCTTTCAGCAGCATGGAGAACTTCAGCAACTGGACGCGCCACCTGGGCAACAGTGAAACACGCTGGTTGGCAATGAAGGGCGTCCATCCGGCCGATGAGCTGGTAGCATTGCCGTCTGATTTTCGTCTAGATAGCGAACACGCCTTGACTGTTCCAGGTTGCCAAGGCCAACGCCATCTGCTGATACTGCGCCGAACGGCATGATTGGGAACGCAAGCAAGAATGGCTAAGGTATTCGCAATAGCGAACCAAAAGGGTGGTGTGGGTAAAACCACCACCTGTATCAATCTCGCAGCATCGCTGGTCGCGACCAAGCGCCGCGTACTGCTGATCGACCTCGATCCACAAGGCAACGCCACCATGGGTAGCGGTGTGGATAAACATGGTCTTGAAAATTCGGTTTACGACCTGTTGATCGGTGAATGCGATTTGGCTCAGGCCATGCACGTCTCCGAGCACGGTGGTTACCAACTGTTGCCAGCTAACCGCGATCTGACAGCAGCCGAAGTTGTGCTGCTCGAAATGCAGATGAAAGAAAGCCGTTTGCGTACGGCGCTGGCGCCGGTGCGTGAAAGCTACGATTACATCCTGATCGATTGCCCGCCGTCGCTGTCGATGCTGACCTTGAACGCACTGGTTGCCGCCGATGGGGTGATTATCCCCATGCAGTGCGAGTACTTCGCACTCGAAGGCTTGAGCGACCTGGTGGATAACATCAAGCGCATCGCCGAGTTGCTGAACCCGAACCTGAAAATCGAAGGTCTGCTACGGACCATGTACGACCCGCGCCTGAGCCTGATGAACGATGTTTCGGCCCAGCTCAAGGAACACTTCGGCGAGCAGCTCTACGACACAGTGATTCCGCGCAATATTCGTCTGGCCGAGGCGCCGAGTTACGGCATGCCTGCACTGGCCTATGATAAAAACTCCCGTGGCGCGATTGCTTACCTTGCCTTGGCCGGCGAGCTGGTTCGTCGTCAGCGTCGTACCTCCCGCACTGCTCAGCCAACTTAAGGAAATTCCATGGCCGTCAAGAAACGAGGTCTAGGACGCGGACTGGATGCACTCCTGAGTGGTCCAACAGTCAGCTCGCTGGAAGAGCAGGCAGTCAAGGTCGATCAAAGCGAACTGCAGCATTTGCCACTGGACCTGATTCAGCGCGGCAAATATCAGCCTCGCCGTGACATGGACCCTCAAGCGCTCGAAGAGCTGGCGAACTCGATCAAGGCCCAGGGCGTGATGCAGCCGATTGTGGTGCGTCCGATCGCGGGTGACCGTTTTGAGATTATCGCCGGTGAGCGCCGCTGGCGTGCCAGCCAACAGGCCGGTAAAGACACCATCCCGGCGATGGTCAAAGATGTGCCCGATGAAACCGCCATCGCGATGGCGCTGATTGAAAACATCCAGCGTGAAGACCTCAATCCGATTGAAGAAGCCATTGCCTTGCAGCGTTTGCAGCAAGAATTTCAGCTGACTCAACAACAAGTGGCCGATGCTGTGGGTAAGTCTCGCGTGTCTGTGGCTAACTTGTTGCGGCTTATTTCTTTGCCGGAAGTGATCAAGACCATGCTGTCGCACGGTGACTTGGAAATGGGTCATGCGCGTGCATTGCTCGGTTTACCCGAAAATCAGCAGGTCGAGGGGGCGCGACACGTTGTCGCACGCGGCCTGACAGTCCGTCAGACCGAAGCCTTGGTTCGCCAGTGGTTGAGCGGTAAACAAGAGCCTGCTGAACCGGTTAAAGCGGACCCGGATATTACTCGTCTCGAGCAGCGTCTGGCCGAGCGCCTAGGCTCTGCGGTGCAGATCCGCCACGGAAAGAAGGGAAAAGGCCAATTAGTCATTGGTTATAACTCCCTGGATGAGCTTCAAGGAGTGCTTGCTCACATCCGCTGAAACATTTCCTTATGTAGCGCGCAGTCGGAAATCACTACCTGACAGTTGAATAGGGGCTTAAGCGCCCCTATACTCTGCGCGCATTTTGTCGGCACAAATTATGCCAAGTTTTATTTTTTGGCAGCCGACCTTTGAGGAGCAATTGTGATGGAAACACGCACGCCAAACCGCTTGCCGTTCCATCGCTTGGCGGTTTTTCCGGTTTTGCTGGCTCAATTTGTCGTTTTATTGCTGGCTGCTTTGGGGCTCTGGCAATGGCATGGAGTTGTAGCCGGATATTCAGGACTCTGCGGAGGCCTGATTGCTTTGCTACCCAATGTGTATTTTGCTCACAGAGCTTTCCGGTTTTCCGGCGCTCGAGCAGCGCAAGCCATCGTCCGGTCGTTTTACGCCGGTGAGGCAGGCAAATTAATTTTGACGGCAGTGCTGTTCGCGCTGACGTTTGCAGGTGTGAAGCCATTGGCGCCGCTAGCTGTATTCGGCGTCTTCGTGTTGACCCAATTGGTCAGCTGGTTCGCTCCCCTGCTAATGAGAACAACACTTTCGAGACCTTAGGGCGTTTGAGGCAACCATGGCAGAAACAACCGCTTCGGGCTATATCCAGCACCACTTACAGAACCTGACCTTCGGGCAGCTACCTGATGGCGGCTGGGGCTTTGCTCACACCGTTGCAGAAGCTAAAGCAATGGGCTTTTGGGCATTCCACGTCGATACCCTCGGCTGGTCACTGTTTGTAGGCCTGATCTTCATCCTCATTTTCCGCATGGCGGCCAAGAAGGCGACTTCCGGTCAACCAGGTGCACTGCAGAATTTCGTTGAAGTGCTGGTGGAATTCGTTGATGGCAGCGTAAAAGACAGCTTCCATGGCCGCAGCGCCGTGATTGCTCCTTTGGCCTTGACCATTTTCGTCTGGGTGTTCTTGATGAACGCCATCGACTTGATCCCGGTTGACTGGATTCCTCAGTTGGCCATCCTGATCACCGGCGATGAGCACTTCCCATTCCGTGCCGTACCGACGACCGATCCTAACGCTACCTTGGGCATGGCCCTGTCGGTGTTCGCGTTGATCATCTTCTACAGCATCAAAATCAAGGGTATCGGCGGCTTCATCGGCGAACTGACCCTGCACCCGTTCGGCAGCAAGAACATTTTTGTTCAAGCACTGCTGATTCCGGTGAACTTCCTGCTCGAATTCGTGACGCTGATTGCCAAGCCAATCTCGCTGGCACTGCGTCTATTCGGCAACATGTACGCTGGCGAACTGGTATTTATCCTGATCGCCGTAATGTTCGGCAGCGGCCTGCTTTGGCTTAGCGGTCTGGGCGTGGTGCTGCAATGGGCGTGGGCTGTATTCCACATCCTGATCATCACCTTGCAAGCGTTCATCTTCATGATGTTGACCATCGTTTACTTGTCGATGGCGCACGAAGAGAACCACTAAGACCCGTCTCGGCGAGTCTGGTGCCCCTCTCGCTTCGGTGAGAGGGTGTCGCAAAATGTTTTTGTTTTACCGCTTTAATCTAAAAACCTAAACCATACGACGTAAAAGTCGGGAGGAAAGATGGAAACTGTAGTTGGTCTAACCGCTATCGCTGTTGCACTGTTGATCGGCCTGGGCGCACTGGGCACCGCAATTGGTTTCGGCCTGTTGGGCGGCAAGTTCCTGGAAGGCGCAGCGCGTCAACCAGAAATGGTTCCAATGCTGCAAGTTAAAATGTTCATCGTTGCCGGTCTGCTCGACGCCGTAACCATGATCGGTGTTGGTATCGCACTGTTCTTCACCTTCGCTAATCCTTTCGTTGGTCAACTCGCTGGCTAATCACTCGAATTTTCGAGTTGATTAGAGTGATGGACAACGAACGAGCGAGGTGTTGGCGTGAACATTAATGCAACCCTGATTGGCCAGTCCGTTGCGTTCTTCATTTTTGTACTGTTTTGCATGAAGTTCGTGTGGCCTCCGGTCATCGCGGCATTGCAAGAACGTCAGAAGAAGATTGCGGCTGGACTGGACGCTGCTAACCGAGCAGCTCGTGACCTGGAGTTGGCCCAAGATAAAGCGGGTCAGCAACTGCGCGAAGCTAAGGCTCAAGCAGCTGAAATCATTGAGCAAGCCAAGAAACGCGGTAATCAGATCGTAGACGAGGCCCGTGAACAGGCTCGCGTTGAAGCTGACCGTGTGAAGGCTCAGGCTCAGGCCGAGATCGAACAGGAACTGAACAGCGTTAAAGACGCCCTGCGCGCCCAATTGGGTGGCTTGGCTGTTGAAGGCGCAGAGAAGATCCTGGGCGCCACAATCGATCAAAACGCGCACGCGGAGCTGGTTAACAAACTGGCTGCTGAAATTTAAGCGAGGGCGATCATGGCAGAATTGACCACGTTGGCCCGACCTTACGCTAAGGCAGCCTTCG
>NZ_JBIWEO010000030.1:0-969 GCF_044762555.1 Pseudomonas sp. NPDC096917 | reverse complement strand
CAACTGGCCTCTTGGTCAGCCATGCTCGGCCTGGCTGCAGCAGTGTCGCAAGACGACACTATGCAGCGCGTGCTCAAGGCCCCGCGACTGACGAGCGCAGAAAAGGCCGCCACGTTTATTGACGTGTGCGGCGACAAGTTCGATGTAAAAGTACAGAACTTCATTCATGTTGTAGCCGAAAACGACCGTCTCCCGCTGTTGCCGGAGATCGCCGCTCTGTTTGACCTGTACAAGGCCGAACAAGAGAAATCGGTAGACGTTGAAGTGACCAGTGCTTTTGCATTGAACCAAGAACAGCAAGACAAACTCGCCAAGGTTCTCAGTGCACGACTCGACCGGGAAGTGCGCCTGCAAGTTGCGGAGGATGCCAGCCTTATAGGTGGTGTCATCATCCGCGCCGGCGACCTGGTTATCGATGGCTCGGTTCGCGGGAAACTCGCAAACCTTGCCGAAGCATTGAAATCTTGAGTTTGAAGGGGCAGCAGAGCAATGCAGCAACTCAATCCTTCCGAAATAAGTGAAATTATCAAGGGCCGCATCGAAAAACTCGATGTGACCTCTCAAGCCCGCAACGAAGGCACTGTCGTCAGCGTATCTGACGGCATTGTGCGGATTCACGGTCTGGCCGACGTAATGTACGGCGAAATGATCGAGTTTCCGGGCAGCGTCTTCGGCATGGCTCTCAACCTGGAGCAAGACTCTGTAGGTGCCGTAGTACTGGGCGCATACACGACTCTGGCTGAAGGCATGAGCGCCAAGTGCACTGGCCGCATCCTGGAAGTTCCGGTGGGTAAGGAACTGCTGGGTCGCGTTGTCGACGCACTGGGTAACCCAGTTGATGGCAAAGGTCCGCTGAACAACACCGAGACTGATGCAGTCGAGAAAGTTGCTCCAGGCGTGATCTGGCGTAAGTCGGTAGACCAGCCTGTACAGACTGGCTACAAGGCTGTCGATGCCATGATCCCTGTC
>NZ_JBIWEO010000029.1:0-31046 GCF_044762555.1 Pseudomonas sp. NPDC096917 | reverse complement strand
TTACCGGTAACTTGACAGACTCTCGACATGCCTCAGCCCTCTAAAACCACATGCCCAACCCGGCATGGGTTGGCCGCTTAATCTCTCAGTCATTTGGCGCTAGGCGCCGCGTTTCTTTAAGGGTCTTACCGGCTACACCTACAAACGAAGGAACCGGGCCCCTAGAAAAGAGCGCTGCTTTATACCAGAAAGACTAAAGCGCAACAACAAGCAGTGTGGTTTGCCTTGATTAATAAAGGCGGCATTCTAACGACAAACCGCGTGAAAGCCTATGCCCCAAGGGTTACAACCGCTCGTCGCGAGATGAAAGGTTTCAGTGCGATTTCGGTCAACCCACTGATCCTTGTAGTCGCTGCCGCAGGCTGGCGTAAGGTCCTAAGAGCCTCTAAAAAGACCGCAGAGGCTTCAAAAACCGTGTTGCTACGTAACCCTTCGCAGCCTTCGGCAGCGACTACAGGGAGATGGGGTGTTATGAAAAAGTGGTCATTTGGCGAGCAGATCACTAGGGTAGGACTTTTCCAGACTGCACTTGCAGATGGGCCAACGACTTGCAAAGGAAACAGAATATGCGTCTCGCTGCTGCCCCCTTTTTGCTCACCTTATGCTTGAGCCCGCTGGTTCAAGCGGCCACCTTGAGTGTTTGCACCGAGGCAAGCCCTGAAGGGTTCGATGTCGTGCAGTACAACTCGCTCACCACCACCAATGCCTCGGCTGACGTGCTGATGAACCGCCTGGTGGACTTTGACGCCCAGACCGCCAAGCTGGTGCCAAGTCTGGCGCAAAGCTGGTCAGTGTCGCCTGACGGCCTTGTCTACGATTTCAAATTGCGCCCCGGGGTCAAGTTTCACAGCACCCCGTACTTCACCCCCAGCCGTGAATTGAACGCCGATGACGTGCGCTTCAGCTTCGAGCGCATGCTTGACCCGGCCAACCCGTGGCACAAGGTTGCGCAAAGCGGCTTCCCGCATGCGCAGTCTCTGCAACTGCCCGAACTGGTCAAAAAAATTGAAACCCCCGACCCGCTGACGGTGCGTTTCACCCTCAGCCACCCGGACTCAACGTTCCTGCCCGCGCTGAGCATGGGCTTTGCATCGATCTATTCAGCGGAATATGCCGACAAACTGCTCAAGGCCGGCACACCCGAGCTGATGAACAGCCAGCCGATCGGCACCGGGCCTTTTGTGTTCAACCGCTTCCAGAAGGACGCCGTGGTGCGCTACAAGGCCAACCCGGATTACTTCGCAGGCAAGCCGAACGTTGACGGGCTGATTTTCGCCATCACCCCCGACGCCAACGTGCGCCTACAAAAGCTGCGTCGCAACGAATGCCAGATCGCGCTTTCACCCAAACCGCTGGACGTCGATGCGGCCCTCAAGGACCCGACGCTGACGGTCGCTCAAACCCCGGCTTTTATGACCGCGTTTGTAGCGATCAACTCTCAGCATCCGCCGCTGGACAAGCCCGAGGTGCGTCAGGCGATCAATCTGGCCTTCGACAAAGACACTTACCTCAAGGCCGTGTTTGAAAACAGCGCACAGCCCGCCAACGGGATTTACCCAGCCAATACCTGGAGTTACGCCAAAGACTTGCCAGGCTATGCCCACGACCCGCAAAAGGCCCGCGAACTGTTGGCCAAGGCCGGCCTCAAAGACGGCTTTAAAACCACTATTTGGACACGGCCCACCGGCAGCGTGCTGAACCCCAATCCAAGCCTGGGTGCGCAATTGCTGCAAGCCGACCTGGCAAAGATCGGGGTACAAGCCGAGATTCGGGTGATTGAGTGGGGCGAGCTGATTCGTCGCGCCAAAGCGGGCGAGCACGATCTGCTGTTTATGGGCTGGGCTGGAGATAACGGCGACCCGGATAACTTTCTCACCCCGCAGTTTTCGTGCGCGGCCGTGAAATCCGGGACCAATTTTGCGCGCTATTGCGACAAGACCCTCGACAGCCTGATCAGCCAAGGCAAAACCATCACCGATCAAAACAAACGCAGCGCGCTGTATCAAAAAGCTCAGGCATTGATTCAGCAACAGGCGTTGTGGCTACCTCTGGCTCATCCAACGGCCTACGCACTGACCCGCAAAGACGTAGAGGGTTATCAGGTAAGTCCGTTTGGACGTCAGGACTTTTCGACGGTCAACGTTAAGCCCTAAGCGTCACATCCAGCCGTATTCGACCATTGAGAGTGGTTCGCCATCACCGACGATGAAGTGATCCAGTACCCGCACTTCGATCAAATCCAGCGCCTCTGTGAGGCGCTGGGTCAGGGTGCGGTCGGCTTGGCTGGGCTCGGTGATGCCTGAAGGATGGTTGTGGCAAAAAATCACGGCAGCGGCGTTGTGCGCAAGGGCGCGCTTGACCACTTGCCGAGGGTAAACACTGGCGCTGTCGATAGAGCCCCGGAACAACACTTCAAAGGCCAGCATTCGATGCTTGGAGTCCATAAACAGACAACCAAATACCTCATGCGGCTCATGGCGCAGCAGCGATTTCAGGTAGTCGCGAACTGCCTGCGGGCTCTCTAACGCCGAGTCCCGGCGCAAACGCTCGGCCAGGTGACGGCGCCCCATTTCCAGCACCGCTTGCAGTTGACTGAACTTGGCGGGGCCCAGCCCGAGCTGACGACAGAACACGCCAAGATCGGCTTCCAGCAAGGCCCTGAGGCTCCCGAATTCAACCAATAAATGCCGCGCCAAATCGACCGCACTCTTGCCTGAAACCCCCGTGCGCAGAAAGATCGCCAGCAACTCAGCGTCTGAAAGACTGGCCGATCCATGTTCTAAAAGTTTCTCGCGCGGCCGCTCGGCCGCAGGCCAATCTCTGATACTCATAACACCTCCGTGTGTGGGTGCGCCGCTGTTCCGTAGCAAGCGCTGTGTTATCTTAGCCCATCATTTTTGCGTGGCATTTGGCCATTTTCCGCGCAGTCATCATCGAACTAGAAGGCAGGCCTATGCAGCGGCTGTATCGAAAACGCATTGTTTTGGGCGTCGGCGGCGGCATTGCTGCTTACAAGAGCGCAGAGCTGGTTCGCCGGCTGCTGGACCAAGGCGCTGAAGTACGCGTTGTCATGACTCGGGGTGGCAGTGAGTTCATCACCCCTCTGACCATGCAAGCCTTGTCCGGACACCCCGTTCATCTGGATTTGCTCGACCCGGCAGCCGAAGCGGCCATGGGCCACATTGAGCTGGCCAAGTGGGCCGACCTGGTGCTGATTGCACCTGCAACCGCTGACTTGATCGCCCGCCTGGCGCAAGGCTTGGCCAATGATTTGCTGACCACACTGGTGCTGGCCACAGATGCAACAGTGGCCATTGCACCCGCGATGAACCAGGCCATGTGGCGCGACCCGGCCACTCAAGCCAATACTCAATTGCTCGAAAGCCGTGGCCTCAAGGTGTTTGGCCCGGCCTCCGGCAGCCAGGCCTGTGGCGACGTGGGCTTGGGTCGCATGCTTGAGGCCAATGACCTGGTGCATTGTGCTGCCGAGTGTTTCCAGCGTCAGGTATTGACCGGCAAACACGTGCTGATTACGGCTGGCCCGACCCAGGAAAACATCGACCCGGTGCGCTACATCACCAACCACAGCTCCGGCAAAATGGGCTTTGCGCTGGCCGAAGCCGCCGTTGAAGCGGGCGCCCGCGTGACCTTGATTACCGGCCCTGTGCACTTGCCGACGCCAGACCGCGTAAGCCGTATCGACGTAGTCAGCGCCCGCGACATGCTCGCTGCGTGTGAAGCGGCGATCCCGTGCGACATATTTATAGCCTCGGCAGCGGTTGCCGATTACCGCCCGGAAGTCGTTGCGCCACAAAAACTCAAGAAAGACCCGACCAAGGGCGACGGCTTATTGCTGCAAATGGTCCGCAACCCAGACATTCTGGCCACCATTGCAACGCGCCCGGACCGTCCTTTTAGTGTCGGCTTTGCCGCAGAGACCGAGCACTTGCTCGATTACGCAGCGCGCAAACTCAAAGACAAAAACCTCGACCTGATTGTGGCCAACGATGTGGCTAACCCCAGCATCGGTTTCAACAGCGAAGAGAACGCCTGCAGCGTGATTGACCGCGACCTGCACGCTACCGTATTTGCCCAGACCAGCAAGGGCAAGATTGCCCGCCAACTGATCACTTTTATCGCCGAACGTCTGAACCAGGTTTAACTCGTATGCACGCTTTACAAGCCAAAATCCTTGATCCACGCATTGGCAGCGAATTCCCGCTGCCGCAATACGCCACACCCGGCTCCGCAGGCCTTGACCTGCGCGCCATGCTTAAAGAAGACACTGTTCTTGAGCCAGGCCAAACCGTACTGATCCCGACCGGTCTGTCGGTGTACATCGGCGATCCGGGCCTTGCCGCGCTGATCCTGCCGCGCTCGGGCCTGGGCCACAAGCACGGGATCGTGCTGGGCAATCTGGTCGGGCTGATCGACTCCGATTACCAGGGTGAGTTGATGGTGTCGTGCTGGAACCGTGGGCAAACCGCATTCAACATCACCATCGGCGAGCGCATTGCTCAACTGGTGCTGGTGCCGGTGGTGCAAGCGCACTTTGAGCTGGTTGATGAGTTCGACGTAAGCCAGCGTGGCGCTGGTGGTTTCGGTCACTCCGGCAGTCTCTGACTTGCAGTATCAGGTCAGGCGCCCTGCCTGACCTGAACCGTTGGCGTGGTAATTCAGGATGAAGTTCGCGCAAATGTTTCTACCCCTTTCTTCGTCTAAACCGATAGCGGCCTTGCGCCATATGTTCGCTGATGCCATTGGGCCTCATGAACTCGCGCGTCTAAACACCGTCCAAACGCTCAACGTGCACTCGACCACAGCACCTCAATCGGTGATTGTTCGCCGCAGGTCCTGGTCAATTTTTGTGTGCGTAACCACGTCAGCCCCTCCCCTAACATCTTTGAGAGTGGAGTCCCCCCTGTAATGAGCAGCTCAGCTTCGGTCGCCCCCCAATTCCACGACACCATTTTTCGCGCCTATGACATTCGCGGCGTAGTACCGCAAACCTTGACCGCTGAAACCGCTTATTGGATTGGCCGCGCCATTGGCTCCGAAAGCCTGGCAAAGGGCGAACCTCATGTTTCAGTAGGCCGCGACGGCCGTTTGTCTGGCCCGGCGCTGGTTGAACGCTTGATCCAGGGCGTTGCCGACAGCGGTTGCCACGTCAGCGATGTGGGCCTGGTGCCAACCCCAGCCCTGTATTACGCCGCCAGCGTACTGGCCGGAAAGTCAGGCGTGATGCTCACCGGCAGCCACAACCCGTCGAACTACAACGGTTTTAAAATCGTGATCGCGGGCGACACACTGGCCAACGAACAAATTCAGGCGCTGCACACCCGCCTCAAGACCAATGACCTGACGTGGGGCGAAGGCCGGATCGAGCGCGTTGATATTTTGTCGCGCTACGCCGATGAAATTATCAAAGGCATCACCCTGGCCAAGAAGCTCAAGATAGTCGTCGACTGCGGCAATGGCGCCGCCGGTGTCATTGCCCCCCAGCTGCTTGAAGCGCTGGGCTGTGAAGTCATCCCGTTGTTCTGCGAGGTGGACGGCAACTTCCCGAACCACCACCCTGACCCGGGCAAACCTGAAAACCTGGTAGACCTGATCGCCAAGGTCAAAGAAACCCACGCCGACCTGGGCCTGGCTTTCGATGGCGACGGCGACCGCGTGGGCGTGGTGACCAACACGGGCACCATGGTATTCCCGGACCGTTTGCTGATGCTGTTCGCCCAGGATGTACTGGTGCGCAACCCGGCCGCCGAGATCATCTTCGATGTGAAGTGCACCCGCCGCCTGACCCCGCTGATCAAGGAATACGGCGGCCGCCCATTGATGTGGAAGACCGGTCATTCGTTAATCAAGAAGAAGATGAAAGAAACCGGTGCCTTGCTGGCCGGAGAAATGAGCGGTCATATCTTTTTCAAAGAGCGCTGGTTCGGTTTTGATGACGGTATTTACAGCGCTGCACGCCTGCTGGAGATCCTCAGCAAGCAGCGAGACACTGCTGAAGAGCTGTTTGAGACCTTCCCGAACGATATTTCTACGCCAGAGATCAATATCGATGTGACGGATGAGAGCAAATTCAGCATCATTGACGCACTGCACGACGCCCAATGGGGTAAGACCGCCGAGCTGACGTCGATTGACGGCGTGCGCGTCGACTATCCACATGGCTGGGGCCTGGTTCGCGCTTCCAACACCACACCGGTGCTGGTGCTGCGATTTGAGGCTGATACCGAGGCCGAACTGCAACGCATCAAGGATGTCTTCCACGCTCAACTCAAGCGTGTGGCACCTGATCTCCAACTACCGTTTTGATCGACTTGTTTTACCGGAGCCCTGAATGACCCTCGAACGTGATGCCGCCTCTAACGTCGCCAAGGTTTTGTCCGAAGCGCTGCCCTACATTCGCCGCTATGTCGGCAAGACGCTGGTCATCAAGTACGGCGGCAACGCGATGGAAAACGATGACCTGAAAACCGGTTTTGCGCGTGACATCGTGTTAATGAAAGCGGTGGGTATCCACCCCGTCGTAGTGCACGGTGGTGGCCCGCAAATCGGCGATCTGCTCAAGCGTTTGTCCATCGAGAGCCATTTCATCGACGGCATGCGTGTGACCGACTCGCAAACCATGGACGTGGTTGAGATGGTGCTCGGCGGCCATGTGAACAAGGAAATCGTTAACCTGATCAACCGCCACGGCGGCAGCGCTATCGGTCTGACCGGTAAAGATGCCGCGCTGATCCGGGCCAAGAAAATGGTCGTGACCCGCCAAACGCCAGAAATGACCACGCCAGAAATCATCGACTTCGGTCATGTCGGCGAAGTCACCGGCATCAACACTGATCTACTGAACATGTTGACCAAAGGTGACTTCATCCCGGTGATCGCGCCGATTGGTGTGGGTCCGAATGGTGAGTCGTACAACATCAACGCTGATTTTGTGGCGGGTAAAGTGGCTGAAGCGTTGAAAGCTGAAAAGCTGATGCTGCTGACCAACATTGCCGGTTTGATGGATAAACAGGGCGAGGTACTGACCGGTCTGACCACTGCACAGGTCGATGCGCTGATTGAAGACGGCACCATTTACGGCGGCATGCTCCCAAAAATTCGGTGCGCACTGGAAGCCGTGCAAGGTGGCGTGACCACTGCGCACATTGTCGATGGTCGTGTACCGAATGCGGTGCTGCTCGAAATATTCACCGATACCGGTGTCGGTACGCTGATTACCAACAGCAAACCGGCCACTTAAGCCGATTCAAAAAAAGACCCCGTCCGGAGCTTCCGGACGGGGTCTTTTTTATGGGCGGTGTTGCACGTGCGGGCGTTAGATCCCGTACTGGGCCCGATAGGCTTCAACCGCTGGCAGGTATTGTTTCAGTGCGTCGTCATCGGCCAGGAACTCCAGCACCTGGTTCAACGACACGATGCTGACCACCGGTATACCGAAATCGCGCTCAACTTCCTGGATGGCCGACAGCTCGCCATTCCCGCGTTCCTGGCGGTTCAAAGCAATCAGCACGCCTGCCGCTTTTGCGCCCTGAGCCTGAATGATCTGCATGACCTCACGGATGGCCGTACCAGCAGTGATCACGTCGTCGATGATCAAGATTTCGCCTTCCAGTGGCGAACCTACCAGGCTGCCGCCTTCGCCATGGGCCTTGGCTTCTTTGCGGTTAAAGCACCACGGCACATCGCGATCATGGTGTTCAGCCAGCGCTACAGCCGTGGTCGCGGCCAAAGGTATACCTTTGTAAGCCGGGCCAAACAGCACGTCGAAAGGAATACCGCTGTCTACGATGGCGGCAGCATAGAAACGGCCCAGTTGAGCCAGCGCGGAGCCTGTATTGAACAGACCGGCATTGAAGAAGTAAGGACTGGTACGCCCGGACTTCAGGGTGAACTCACCGAAGCGCAAAACGCCGCGATCGATGGCAAAACGGATGAAGTCGCGCTGATACGCTTGCATGAAAAAGGCCCCAGATACCACGGATTTAGCTAAATAGTAAGACGGCGTGTATCATACACGCACGTGATTTTTGGGGCCATTTATGCGGATCATCAGTGTGAACGTCAATGGTATTCAGACGGCAGTCGAGCGCGGTTTGCTCAGTTGGCTGCAAGCTCAGAATGCCGACGTTATCTGCCTGCAGGACACCCGTGCCTCCGCCTTTGAACTGGACGATCCAGCCTACCAGCTGGATGGCTACTTTCTTTATGCCTGCGAAGCTGAAGTCCCTGCCCAAGGCGGCGTGGCTTTGTACTCGCGGTTGCAACCGAAAGCAGTCATCACTGGGCTGGGCTTCGAGACGGCCGATCGCTACGGGCGCTACCTGCAAGCCGATTTCGATAAGGTCAGCATCGCGACCTTGCTGCTCCCTTCGGGGCAGAATGGCGATGAAGACTTGAACCAAAAGTTCAAGCTAATGGACGACTTTGCACGCTACCTGGATAAGCAGCGTCGCAAGCGTCGTGAGTACATTTACTGCGGTTCGCTGTATGTGGCGCAGCAAAAGCTCGACATTAAAAACTGGCGTGACAGCCAGCAGTCTCCTGGCTTCCTGGCGCCTGAACGGGCCTGGATGGATGAGATTGTCGGCAACATGGGCTATGTAGATGCCCTGCGTGAAGTCAGTCGTGAAGGCGATCAGTACAGCTGGTGGCCGGACAACGAACAGGCCGAGATGCTGAATCTGGGCTGGCGTTTCGACTACCAATTGTTGACCCCGGGCTTGCGCCGCTTTGTACGCAGCGCTCGCTTGCCGCGTCAGCCACGCTTCTCGCAACATGCGCCGCTGATCGTTGACTACGACTGGACACTGACTATCTAAGTGTTTTCGCCGTCAAAAAAAGGCCCGTATCGGAAGATACGGGCCTTTTTTTGTATGCCGAATTTGTCGGGGCCGAGTGATCCGGCGGTCATGCTGTGGGGCTGAGGGATACAGTGCCTACATACCAGGAAACAGCCTGCCAAATTAAGGGAAATGGCTGATAGCAACTTAATAAAGCTGCCCGATACAGTCCGCGGACTTCATGGGTTAGGCCTGTCGAAGAAGGTACGTTTTTTTTGGTGACGGATGATCCTTTTAGTCCGTTGAGTGAAGACACCTTCAATAAGTATTACCACATCACTGGCCGAGGCTGGCCAGGAAGTTTTGCTGCGCCTGCAGAGCCTGAGAAACCGACGCCGGCAAAGACAGAACCTGTTCTTAGACAAAAGCCGAAGCCACAACCCGAAGAACCTGGCTTCTATATCGTCATGAAAAGCACCACGGGCGAACGATTGAAAGCCGCATTGTTCGCGGCTCAAGATCCTGCAGTAATGAGTAAGTTTGAGGCCTTAAATCCGAACCTCGGCAACATCAATGCGGGGACCATGATCGTATTAAGCGATCCGAATAACCTGCACTGCACCCGAGAAGAAGCCATCTTGATGCAGGCGGCGGCCAAAACCAACGATGCAATCAAAGAACTCAGCCCAGAAGAAGCGGACTTTATGGTGAGGCACCGTGAAGAGTTCGAATCCTTTTTTGCTCACGCGTCGACGTCCATCGGCATGGGCGAGGCGATGTTTGCCAAAAACCTGGACGATGTGAAACAGCTCATGAAGGATATTGAAGCGCTGCATGTAAGGACATTTGAAGCGAGTGGTGGCCTAAGAACCGCTGAGTTCTTTGCCGAACGTAAGCGTTTGCTGTCACAGCTCAATACGAATCTCACCGCTCTGACCCGCAAAAGTATCGGGTTCCCTGACCACCCTAATCTCAAAAGTGCGCTGGGCATTTCCAGCCGCAGCCTGGTTCATCGCTGGACGTTGGCAGGCGGAGCGGATCAAATTCCCGGGTATGCAACTCATATTGAAGGCGTGTCCAGGGCTGCCATGTATGTGAAGTACGGTGGCTGGATTGGCACCGTTATTGGTGGCGGCGCGTCAGTCATGAAGGTTCAGGATGTGTGTGCAGCGGGTGATGCAGAGGCTTGCACGAAAATCAAATACACAGAGGCGGGTGGTTTTGCCGGTGGGGTTGCAGGCGGCGCATTGGCTGGTGCGGTTTTAACAGCACCAGCCGTTTCTGGGTTATGTCTAGGTATCGGTGTGACAACGGTTGGTGCTGGGGCATTGGTTTGTGGTGTGCTGGTTGTCGGGGGAGCTTCTTTTACAGCGGGTTTCTTAGGCAGTGCCGGCGGGGAGTTAGTCGCCGATAAAATTTTTGAGAGTTCCCGATGAGTTTGGATACCGCAGATAAGATTTTTTTGGCTGTGGGACTAATCGATTTTGGAGGGATATTTCTTTGGATTGGTGTGTGCCTGCGGCTGGCTTATACGAAGATGGATCTGATGCTAAATTATTTGAAAAATAGTTCGCTAATGGGCACTTTTGCTCATCTCAGGCAGGGCGGCCCATGGGGAAAGTTGGTGTTGGTCGGTAGCATTTCTAGCGTAGTTACTTTTCCCGGCTTTTATCTTAAGCGTGGGACAGTCAATGCTGAAGATATTCGGTGCTTTCCTACAGCACTTAAGCGCAAGCTGGTGATATTGCAATGGGCCGGCTTAGTCCTTTTAGTGACTATGGTTTGTATTGGCATAGTTGCTAAGTTGGGATGGGTATAAATCCTTTTAGGACGAAATAAGTCAACGCTCAAGCGATAGCTATTGGTAGATTAATCTGTGGCGTGTTAGTTGTCGGGAGTGGGTTTCTTGCCGAAGGTGTCACTCTGGGTATGGTAGGCGAAGACGCGGGCGAACTTATTTATGAGATCGTTGAATGAGCATTGAAAAAATAGTGTTTGGCCTTTTAGGTGGAATACTGGTTATAGGCGCAATTATTTGGCTTATTATTGCACTTCGTATTACTTATACACATTTGGATTTAATGTTGAAGCACCTTGAAAACTCTTCGACAGTCACGACGCCGACACAATTAAAGCAAGGCAGTCTCTGGGGGAGAGTACTGCTTGTGGGCAGCATTTCGAGTGTTCTTACATTTCCTGACTTTTACATTAAAAGAGGCCGTGCCAGTGCTGAGGATATAAGCTTATTTCCCACTCTGCTCAAGCGGAATTTAGTGGTTTTGCAATGGGGAGGAATTGTAATTATGAGTTCATCCGTATTGTTATCTCTGACTCGCAAAGTCTTTGATTGGCTGAGGTAATCTCGGATGTTTTCGGGCCGACTGAACAGGTGATAAAGGTGTCGTAGACGGGAAGGACGCGTGGGTAACAGGTGATGCTGAGGCTTGCAGGAAAGTGAAATTTACCGAGGCGGGGGGGCATCGCTGGAGGTGCAACTGCGGGCGCAGTTTTACAGGAACATCTGTTAGAGGCTCCATTGCCCGTTGTTTAACGGCAGCAGTCATTGTTGCTCTTACTGACTTATAAGCTCATCTCAGCGTGCAACGCTGTTCACTAAAGGAAAAACGGCGCCTACCCAAAAATGAGTAAGCGCCGTTTTTCTTGGTCTTCACCGCAGCACTGAACAGCAAAACACTTAGGTCAGTGTCTTAAGTAAACAGCAGTGCGCCCCTGCGTAGGCTTTTTGTCTGGAACCGCGCAGTAACCTTTACTTGATCGGTCGCCACGTGAAGGGGTAGCGGTACGTCACGCCGTCATTGGCTTTAACCCCCGCAATGACCACCAGCACCACCGCGCCGATGAACACCAGACCGAGCAAGGCAAAGCCGATCAGCACGAACATCAGCACGTAGCAAATGGCCGAAGCAATCGCCACGGTGATCTGGAAGTTCAGCGACTCCCTGCCCTGTTCATCGATAAAGGGATCGCTCTCACGCTTGAGCTGCCACACAATCAACGGCCCGACCAGGTTGCCAAACGGAAACCACATGCCAAGGAACGCCGCAAAGTGACAGAACATGGCCCATTGACGAGCTTCGCGGCTCGGCTTGGGGGTTGAAAGGTCTGGCTCAGTCATGGCGTTCTTCCTGTTGATCAGTCAGCCAAAGCAGCCTGTTGCAAGGCGAAGATTTCGTCCATGCCTTTTTGTGCCAGTGCCAGCATGGCGTTCAGTTCTTCCGGCTGGAACGGCGCGCCTTCGGCAGTGCCTTGAACTTCAATGAAACCACCGCTGCTGGTCATGACCACGTTCAGGTCGGTCTCAGCTGCCGAATCTTCAGGGTAGTCGAGGTCAAGCACAGGCACGCCTTGATACATGCCCACCGATACAGCGGCGATCATTTGCTTGATCGGATCGCCGGCCTTGAGGCCACCACGCTTTTTGATCACTTTCAGCGCATCAACCAGTGCAACCATTGAGCCGGTGATCGACGCGGTACGAGTACCGCCATCAGCCTGGATCACGTCGCAGTCAACGTACAGAGTGATGTCGCCCAGCTTGGACATGTCCAGTGCAGCGCGCAGCGAGCGGCCGATCAGACGCTGAATTTCGAGGGTGCGGCCGCCTTGTTTGCCACGGCTGGCTTCACGCTGGTTACGCTCGCCAGTGGCGCGCGGCAGCATGCCGTATTCAGCGGTCAGCCAGCCTTGGCCTTGACCTTTAAGGAAGCGCGGAACGCCGTTCTCGACGCTGACGGTGCAGATGACTTTAGTGTCACCGAACTCGACCAGTACAGAACCCTCTGCGTGTTTGGTGTAGTTGCGGGTGATGCGGATCGGGCGCAGCTGATCGGCAACGCGACCACTTGGACGTTTCATGTGGGATACCTGTACGGGACGGAAAACTGCCGAGCATTATAAAGGCCATGGCCGATCAGGGCACATTTAAAAAGCACGCTATGTTTTGTCGCAACTCATACGTGGGAGTTTGGCTTGCCAGCGATACGAGCAATGCAGTCTTACTGTCAGCCCCTGCGATACCATCGGTGGCAAGCCAGTTTCCACCCAAAAGAAGTCCGTCTTTACGACAGACGCCATTTGGGGCCACCGGTCGCACTGCGTTACAATCCGCCGCCTTAATAGCCGCTCGGCTTAATTCATCAGATCGCGAGGTACCTCCATGGTGCACAGCATGACCGCCTTTGCCCGCGTAGAAAGCGCCGGCACTCAGGGCACCCTGAGCTGGGAGCTGCGTTCGGTCAACAGCCGTTACCTGGAGCCGCACCTGCGTTTGCCCGAGTCTTTCCGAGACCTCGAAGGTGCTGTGCGTGAAGCGCTGCGCCAGGGTATTTCCCGAGGCAAGCTTGAGTGCACCTTGCGCTTTACCGAAGAAACCACCGGCAAACCGCTGCAGGTCGACCGCGAGCGCGCCGCGCAATTGGTCGCCGCTGCCGAAACCATCGCCAGCCTGATCAAACAGCCAGCGCCCCTCAACCCGCTTGAAGTGCTGGCCTGGCCCGGTGTTCTGGTCGCCGATGCCAGCGACCCGCAAGCCCTTAACAATCAGGCACTGGCGCTGTTCAAGCAAGGTCTGCAAGAACTCAAGAATGGGCGCGAGCGCGAAGGCGCAGAGCTGGCCCGCTTGATCAGCGAACGCTTGAACGCGATTGAAGGCGACGTCGAGACCTTGCGGGTGCTGGTCCCGCAAATGCTCGCTACCCAGCGGCAAAAGGTACTGGATCGCTTTGCTGACATGAAAGCCGAGCTTGATCCACAGCGCCTTGAGCAAGAAATGGTCATGCTCGCGCAAAAAAGCGACGTGGCTGAAGAACTTGACCGCCTCAGCACTCACATCCTTGAGGTGCGCCGCGTGCTCAAGTCGGGCGGTGCCGCCGGTCGGCGTCTCGACTTCCTGATGCAAGAACTTAACCGGGAAGCCAATACCCTTGGCTCCAAGGCATTCGACCCGCGCAGCACCCAAGCAGCGGTCAACCTCAAAGTGTTGATCGAGCAGATGCGCGAACAAGTACAGAATATTGAGTAAGGTTCACCCCGACATGACCCACAGCACTGGCACCCTCTACATCGTTTCTGCGCCTTCAGGCGCAGGCAAGACCAGCCTGGTCAAGGCTTTGATCGATCTTGAGCCGCATATTCGCGTATCGGTGTCGCACACCACCCGCGCCATGCGTCCGGGCGAAGTCAATGGCGTGAACTATCACTTCGTCGAGCGCGAAGAGTTCGTCAAGATGATCGAACACGGCGACTTCCTGGAACGCGCCGAGGTATTCGGTAACCTTTATGGCACTTCGCAAAGCCACCTGCAGCAGACCCTGGATGAAGGCCACGACCTGATTCTGGAAATCGACTGGCAAGGCGCCGAGCAGGTTCGCCAACTGATGCCACAAGCGCGTTCGATCTTCATTCTGCCGCCGAGCCAGCAAGCCTTGCGTGAGCGACTGGACAACCGCGGGCAGGACAGCGATGAAATCATTGACGGGCGCATGCGCGAAGCCGTGAGTGAAATGAGCCACTACGTCGACTACGACTACCTGATCATTAATGACGACTTTGCACTGGCACTGGAGGACCTGAAGGCCATTTTCCGCGCCAATCGCCTCCAGCAAAAGCGCCAACAACAGCGTTTTGGTAAATTACTGGCCGAACTGCTCGGCTAAAACAGCACTTCCCAAAACCCCTGCAAGCGCTTTACATTGGCACTTACAGAGGCTTTGGGTGGTGTGCTAGGAAAATCAGCGCTTCCCTAATGGCTGGTGATTTTTTAAACTGTCGAGTCCGCTCGCCCATCCGGGCAGCGCGCATATTGCATTTGCTACGAGGAAGACCATGGCCCGCGTAACCGTTGAAGACTGTCTAGAACACGTGGATAACCGCTTTGAGCTGGTCATGCTGTCTACCAAGCGTGCCCGTCAACTGGCCACCGGCGGTAAAGAGCCTCTGGTTCAGTGGGAAAACGACAAGCCTACCGTCGTTGCCCTGCGTGAAATCGCGGAAGGCCTGATGAGCTACGAGTTTATCGCCAACGCTGAAATCGTCGAAGACGAACCGCTGTTCGCAGCGTTCGAGGACGAGTCCAACGAGGCTAACTAAGCCTATGCCCGGTCGACGTAGTACGGCGAAGGGTTCACAGTTTTGGCAGGAGGCTCCCTCATGCCGAGCATAGACGCCCTCGCCGATCGCTTGTCGGCCTACCTCAGTGCGGACCAGGTCAATCTGGTCCGACGAGCGTATTTCTACGCAGAACAAGCCCACGACGGCCAACGCCGACGCAGCGGCGAGCCTTATGTCACGCACCCGCTGGCAGTGGCGAACATCCTTGCCGACATGCATATGGACCATCAGAGCCTGATGGCAGCCATGCTGCATGACGTGATCGAAGACACCGGTATCGCCAAAGAAGCGCTTGTAGCGCAGTTCGGTGAAACCGTGGCCGAACTGGTTGATGGCGTCAGCAAGCTGACCCAGATGAACTTCGAAACCAAAGCCGAAGCCCAAGCTGAAAACTTCCAGAAAATGGCCATGGCCATGGCGCGAGATATTCGCGTGATTCTGGTCAAGCTGGCCGACCGCTTGCACAACATGCGCACCCTCGAAGTGCTGTCCGGCGAAAAACGCCGGCGGATTGCCAAGGAAACCCTGGAAATCTACGCGCCCATTGCCAATCGGCTGGGCATGCACAACATTCGTATCGAATTCGAAGACCTCGGTTTCAAAGCGATGTACCCGATGCGCTCCGCGCGCATTTATCAGGCGGTCAAACGCGCCCGGGGCAATCGCAAAGAAATCGTTAATAAAATTGAAGAATCGCTCAGCCACTGCCTGGCCATTGATGGCATTCAGGGTGAAGTGAGCGGTCGTCAAAAGCATATCTACGGCATCTACAAAAAGATGCGCGGCAAGCGTCGGGCCTTCAACGAGATCATGGACGTGTACGCGTTCCGGATCATCGTCGACAAGGTCGATACCTGCTACCGCGTGTTGGGCGCTGTACATAATTTGTACAAGCCTCTGCCGGGACGCTTCAAAGACTACATCGCCATCCCTAAAGCCAACGGCTACCAGTCGCTGCATACCACGCTGTTTGGGATGCACGGCGTACCGATCGAAATTCAGATCCGTACCCGTGAAATGGAAGAAATGGCCAACAACGGCATCGCTGCGCACTGGCTGTACAAGTCCAGTGGCGACGAGCAGCACACGGGCACCCACGCCCGGGCGCGGCAATGGGTCAAGGGCGTGCTGGAAATGCAGCAGCGCGCTGGCAACTCCCTCGAATTTATCGAAAGCGTAAAAATCGACCTGTTTCCGGACGAGGTCTACGTCTTTACGCCCAAAGGCCGAATCATGGAGCTGCCCAAAGGCTCCACGGCGGTCGACTTTGCCTATGCGGTGCACACCGATGTCGGCAACAGCTGCATTGCATGCCGCATCAATCGCCGTCTCGCTCCGCTGTCCGAGCCCCTGCAAAGTGGCTCCACGGTCGAGATCGTCAGCGCCCCCGGCGCGCGCCCGAACCCGGCCTGGCTCAACTTTGTGGTCACCGGCAAGGCCCGCACGCACATTCGCCATGCCCTTAAACTGCAACGCCGTTCCGAGTCGATCAACCTCGGCGAGCGTTTGCTGAACAAGGTGCTTAACGGCTTCAACAGCGCGCTGGACAAGATCCCGGCCGAGCGGGTTCAGGCCATGCTTCAGGAATACCGCCTGGAACAGGTCGAAGACCTGCTCGAAGACATTGGCCTGGGCAACCGCATGGCGTACGTCGTCGCCCGACGCTTGCTGGGCGAGGGCGAGCAACTGCCGAGCCCTGAAGGCCCACTGGCGATTCGCGGAACAGAAGGTTTGGTGCTCAGTTACGCCAAGTGCTGTACGCCGATCCCGGGCGACCCGATTGTCGGCCACTTGTCTGCGGGCAAAGGCATGGTTGTGCACCTGGACAACTGCCGCAACATCAGTGAAATCCGCCACAACCCCGAAAAATGCGTCCAGTTGTCCTGGGCCAAGGACGTTACGGGCGAATTCAACGTTGAACTGCGCGTCGAGCTGGAACACCAGCGCGGTCTGATCGCACTGCTGGCCAGCAGCGTCAACGCCGCCGACGGCAACATCGAAAAGATCAGCATGGACGAACGCGATGGTCGAATCAGCGTGGTCCAACTGGTGGTCAGCGTGCACGACCGCGTGCACCTGGCTCGTGTGATCAAAAAACTGCGCGCCCTTACCGGGGTCATCCGCATCACACGTATGCGTGCGTAGCCACCTAATTACAAGGAGTCATCCATGTCCAAGACTGTTATCACCAGCGATAAGGCACCTGCTGCAATCGGCACTTACTCTCAGGCGATCAAAGCTGGCAATACCGTCTACATGTCCGGTCAAATCCCGCTGGACCCAAAAACCATGGAGCTGGTTGAAGGCTTTGAAGCCCAGACCGTTCAGGTCTTCGAGAACCTGAAGTCGGTGGCTGAAGCCGCTGGCGGCTCGTTCAAAGACATCGTCAAACTGAACATTTTCCTGACTGACCTGAGCCACTTTGCCAAGGTCAACGAGATCATGGGCAAGTACTTCGAACAACCGTACCCAGCACGCGCAGCCATCGGCGTTGCGGCTCTGCCAAAGGGCTCGCAGGTTGAGATGGACGCCATTCTCGTACTTGAGTAATGCCCCCCGGCGCAGCGCCTTCCTGCTGCGCCACCCCCGCTTTAAAAGGATTCCACTATGCGCAAAGCGCTAGCCTTGTCACTGCTCGCCATTTTTTTGGGTGGCTGTGCCAGCGAACCCGCTCCCCGCGATATCAGTGGCGTCTGGATTAACCAGGCTGCAATCGATGAAGCTGCCAACGGCGGCAACCTGCGTGAGGCCTTGCTGGCCAACGGGCCGAACCTTGAGTGGAATATCGACGCCAAAAACGCCAAAGCCCGCTACACCAATGGCTTTGAATGGGTTGAGGGCAAGCTCCTCCCTGAGAAGAACCGCGTGTGGCAAGTCGACGTTTATGGCAGCTCAGCCACTCATCTGAGTCTGGACGGCGACCAGTTGATACAAGCCGCCGCCGAGTCTGATCCCCAACAATCCTTTGCTCGCTCGCCTGTACACCTGGCCAGCGATGCGCCTTTGGGCACACATTTCGAACACGCGCTCAAATCTGCCTATCTGGGCGGTCAGTGGCGCGTCGTCAGCGGTGCAGGGCAGGGCAACACCGTGACCTTTTTGCCCGATGGCAAAATCACCGGCTTGCCCAATCACAACGCCTACGCCTTGTGCCTGGCGGGCGATTGCGCATCGATGAGCGGTGAATACGACAGCCTGTGGCTGCAACAGGACGAAGTGGGCGCCGCGCACCTCTTTGTGCGTAATGGCTCACAGCTCGAAATTTTCCAGGCGCTGGACTCCGCCAAGCCTGACGAAATGCCCCAGTTCTATCCAGGCAAGCTGGAATGGCGGCTGGAAAAGCAGCTTTAACGGCGGGTGAAGCCTGCGCTGGAGCTCGCGCAGGCTGCGATCTTTTGACCTTTTAAAGCTCGCAGCCTGCGTGCCTGGCCAGTGCCTCTATTAAATGTGCTCAAGGATCGCTGAATACCCCTCGCGATAACTCGGATAACGCGGCACCCAGCCCAACGCTTTTGCCCGCGCGTTGCTGCAGCGCTTGCTACCCGCGCGTCGCACACTTGCCTCGGTGTCCCACTCGGTAACCCCCAGGCGCTCACGCAACCAGCCCACCACCTCAGCCAACGGCGCAGGGTCGTTGTCGACGCCGATATAGCAGTCGTCCAAGGGTTTGCCCTGCCGGTCAGCCTCAAGCAAAAACGCTAAAAGCCCGCCCGCATCATCGGCATGAATCCGGTTGCCATACAGCGGCGGATCGACAGCGACGCGATAACCCTTGCGTACTTGCCCCAACATCCACTCCCGGCCCGGCCCATAAATACCGGTCAACCGCACCACGCTGGCAGGAATGCCGCTGCGTAACGCAACCTGTTCGGCTTCAAGCATGATCCGTCCAGAGTAACGCGTGGCCAGCGCAGGTGAAGTTTCATCCACCCATTCGCCATTTTGCTGCCCGTAAACACCGCTGCTGGACACAAACAACAGGCGTTTAGGCTGCTGCCCGTGCTGCTTGAGCCAGCTCAAGGTGTGTTTCAAACCCTCGACATACGCCGCCTGATACCCGGCCTCGTCGTGATCCGTTGCAGAGGTGCTGTACACCAGATAGTCGATCTGCCCCGTCGGCCATTGCGCCGGGCACGCCTCACCAAACAGATCACCCGCCACACCGATAACACCTGCAGGCAAACGATCGATAGAACGACGCAGTCCATACACCTGCCAGTCATTGGCCAGCAACTGAGTGGCCAGACGCCCCCCGACATCACCGCAACCGACGATCAAAGCTGAGGCTTTGGGCATCTCAAATCTCCTAACGGAATATTAAAAAATGGAGTGAACGGTCACGACCAAGGTCGTGAGTTTCGAAAAAACAGGTGCTATTGCTTTTGTTAACAAGAATTACTTGCAATAATAACGCATCGTTTGCCCTGGGTCTTAAGACGCGCTGTAGGGCAATTCATCTCTTCATTCTTCAGGTCCGGCTAGCATGACACGCAATCAACCCACCGCTTCGCCAACCCAGCTTTCGAGCCCATCGCGCCTGTGGCGTGGGCTTGCGGCGCTGATGTTCAGCTTCTTGCTGGCACCTGCTGCGGCCTTTGCCGACGAGCCTGCTGCTCCAGCCGTGCGTTCTGCCACCGAGGCTGCCGCACCGTCACCAGCGGCAACGCCGGTTGCGACTGACCCTGCATTGGCGCAAAACGCTGGCGTTCCAGCCGATGAAGCCTCGCAAGTCGTTGCCGCAGAAGACAACAGCCTGGGCATGGCCCACGACCTGTCCCCTTGGGGCATGTACAAAAACGCCGACATTATCGTCAAGATCGTGATGATCGGCTTGGCTATTGCCTCCATCATCACCTGGACCATCTGGATTGCCAAAGGCTTTGAAGTCTTGGGCGCCAAGCGCCGTCTGCGCGCTGAAATCGCCAACCTGAAAAAAGCCCGCACCCTTAACGAAGCTAGCGAAACCGCAGCCAAAGAGGGCACGCTGGCGCACCTGCTGGTGCAGGATGCCCTCGAAGAGATGCGCCTCTCGGCTAACAGCCGCGAGAAAGAAGGCATCAAGGAACGTGTCAGCTTCCGTCTTGAGCGCCTGGTCGCTGCCTGCGGTCGTAACATGAGCAGCGGCACCGGCGTTCTCGCCACCATCGGCTCCACAGCACCGTTCGTCGGCCTGTTCGGTACTGTGTGGGGCATCATGAACAGCTTTATCGGTATCGCCAAAACCCAAACCACCAACTTGGCCGTTGTAGCCCCCGGTATTGCCGAAGCCTTGCTGGCGACTGCACTGGGTCTGGTTGCAGCGATTCCTGCAGTCGTGATTTACAACGTTTTCGCCCGTTCCATCACCGGCTACAAAGCTCAGGTGGCGGATGCGTCAGCACAAGTGTTGCTGTTGGTTAGCCGTGACCTCGATCACCTGCCGCCCGAGCGCAGCTCGCAACCACACATGGTGAAAGTGGGGTAATCGGCCATGGGCCTGCATTTAAAAGAAGGCGATGACGACCTCGCCGAAAACCATGAAATCAACGTCACCCCTTTTATTGACGTGATGTTGGTGCTGCTGATCATCTTCATGGTGGCCGCACCACTGGCCACTGTGGACATAAAAGTCGATCTGCCGGCTTCAACCGCCAAACCGGCGCCACGCCCCGAGAAACCTGTGTTTCTCAGCGTCAAGGCTGACCAGCGCCTGTACTTGGGCGAAGAGCCTGTTTCCGTTGAAGCGTTGGGCCCGACCCTGGATGCCAGGACTCACAACAACAAAGACACGACGATCTTCTTCCAGGCTGACAAAGGCGTGGACTACGGTGACTTGATGAGCGTAATGGATGCATTGCGCGCAGCCGGTTACTTGAAGGTGGGTCTGGTCGGACTAGAGACGGCAGCCAAGAAATGACCATAGCGCGCCAAAAGATGACGCGTTACGCAATCAGCTTGGCCGTGGTGTTGGGTGTCCATGCAGTGGCCGTGATTCTTGCCTTGCAATGGTCCAGCCCACGGACTATCGAACTTCCACCGCAAGCCATGATGGTTGATCTGGCACCGATGCCAGCGCCGCCACCGCCTGCGCCGCCGAAAGTGGTGACACCACCGCAACCGCCGGCCCCCGTGGAAGAGTTGCCGATACCCAAGCTGGCCGAAGCGCCCAAGCCCAAGATTGCTGTTCCAAAACCGGTCAAGCCCAAGCCGAAGCCTCAACCGCCCAAGCCTGTGGAAAAACCTGAGCCGATTAAAGAAAAGCCGTCAGAAGAGAAACCGAGCGACGCAACGCCGACCAAGGCACCGAGCGAGAAATCCGCGGCACCTGCGCCAGGCCCGTCGCCACAGCAACTGGCTGCCAAAGCCAGCTGGGAAGGGGCCTTGCTGGCCCACTTGAGCAAGTACAAAAAGTACCCGCCCGCTGCTCAGTCGCGAGGCAAGGAAGGTCTGAACCGTCTGCGCTTCGTGGTAGATGCTGAAGGCAAGGTGCTGTCCTACGAGTTGGTAGGCCGCTCTGGCAACGCTGATCTGGACCGAGCCACCCTGGAAATGATCCGCCGGGCACAGCCATTGCCCAAGCCACCGCCAGAAATGCTGACCAATGGCAGCATCGAAATCGTAGCGCCCTTCGTTTATTCCATCGATAAACGTCGGCGTTAACACCAGAAAGGGCACCCCAGGGTGCCCTTTTTGCGTGTTGAGGTTAGATAAAGCCTGTCAGACCCTGATTAGCAACTGTAGCTACGAGGGCAATGTCTGATAACGTGCGTCTATCGATTGCAGCCGCTATGCTTGGCCCGCAACCAAAGGGACGCCCGCTATGACTCTTACCGAATTGCGTTACATCGTTACGCTCGCCCAAGAACAACACTTCGGCCACGCAGCCGAGCGTTGCCACGTCAGCCAACCGACCTTGTCGGTGGGCGTGAAAAAACTGGAAGACGAACTCGGTGTGCTGATTTTCGAGCGCAGCAAAAGCGCCGTGCGCCTCACACCTGTCGGTGAGGGCATCGTTGCCCAAGCCCAAAAGGTCCTTGAACAGGCACAAGGGATTCGCGAACTGGCCCAGGCTGGCAAGAATCAACTGACAGCGCCGCTCAAAGTGGGGGCGATTTACACCGTAGGGCCTTACCTTTTCCCACACCTGATTCCACAACTGCACCGGGTCGCCCCGCAAATGCCGTTGTACATCGAAGAAAACTTCACCCACGTACTACGCGACAAACTGCGTAACGGTGAGCTGGACGCGATCATCATCGCGCTGCCATTCCAGGAAGCCGACGTGCTGACATTGCCGCTCTATGACGAGCCGTTTTACGTGCTGATGCCGAGCGAACACCCGTGGAGCAAAAAAGAAACCATCGACGCCAGCCTACTCAATGACAAGAGCTTGCTGTTGCTGGGCGAAGGCCACTGTTTCCGCGATCAAGTGCTTGAAGCCTGCCCGACGCTGGCCAAAGGCAATGATGGCGCCAAGCACACCACGGTGGAATCCAGCTCGCTGGAAACTATCCGCCACATGGTTGCATCGGGGTTGGGGATTTCGATCCTGCCGTTCTCGGCGGTCGACAGCCATCATTACGCCCCCGGCATTCTGGCGGTGCGTCCATTAACGCCGCCGGTGCCATTCCGCACCGTGGCCATTGCCTGGCGCGCCAGCTTCCCACGGCCCAAGGCGATTGAAATCCTCGCGGACTCGATCCGCCTGTGTTCCGTGGCCAAGCCACCTGTTGCGTCCTAAGAAGCTGAGATGAGCGAGCTGTCAAACGTGTCAGTCACCGCGCTCAAGGGCGTGGGTGAGGCCATGGCCGAGAAATTGGCCAAAGTGGGATTGGAAACCGTTCAAGACGTGCTTTTCCACCTGCCATTACGCTATCAAGACCGCACACGCGTCGTGCCCATTGGCGCATTGCGCCCAGGGCAAGATGCCGTCGTGGAAGGCCGGGTGATTGGCATCGACGTGGTAATGGGCAAACGCCGCAGTCTGCTGGTGCGCATCAACGATGGCACCGGTGGGTTGAGCCTGCGCTTTTACCACTTCAGCAATGCGCAAAAAGAGAGCCTCAAGCGCGGCACCGAAGTGCGTTGCTATGGCGAAGCGCGGCCCGGCGCTTCGGGGCTGGAGATCTACCACCCAGAATACCGCGCCATTACTGGCGATGAGCCGCCGCCCGTTGACACCACGCTCACGCCGATTTACCCCACCACCGAGGGCCTGACTCAACAGCGCCTGCGCCAGCTGAGCCTGCAAAGCCTGGGCATGCTGGGGCCGCGTAGCTTGCCTGACTGGTTGCCGCCGGAGCTGGCCAACGACTACCAACTGGCCCCGCTGGACGAGGCGATTCGTTATTTGCATCAGCCACCGGCCGATGCCGATGTTGAAGAACTCGCGCTGGGCCATCACTGGGCCCAACACCGCTTGGCGTTTGAAGAACTGCTCACCCACCAACTCTCGCAGCAGCGCCTGCGCGAGAGTCTGCGCTCTCAGCAAGCCCCTGCATTACCTCATGCCAAAAAGCTGCCCAAACAATTTCTCGCCAACCTGGGGTTCCCACCGACCGGCGCTCAAGTCCGGGTTGGCAACGAAATCGCCTACGACCTCAGCCAGCCCGAACCCATGCTGCGCCTGATCCAGGGCGACGTCGGCGCGGGCAAGACCGTAGTCGCCGCCCTGGCCGCGCTACAGGCGCTGGAAGCCGGTTATCAGGTGGCCTTGATGGCGCCCACGGAAATCCTCGCCGAGCAGCACTTCATCAGCTTCAAACGCTGGCTGGAACCGCTGGGCATTGACGTCGCGTGGCTGGCCGGCAAGCTCAAAGGCAAGGCGCGGACCGCGTCCCTGGAGCAAATAGCCAATGGCGCACCCATGGTGGTCGGCACCCACGCGCTGTTTCAAGATCAGGTTCAGTTTAAAAACCTGGCGCTGGTGATCATTGACGAACAACACCGTTTCGGCGTGCAGCAACGTCTGGCCCTGCGTAACAAGGGCGTGGGCGGGGTGATGTGCCCGCATCAGTTGATCATGACCGCGACCCCGATCCCACGCACGCTGGCTATGAGCGCCTACGCCGACCTCGACACCTCGATACTCGACGAACTGCCGCCCGGCCGAACCCCGGTCAACACCGTGCTGGTGGTCGATACGCGGCGCGTCGAAGTGATTGAGCGGGTACGGGCCGCCTGCGCCGAAGGACGGCAAGCCTATTGGGTGTGCACGCTAATTGAAGAGTCTGAAGAGATGACCTGTCAGGCGGCCGAGACCACGTTTGAAGACCTCTCCAGTGCGCTGGGTGAATTGCGCGTCGGACTGATCCATGGCCGCATGAAAGCCGCTGAAAAAGCCGAGGTCATGGCGCAATTTAAAGCCGGCGAACTGCAATTGCTGGTCGCAACCACGGTGATCGAAGTCGGCGTTGACGTCCCGAATGCCAGCCTGATGATCATCGAAAACCCCGAACGCCTGGGCCTGTCCCAATTGCATCAGTTGCGTGGGCGCGTTGGCCGGGGCAGTGCAGCCAGCCACTGCGTGCTGCTGTATCACCCGCCACTGTCGCAAGTCGGGCGCCAGCGCCTGGGCATCATGCGCGAGACCAACGATGGCTTCGTGATCGCCGAAAAAGACCTTGAGCTGCGCGGCCCCGGCGAAATGCTCGGTACCCGGCAAACCGGCCTTCTGCAGTTCAAAGTCGCAGACCTGATGCGTGACGCAGATCTGCTGCCTGCCGTGCGCGATGCTGCACTGGCACTGCTTGAGCGCTGGCCAAGCCATGTCAGCCCACTCTTGGATCGCTGGTTACGACATGGGCAGCAATACGGTCAGGTATGAAAATTCGTACAGTAATTTGAGAAGCGGCCGATCCAGTACCAGGTTACCCAATTTGAGTTGCACACATCGGATGCAGATCATGACCCATGTCGCCAGCGCCTTAGCCGTTCCGAGTACGCCGCCTGTTATCCAGCAATTGCTCGATGAGCAAGCCATTGCGTATCGAGAAGTCCTCGATCATCCGGGACTCAACCCGGACAGCAAGGTACAAGCCGTACTGCTCGACGATACAGCCGGCGCCTTGATGGTGCTGTTCGCGCAAAGCCAATTGCTCGACCTTAACCGCCTGGCCGACTTGATCGGACGCCGCATGACCGCCGTCGATGCGGGCCGGCTTCAGGAGATACTCGACAAACATGGCCTGAGCCAACTGCCGGGCCTGCCCTCCATTACGCGTTCGTCCTGCCTGTACGAAGAGCATCTGTTGCAGCAACCGCTGCTACTGATCAGCGCGGGCAAGCCGGGCCTGCTGCTGGAAATAGCCATCGAAGACTTCCCGCGCTTGCTGGGCATCGCCAACTCCGGGCGCTTTGGCGAGCCCTTGAGCGAGATCAACCTCAACTTCAACCGCCCGGACGACGACAGCGAAGCCATCAACCAAGCGGTCCAGGCCTTCACTGCCCGGCGCATCCAGCAACGGCTTGAAGCCACCATCGAGATACCACCGCTGGCGGAGAGCGTGCGCAAAATCATGCGCCTGCGGGTCGACCCCGACGTCACCATTGATGAGATCACCAGCGTGGTCGAAACCGACCCGGCGTTGGCGGCACAAGTCATGAGTTGGGCCTCATCCTCGTACTACGCCGCGCCGAGCAAAATCCGTTCGGTTGAAGACGCCATTGTGCGGGTGCTCGGGGTCGATCTGGTGATCAACCTGGCGTTGAGCCTGTCGCTGGGCAAAACCTTGAGTTTGCCCAAGGACCACCCGCAAACCAGCACGCCGTACTGGCAACAGTCGATCTACACCGCTGCGGTAATTGAAGGCCTGACCCGTGCCATGCCACGCGATCAGCGCCCCGAAGTGGGTCTGACCTACCTCGCCGGGTTGCTGCACAACTTTGGCTACTTATTGCTGGCCCATGTGTTTCCGCCGCACTTCTCACTGATTTGCCGCCACCTTGAAGTCAACCCGCACGTCAGCCACAGCGTGATCGAGCAGCACTTGCTGGGCATCAGCCGTGAACAAATGGGCGCCTGGTTGACGCGCCATTGGGGCATGCCGGAAGAGCTGGTCACAGCGCTACGCTTTCAACACGACCCAGACTACACGGGCATTCATGCTGAATACCCGAATCTGGTGTGTGTCGCGCTGGGGTTGTTGCGCAATCGCGCGATTGGTCACGGGACTTACGCCCCACTGCCTAACACGCTGTTCGAGCGTCTGGGAGTGAGCCGCGAGAAAGCCGAGGACGCTGTCAGCAAAGTGCTGGAGGCTGAGGTATTACTGCGCGAGATGGCGAACCAGTTCAGCCAAGCCTGATTGGCTCGGCGGTGCAACGCCTCTCGCCGCCGCGTCTTAAGAAGACTTCGGCTTTTTACGCGGCTTGAGGTACTTGGTCAGGCCCTGAAACCAGATCACCTGCGCCGGGTTACCTTTAATCTGAATCGACTTGTCCTGAATCCCCGTCATGAACGCCAGTTGCTTGTTTTTCGCCTGCATCGTGGCGAAGCCATACGCAGCATCTTTAAAGGCAATCGCAAACGCAGGCTGCGGGTATACACCCGAATGGCTGGTAATACGCTGGTCTTTGACCTTGAAGTGACGGGCGACTTTGCCATCGAGCGTTTGGAGCTGGAAAACCAGGTCTTTGTCGACCAATTGCTGCTGAAAAGCAGGGTTTTTACGGCTGGCTCTGCCCATCAAAAAGCCCAGCATCCAGAGCAGGAAACGAAATTTCATGTACGCGGCCTCGGGGAAAAAATAAATCGCCGGCGCAGTGTAACGATTTGAACGAAGAACGCCATATATCCGCAGCAATAGACGCAGATAGAAGGTTTTTTGCCACTTATGGCCGCATGATCGGCCAAGTCATCATCAAGAGCGGGCAAGCCAGCTTGCCCGTTCTTCAAGGCCGCTTCGCATAGCGGCCCAGCCCGGCTTACGGGTTGACGCTGTCTTTGAGGAACTTGCCCGGCTTGAATGCCACGGTGTTGCTGGCTTTGATTTTGACCGGCTCGCCGGTTTGCGGGTTTTGCCCGGTACGCGCACCGCGATGGCGCTGGATGAAAGTACCGAAGCCGACCAGCGTGACGCTGTCTTTGCGGTGCAGGGCATTGGTGATTTCTTCTAGCACTGCATTGAGTACACGGCTGGCCTGCTCTTTGGTGAGGTCAGCCTTTTCAGCGATAGCGTTGGCGAGATCTGGTTTACGCATGATGAAGCCTCTTTGACGGTTTTTTGTTGTTATTCCGTGCTGCTCTTCTATGGAGCAGCAACCACGGCGCCGCAGGCTCTACTCTGCGGCAGACCGGTGTGAGGATGGCACGCGACCAACGCCCGCGCTACCCTTGGCAGGGTCTTTGTTGAGTCAAGGCGATGGTATATACGACAAAAAGTACCGCGTTTAAGCCAGCAAAGCCGGTAGCTCTTTGTTCAGCGCCAGTTTGTCGCGAACGGCCTCGCCCGTCAGGGCGTAACCCAGCAACTTTCCGTCAGCATCGCGGCACAGCGCTTTGATGTCTGCACCTTGCCCTTCAACAGTCCAGACACCTTCAAAGCCTCGCGGCACCGGCGAAACCACCAGCGGGCAAACCGGGGTTTTGACAGTGATCGGCATCGCCCCGTAGCTGACCGCTGTCGGGTTACCGGCCAGGGTTTGCGCCAGCGCCCGTGCGCAACTCATCAGTGGCATCACATACAGCAGGCTCAAGCCATCAACCTGGGCGCAGTCACCCAGCGCGAAGATATTGTCGTGGGAGGTTTTGAGGTAACGGTCCACCTCGATCCCGCGGTTGATGCGAATGCCCGCGGCAGCCGCCAAGTCGGTGCGGGGCCGCAAGCCAATGGCCGACACCACGACATCACAGACAATGACGCTGGCATCTGACAAGTGGGCTTCGAGGCCATTTTCAGTGCGCTGCAAACGCGTAAGTACCGGGCCCAAGTGAAAACGCGCGCCCAGACTTTCGAGCCCTGCCTGCACGGCCGCCGCAGCGGCAGGATGAAGCAATGTCGGCATGACTTGCTCGCAAGGCGCCACCAGATCGACTTCGTAACCGCCTGCAATCAAGTCGTTGGCAAATTCGCAACCAATAAGCCCGACGCCCAAAATCAGCACCCGGCGCTTGCCCGCAGCGGCGGCACGAAAGCGGGCGTAGTCTTCGAGGTCGTTAATCGAGAAGATCGCATCCTGGGCATCGCCCTCGACTGGCACCTGCACCGATTGTGCGCCCCAGGCCAGAATCAGGTCGCGATAAGGCACGGCCTCTTCACCGATCCACAATTGCTTGTGGCCCGGATCAATCCCGCTGACTCGCGTATGAGTGCGCACTTGCGCCTTCAGTTGCTCAGCCATGGCGCCGGGCAGGGCCATGCTCAAACCGTCGGCTTCTTTATTCTTGCCAAAGCCGGTAGACAGCATCGGCTTGGAATAGGAACGCCCATCATCGGCCGTGATCAGCAACAGCGGGGTTTCGCTGTCCAGCTTGCGAAACTCCCGGGCCAGGTTATAGCCAGCCAGCCCAGTACCCACGATCACGACAGGTGCGTTCATTCCAATCTCCAGGGTGAATCAATTCAAAAGAGGGCGGATCAGCCGATTTCGATCATCTCGAAATCCATTTTGCCGACGCCACAGTCCGGGCACAGCCAGTCTTCTGGCACGTCTTGCCATTGCGTGCCGGGGGCGATGCCGTCATCCGGCCAGCCTTCTTTTTCGTCATAAATCAGACCACACACGATGCATTGCCACTTTTTCATGGGGGTTACTTCCTTAAGTTCAGGCTGGGACGAGGGCACAGGCTCTTATAGACCGGTTGTGTTGCTCGTTAAATTCAGGGCGTTTTGTACTGATCAGCACCGATAGATGCAAGCACGATTACTGACAAAGGCGCTCGGCCGCTCATATCAGGATCCGCGTGATAAGCTCGCCGACCTCAATGGCTGCCAATTATGACCCACCGTGCCGCACATAACCTCCCCGCTGATCAGCGCTGTCTGGCTTGAGCAACGCCATCTTCCTGCGCTGCCCGACGAACTAACCCTCGACTGGCTATTCGATCAGGGCTCCCTGACCCGGCGCCTGACCGCACTTTCAAACGACGCCTTCAGCGTGCGCCCACTGTTCGAGGGCTGGCAAACATTGCGTGCCGATGAATGCACCGCACTTGGCCTGCCCGAAAACAGTGAAGGCTGGGTGCGCGAAGTGCATTTGCTTGGCCATCAGCAGCCTTGGGTATTTGCTCGAAGCGTGGCCGCGAAAAGCGCGCTGCAAGAGGGTGGACTCAACATGGACGAACTGGGGACTCGCTCACTGGGCGAGTTGTTGTTTTGTGACAACGCCTTTAAGCGTGGCGCGTTGCAGGTGTGCCACTACCCGCGCGACGGGTTACCGGTCGCCGATCAGACTGACGGCCTGTGGGCGCGTCGCTCATGTTTTACCCGCGGCCCGCTGAGCCTGTTGGTGGCCGAAGTCTTCTTACCTAACATGTGGGCCGCTCTGAGTGCCCGGTCGGAGAACAACTGATGTACGTGAGCCTGCTCAAATCACTCAATCGCTTGAACCCGCGCGCCTGGGACTTTATTCAACTGACCCGCATGGACAAACCCATCGGCATTTACCTGCTGCTGTGGCCCACATTGTGGGCACTGTGGGTTGCCGCCAAGGGCGTGCCTACGCTGAGTAACCTGCTGATCTTTGTCTTCGGCGTGATCCTGACCCGGGCAGGTGGCTGTGTGATCAACGACTTTGCTGATCGCAAGGTCGACGGCCACGTCAAACGTACTGAACAACGGCCTTTGGTCAGCGGAAAAATCAGCAGCAAAGAGGCGTTGGTGCTGTTTGCGTTGCTCATGGGTATCAGCTTCCTGCTGGTGCTGTGCACCAACGCCCCGACCATCTGGCTGTCATTCGGCGGCCTGGCGCTGGCTGCGAGCTACCCGTTCATGAAGCGCTACACCTACTACCCGCAAGTGGTTCTGGGCGCGGCGTTCTCGTGGGGAATGCCCATGGCTTTCACCGCCGAAACCGGCAGCCTGCCGGCGGCGGCGTGGTTGCTGTACATCGCCAACCTGTTGTGGACCGTGGGTTACGACACCTACTACGCCATGACCGACCGCGACGACGACCTGAAAATCGGCGTCAAATCCACTGCCATCCTGTTTGGCGACGCCGACCGCGTGATCATCCTTGGCCTGCAAGGTTTGTCGCTGGGCTGCTTGCTGCTGGCGGGGGCACACTTTGAATTGGGCGGCTGGTTCCACCTCGGCTTGCTGGCGGCAGCGGCGTGCTTTGTGTGGGAGTTCTGGTACACCCGCAACCGCGAACCGCAGCGCTGCTTCAAAGCCTTCCTGCACAATCATTGGGCAGGATTGGCGATCTTCGTGGGCATCGTGCTGAATTACGCACTGAACTAACGCAAACCCCCTGTAGGAGCGAGCTTACTCGCGATCTGTTGATCTTTTAAAAGAGATCACGATCAAAAGCTCGCTCCAACTAACCCGGCGCAGGCCTACAAAGACGACACTTTCACAACACTCTAATTGTTTGTAGGTAAATTCAAACAGATTAATTGGCAATGAACTACACGCCAAAAAGTTGCGGATTACCGAACCTGCCATTATAAATAAACAGCCCGTTAATATTTATTACGTCCATTCTTTTGACACTATCACCGAGGTGGCGTCTATTTTATTAATTGCGTTATAACTCGCCAACGCGCGCAGACTAAAATTTTCAGCGCTTGGGTAAGGAGTCAGTATGCCGCACGATTTAACTCATATTTCCGGCGCCTGTATTGTTCCGACCAGCACTTCCATAAATTTGAAATACACCGCAAAAATAGCCTCAGTTTCACCGTTTAAGCATCGATATGATTTTGAGTCATCAGACCATTGTTTTTTAGGTGTCAGCCTTGAAAACAGTCACTTCCATCCCGAAAAGCTCGCGAGCATTGTGCAATGGATTTCGCGGCGCTTTGCCCACTGCACCGTGCTGGTGGGCGAGAGCATTCACCGCTTGACCCTTCAATCCGTGCATGACCTGCCCCCCTCTCGTTGACCGTAAGCGCTCCATAAACCCCACCCGACTCAAGATGGGCGGTGCGCTCAGCTAGGCGATGCGGGTGAGCAATTCCACGGCAGCAAGGCTTCGTAA
>NZ_JBIWEO010000028.1:0-43924 GCF_044762555.1 Pseudomonas sp. NPDC096917 | reverse complement strand
ACTTGCGCTTTCGATCTCTCGTTAGCGGGAGGCGAATTCTACAGCGTTACACGCTGCTGTCAACACCTCATTTCCTGCTTCGATGACTTGAAGCTTGCACCGCCTAAAACCAATCCAACTCATTGATATACAAGGAGTTTTCCGTTTCGACTGCGCCGGAAGTGGGGCGAATTATAGGCCGTTGAAAATTTGAGTCAAGGGCTAATTCAGAATTAAGTGACAGTTTGTGGTTTCTTCTTATATAGACGCGCAATTCGACGCATCACAGCTGGTATCCGCATCACCATAAGGCAGCCACCTATAAAGGCATAGATCGACCATTCTTTAAGGTCAGCTCGCACAATCCACAACATATGCAGCAGCCCCAACCCCAAGACCACGTACACCAAACGATGGAGCTTTTTCCAACTCGCCCCCATACGCCTTTGACTGTAGCGATTGGATGTCACCGCTAGCGCCAGCAAACACAGGAACCCCAAGCTGCCGACAATAATGTAAGGCCGCTTGCGTAGCTCTACCCCCAACTGCGACCAGTCGAGCCCAAGCACAAAGAACAAATAAGCGCATAGATGAAGCACCACGTAAGCAAAGCACCACAACCCAATTTGGCGCCGGACGGCAATCCACCCCGGCCATCCTGTCAGCTTTTGCATGGGCGTCATGCATAACGTCACCAGCAGCAAAACCAGTGTTCCTAGACCAAGCCGGTCAACTAATACCTTTCCAGGGTCCGGCCCCAATGCAAAGCTCCACGCCTCATAGAGCCAATACAAAGGCCAGATCGCCGCCGCTATGAATACACCAAGGCGCCAAAGAGGAAATCGCATCAGTAGTTCTTCCGTAAATCCAGGCCGGTATATAAAGAAGCGACTTCATCCGCATAGCCATTAAACATCTGCGTATCCCGCACATTCGGACTGAACAAACTGCTCGGCAGACGCCGCTCCCTGGCCTGAGTCCAGCGAGGGTGATCGACCTGCGGATTCACATTCGCATAGAAACCATACTCATCAGCCGCAATGCTCTGCCAAGTGGTTTTCGGCTGCGTCTCAACCAGGCTGATCCGCACAATCGACTTAACACTCTTGAAGCCATACTTCCACGGCACCACCAAGCGCAACGGAGCACCATTCTGATTGGGTAGTTCGCGGCCATACATCCCCACCGCCAATATAGCCAATGGATTCATCGCCTCGTCCAAACGCAAACCTTCTACATAAGGCCAGTCAATCAAAGCAAAACCCGAACGCTGGCCCGGCATCACCTTTGGGTCCTGCAAGGTTTCAAAACGTATGTATTTAGCTTTCGATGTCGGTTCAACCTGACTGAGCAATGCAGACAATGGAAACCCCATCCAGGGGATCACCATCGACCAGGCTTCAACACAGCGCAAACGGTAGATCCGCTCCTCCAACTGATAAGGCTTCATGAAATCCTCAAGCGCGTAACGCCCAGGCTTACCAACCTCCCCGTCCACAACCACTGTCCAAGGCTCGGTTTTCAAAGCACCAGCGTTTTGCGCAGGATCACCTTTGTCAGTGCCAAACTCATAAAAGTTGTTGTAGTGCGTGGCGTCCTTGAAGGGCGTGATCGCCTCGCCCTTGACCGTGATCGCTTGCCATTTGGTTTGCGGCAGCTTTTCAGCAAACCAGCCTGGCGCCTTGCCCGGTTCAACCTGCGCATAGCGCGAAGCTTCCTCTGCATTCGCCCAGCGCGCAAGTACACCCACGGCTAACCCTGCAAACGAGCTGCCCAGCAATGCACGACGAGATAGATAGAAGGCTTCAGGTGTGACGTCCGACTCTTTGCAGTCGGACGCTTTTGGCAGCTTGATGAGCATGGCAACTCCGCAGTATTGGAGGACTGATGCACCAATAGACTACGGAGTATGGGAGAAATTACATCACTGCCCGTTTTTGTTACGGCGCAGATGCAATAAATACTGAATCGGCCCCGATGCGGCATACGCCAGGAAAGCCAGTAGCAGAATGCGCGGCGGATCACTGAATACCACTGCAAACACCAGCACCACCGCCAGAATCGCGACAAAGGGTACGCGACCCTTCAAATCCAACTCTTTAAAGCTGTTGTACTTGATGTTGCTGACCATCAGCATGCCCGCAGCAGCCACCAGCAAAGCCACCAGGAATGACATTTTCGAACCCTGGATTCCGTAATCACTGAACGCCCACACAATACCCGCCACGACACCAGCGGCAGCCGGGCTGGCCAAACCGATGAAGTAACGCTTGTCGGCAGTTCCGACCTGCGTATTGAAACGGGCCAAACGCAAAGCAGCACCCGCGACATAAATGAAGGCAACCATCCAGCCAACCTTGCCCATGTCCCCCAGCGCCCAGCCAAACGCCAGCAACGCGGGCGCCACACCAAAGGCGACCATGTCCGACAAGGAATCGTATTCAGCGCCAAAAGCGCTTTCGGTATGCGTCATACGGGCAACACGACCATCAAGGCCGTCCAGCACCATGGCGACAAAGATCGCGATGGCCGCAAACGCAAAATACTTGCTTGCACCCGCAGCATCACCCGCACTCATGGCGCTTTGGGCACTCATGGAACTGATGATCGAATAAAAACCGGCGAACAGGTTCGCAGTCGTGAAAAGGTTCGGCAGCAGATAGATACCACGATGCCGGACTTTGCGACCTTCAGCGTCATGCCCTTCTTCGACATGCTCATCGATAGGTAGCAGGCTATCGGCGTCAGGAGCCTGTTTTGGCTCTTCGGGACGTTCGCTCATGGACATTACCTTGCAACGATATGGAAAGTTTCAATAGAAGCTTGCAGACCAACACTCACCCGCAAACGATCCTGCTTTATACCAGAAGCCGCCGCTTAAACGAAAAAACGCGGCCTAGGCCGCGTTTTCTCTGCATCGTACTGACTTAGTTTTTTGCTTTGTCGACGATCTTGTTCGCGCCGATCCAAGGCATCATCGAGCGCAGTTGCTCGCCGATAACTTCGATGCCGTGAGCAGCGTTGTTACGACGCTTGGCGGTCATCGATGGGTAACCGGTAGCACCTTCGCTAATGAACATCTTCGCGTATTCACCATCTTGAATGCGCTTGAGAGCGTTGCGCATTGCTTGACGGGATTCAGCGTTGATCACTTCTGGGCCGGTTACGTACTCGCCGTATTCAGCGTTATTGGAGATCGAGTAGTTCATGTTGGCGATACCGCCTTCGTACATGAGGTCAACGATCAACTTCAACTCGTGCAAGCACTCGAAGTAAGCCATTTCTGGCGCGTAGCCAGCTTCAACCAAGGTTTCGAAACCAGCTTTAACCAGCTCAACAGTACCGCCGCACAGAACGGCTTGTTCGCCGAACAGGTCAGTTTCGGTTTCGTCCTTGAATGTGGTTTCGATGATGCCGGTACGACCGCCACCGACGCCAGCTGCATACGACAGAGCTACGTTTTTAGCGTTGCCCGAAGCGTCCTGATAGATCGCGATCAGATCTGGGATGCCGCCGCCCTTAACGAATTCGGAACGTACAGTGTGGCCCGGCGCTTTTGGCGCGATCATGATGACGTCGAGGTCAGCACGCGGAACAACCTGGTTGTAGTGAATCGCGAAGCCGTGGGAGAAGGCCAGAGTTGCGCCCTTCTTGATGTTCGGCTCGATCTCGTTCTTGTACAGAGACGATTGGAACTCGTCCGGGGTCAGAATCATAACCAGATCAGCAGCGGCAACAGCGCTGGCAACGTCAGTAACTTTCAGACCATGAGCTTCAGCCTTGGCGACAGTAGCCGAACCTTTACGCAGACCGACAGTAACGTCCACGCCGGAATCTTTCAGGTTGCACGCTTGAGCGTGACCTTGAGAGCCGTAACCGATGATGGCTACTTTTTTGCCCTGGATGATCGAAAGGTCGCAGTCTTTGTCGTAATAAACTTTCATGATTTTCCTTTATGTATCCAGGCCATTCAGGCCATTAGCACTTGTTAGTTTTAGATGCTGAGTACTTTGTCGCCACGGGCAATACCCGTCACGCCACTGCGAACTGTTTCCAGGATCGAAGCGGTACCAATCGACTGGATGAAACTGTCGAGCTTGTCGCTGGTGCCTGTCAACTGCACGGTGTACACGCTGGCGCTGACATCAACGATTTGCCCACGGAAAATATCCGTCGTGCGTTTGATCTCTGCGCGCTGAGCGCCAGTGGCCTTGACCTTAACCAACATCAGCTCGCGCTCGATGTGAGCACTCTCCGACAAATCCACCAGCTTGACCACTTCGATCAGCTTGTTCAGGTTTTTGGTGATCTGCTCAATCACTTCATCATGCCCCACGGTCGTCAACGTCAGACGCGACAAGGTCGGGTCTTCTGTGGGCGCTACCGTCAAGCTTTCGATGTTGTAGTTACGTTGCGAGAACAGCCCAACCACGCGAGACAGAGCACCGGGTTCGTTTTCAAGAAGCAAAGAAATAATGTGCCGCATGATTAAGTACGCTCCGTCTTGCTCAGCCACATGTCGCGCATGGAGCCATCTTTGATCTGCATCGGATAAACGTGCTCACTGGTATCAACCTGTATATCCAGGAACACCAGGCGATCTTTCATGGCGAAGGCTTCTTCCATCTTGGGCTTCAGGTCTTTGAGATCGGTGATCCGAATACCCACATGCCCATAGGCCTCGGCCAATTTGACGAAGTCAGGCAGCGACTCCATATAAGAGTGCGAATGACGGCTGCCGTAATTCATGTCCTGCCACTGGCGCACCATACCGAGAACACCGTTGTTCAGGCTGATGATTTTTACCGGCAGGCCATACTGCAAGCATGTCGACAACTCTTGAATGTTCATCTGAATACTGCCCTCGCCCGTCACACAAGCGACGTCAGCATCTGGGAAGCTCAGTTTTACACCCATCGCAGCCGGGAAACCGAAGCCCATCGTGCCCAGACCGCCCGAGTTGATCCAGCGATTAGGCTTGTTGAAACGGTAGTACTGAGCGGCGAACATCTGGTGCTGGCCCACATCGGATGTCACAAAAGCATCGCCCTTGGTGACTTCGCAGAGCATCTCGATCACAGCTTGTGGCTTGATCTTGCTACCGTCGCCTTTGTCGTAAGGGAACAGGCCGCGATCACCGCGCCACTCATCAATCTGCTTCCACCAGCTAGCTACCGCTTCAGGGTTTGGCTTCTCGCCAATGTCCTTGAGGATCGCAACCATTTCGGTCATCACACTATCGACCGGACCGACAATCGGCACGTCTGCCTTAATGGTCTTGGAGATGGAGGCCGGGTCGATATCGACATGGATGATTTTGGCGTTCGGGCAGAACTTGGAAGCTCCGTTGATGACTCGGTCATCAAAACGCGCCCCCACAGCCAGGATGACATCAGCGTTATGCATGGTCATGTTGGCGGTGAAGCTACCGTGCATGCCGAGCATGCCAATAAACTGACGGTCGGTGCCCGGGTATGCACCCAAGCCCATCAGCGTATTGGTCACGGGAACGTTAAGCATTTTCGCCAGCTCGGTTAACGGTGCAGCACCGCCCCCCAAGATAACGCCGCCGCCTGCGTACAGAACCGGACGTTTGGCCGCCAGAAGCATTTCTACCGCTTTGCGGATTTGTCCCGAGTGCCCACGCACAGCCGGGCTGTAAGAGCGCAGCTTGGCTTTTTTCGGGAAAACGTATTCGAACTTTTCAGCCGGGTTGGTCATGTCTTTCGGAATATCGACCACCACCGGACCAGGACGGCCGGATTGCGCGAGATAGAACGCCTTTTTCATGACCTCCGGGATTTCCGACGCATGCTTGATCATGAAGCTGTGCTTCACGATAGGCCGCGAGATACCGATCATGTCGGTTTCCTGGAAGGCATCAGTCCCGACCATAGTGCTAGGCACCTGACCAGAAATGATCACCATCGGAATGGAGTCCATGTAGGCAGTCGCAATACCGGTGATAGCGTTGGTAGCACCCGGCCCGGAAGTTACCAGTACCACACCGGCTTTACCGGTAGCACGGGCATAGCCGTCAGCCATATGGGTAGCAGCTTGTTCATGACGAACCAGGATGTGGGTCACATCCGGTTCCTTGAACAGTGCATCGTAGACATGCAGGAGAGCACCACCAGGGTACCCGTAAATATATTTGACACCTTCGTCGCGCAAAAAGCGGACGAGCATCTCACCGCCAGATAAAAGCTCCACGTTGTTCACCTCTAAAACGCCAGAATACCGTGCGCAAAAATACGAACGGGTCTTAATAGGTTTACTTCTCAGCAGAGCATGAGCGACGGTGGTCGCCGACTACGTCAGCACTGACTGAGCAAGTATTGGGAGTCCCCAAATGTTGCGGGGTTTTCCCACCCAGCGCGAGGTAACGCGTTGCGGGTGTAACAGGTCGGCGCGGGTATGCGCCTCATGATCTGCTGAGAGGGTCTGCTTCTGGCAGTCCCTGTACAGCGGACTTTGGATTCTTCTGTTTCAGCCTCTCCAAGTCAAGCAATAATTGCGCTTTTTTCCAACTAAGCGCATGAGAACATAGAAGAAACCGACTTGAGGAGGGATAAAACTCGCATAAATGGCGCAAAGCGGTAGAAATATGCGCAAGACTGCCGGAAAAACCGGCAGCCAGGCAATTAACGAGCGTCGACGATCAATTGGTCGAACTTTTTCAGCGCTGCCCGCAATCCAAGGCTCTCTAGTGGCCGATCGGCATAGACCATCTCGGCCATCTCAAGAATCCCCGACGCATTGGGAAGTGGAAGATCCCGTTCAAGGATCAACTTCATCCTTGTCAGAAAGATCCATTGCAACCACTGATGGAAGTCCAGCGTGTCGACAGAAAAAGGCTCAACACTGTTCAGAGCTTCAGCGCTAGGCGGCTCCTCGTCCCACCAGCCCTGAACGCGCAACTCACGCTCAATCAGCAATAGTTGTTCGGCAATCGCCGGAAATCGGACATCCATCAGAGACTAACCTTGGCTTTTTGACGCGCCAAAGCAGCGCCCGCTGCATCACCTTGCTTGTCTCGCGCCTGGGCGATCAACGCCCACAAGCTCGCCTGCAAATCCGGACGGCCACTGGCAAAGCTCAAACCACGACGAGCAAACTGCTCAGCCTGGGCTGCATCGCCCTGGGCCATACGCACTTGCGCCAGGCGATAAAGCACCTGCGGTTCACGAGGCGCCACACGCTGCGCCCGCTCAAGGCTCGACGAAGCGCCGTTCAAGTCGCCACTCGCCTGTTGCTGCTGAGCCGTAGTCAGCAATGCCAATACCGGCCCATCCAACTGCTCATCAGCGGCCAGGCCATTGCTGCTGGACGGAATCCCGCTCGGCGTAATAGGTGCTGGAGCACTGTACGTCGTTGACGGCGTGTAACTACCCGTGCTGATCGGCGCAACCGCTGCAGGACCTGGGGTTATAGGCCCTGGCGTGAAAGGCTCGCTGCTGATCGGCGTCGAAACGGCCGCACCACCACCCGGGATCATCACCACCACACCCGAATCCTGAGGAATCGCCTGAGCCTGCGTTACACGCGTCGCGGCAGCCTGCGGGTAACTATTTGTCGTACGCTGCGACGAAACGCGTTCGCTGTTCGACACCGGAACACCGGAATCGACCACAGGGATCGAACCCTGTGGCACGCTGGCGCAACCATTGAGCAAAGCCAGGGCTGAAACAGCCGGAATCCACCACTTATTCACGTCAAACCCTCTTTGCTTAATTCAACCAGCCCTTGACCCAATCCATCACGGCTTCGCCTGTCGCTGGCGCCTGAGCGCTACAACCGGCCCCCGCAGGCGGCTCACTGCCGCGAATATACGGCATCTGCACCGCGCCCGGGCAGTCAGCGGCAGAGCCTTGCCCGGTATGCGGATCAATCCAGGCCTGAACAATGTTATCCGGCTGCGGCATATCAAGCGGCAATGGATCAGCCTTACTCATAAAGCTGGTCCATACCTGCAATGCACCGCTCGCGCCAGTAAATGGCGTTTTACCGTTGTCATCGCGGCCCAGCCACACCACCGCCAGCAAGTCCTGACTGAAACCTGCAAACCAGCTGTCACGCGAATCATTACTGGTACCGGTTTTACCCGCCAACGTGAGATTTTTCGGTAACACGTTATAGACCGAACGCCCCGTACCTTCGCGCATCACGTGCTGCATCGCGGTCTGAATAAGGTAAATAGACGCCGGATCGAAGCGCTGCTGGATCTGGAACGGATAACGTTTCAGCGGCTGACCTTCAGCCGTCAACACACTGCGAATTCCGCGCATTGGCGTATTGAAACCACCGTTGGCCAATGTTTGATACATCGTCGCCACTTCCATCGGGCTCAGCGCCCCAGCCCCCAGCAGCATGGATGGGAACGCCGGAAACTCACGCTCAACACCAAGCCGCGCAAGCGTCTTGAGCACATTAGGCACGCCGACTTGCTGTCCCAACCGAACAGTACCGAGGTTGTAGGAGTTCATCATCGACTGATAAAGGAAAATCGTACCGTGCGAGCGACGGTCATAGTTCTGCGGCGTCCAGACCTGGCCATCGGCACCTTTGACCGATATCGGTTCATCCGACAACCAACTCGTCAGCGTGAACTGGCTCGGCCGCTCAAGTGCCGTCAGATAAACCGCCGGCTTGATCAACGAACCAATTGGACGTACCGCATCCAGCGCCCGGTTAAAGCCCGCATAGCCCGGCAAACGGCTGCCGATCAACGCTTGAACTTCACCGGTTTCAGGGTTGGTCACCACCATCGCCGCTTCGACTTCATCCGAACCTTTACGCCCGGCCAGACGTTTAAACGTATCGCCTACAGCCGCTTCAGATTTCATCTGCAAAATCGGATCGAAACTGGTGAAGATCCGCAGGCCTTCTTCGGTCAAGTCTTCGTCGCGATAATCCTCACGCAATTGACGTTTGACCAGGTCCAGGAAGCCCGGGAAAGAACTGTCCGCCAAACTGCCTCGCTTGGTCACACCCAGCGGCATTTTCTTGGCAGCGGCAACCTGCTCAGCAGTGGCTACACCCTGCTGCTCCAGCAAATCGAGCACCAGGTTACGGCGCTCGAGCGCCCGCTCAGGGTAACGACGCGGGTTATAAGCAGAAGGCCCCTTGACCATCCCCACCAGCAACGCCACTTGGTGCAGCTTGAGTTCAGACAACGGCTGACTAAAGAAGAACTGACTGGCCAAACCAAAACCGTGCACGGCACGCTGGCCGTCCTGGCCGACAAACACCTCGTTGAGGTACGCCTCAAGAATCTCGCGTTTGTCGTAATGCATCTCCAACAGCAGCGCCATCATCGCTTCAGTCAGTTTGCGGGTCAGGCTGCGTTCGTTGGTCAGGTAAAAGTTCTTGACCAACTGCTGAGTCAACGTACTGCCACCCTGGCGCATTTGCCCGGACGACGTATTGACCCACATGGCACGAATGATCGACTTGGGCGACACGCCAAAGTGATGATAAAAATCGCGGTCCTCTACCGCTACCAGCGTATCGAGCAGATACGGTGGGGCCTGATCGATATTGATCAGAATGCGGTCTTCAAGGTTTTTCGGATAAATACCGCCAATCAACAGCGGCTCAAGCCGTACTACGGGTAACTTGGCGCCATTGGTCGCGGAAAGCTCTGATACATAGTCGCCAGAAAACCGGACACGCACAGGCTGCGCCTGCTCGGCGCCTTCATAAAACTGGAAGCCGCGTGTGTTGAGGTCAACCGTGTTGCCATTCACCGACGCCGCGCCGGGGCCATTGACCACACTTTCGCGGCGATAGCCCAGCGCATCGAGCTCCGTCAGGAAGTCGTTCTTGCTCAACTTCTGGCCGACGAACAGCTCCAGCGGCCGCGCATAGACCTTGGCAGGGATGCTCCAGCGCTTGCCGGAGAACTTCTCCTGAACGATGGCATCGAGGTAAACAGCAAAACCTGCCAGCACAACCAGGCCAACCAGGCTGAGCTTCAGGGCCCAGCCCAGCCAGGGCCGAAGGCCGCCAGAAGGACGTTTGGAGCGAGTACGGGGGGATCGAGATCGAGTCATGGCGCGGGATTATACGCACTTTGCTCAGGATCATCATGCGCGTCCGGCGGTTTGCACGACCGCTGTCAACAGCCATAATGGCGCATCGAATTTTCCCGCCTTAGAAGGACCGACTGTGAGCCAGAACCTGATTGCCGCGTTACAAGATCCGAGCTTATACCCGCATAAAATCGACGGGTTTCAGGTTATCGAGACCCACATTTCCTGGGTCATCCTCACCGGGCCCTATGCCTACAAACTCAAAAAACCGGTTAACTTCGGCTTTCTTGACTTCACCGAACTCAGCGCCCGCCAATTCTTTTGCAACGAAGAACTGCGCCTCAACCAACGCCTGACCGAAGGTCTGTACCTCGACGTATTGCCCATCACCGGCACCGTTGAAGCGCCACAACTGGGCGGTGATGGCCCAGTCATCGAATACGCACTAAAAATGCGCCAATTCCCACAAAGCCAATTGCTGAGCACACTGCAAGCCAATGGCGAACTGACTGCCGCGCACATCGACGAGATGGCCCAGCAAATCGCCCATTTCCATGCTCATGCCCCGCATGTTCCGCTGGAACACCACCAAGGCACCCCCGATGCCGTCATGGAGCCGGTGCGCCAAAACTTCGAGCAGATTCGCCCTTTCCTTTCGGACAAGGCCGACTTACAGCAACTCGAGGCACTTCAGGCCTGGGCTGAAGCCAGCTTCACCCGGCTCAAACCGCTTCTGGAACAACGCAAGGCACAAGGCTTTATCCGCGAGTGCCACGGTGATATTCATTTGGGCAACGCCACAATAATCGACGGCAAGGTGGTGATTTTCGACTGTATCGAATTCAACGAACCTTTCCGCTTTACGGACGTGTATGCCGACGCAGGGTTCCTGGCCATGGACCTTGAAGACCGTGGCCTAAAATCCCTGGCACGACGGTTTGTCAGCCAGTACCTGGAACTGACCGGCGACTATCAGGGCCTTGAGCTGCTGAACTTCTACAAAGCCTACCGGGCTCTGGTTCGCGCCAAAGTCAGTCTGTTCAGCATGCCAGCCGAGGCCAGCGCCGTTCAGCGTGCCGCCACCCTGCGCCAATACCGCAACTATGCCAACCTGGCGGAAAGCTACAGCACGATTCCTTCACGCTTCCTGACCATTACCCACGGCGTTTCGGCTGTCGGTAAAAGCTCCGTTGCCATGCGCCTGGTTGAATCGCTGGGTGCCATTCGTTTGCGCTCCGACGTTGTCCGCAAACAATTGTTCGGCGAACAAAACACTGACAACGCCGTCGGCCAAGGCATTTACAGCGCCGACGCCAGCGCTGCTACCTACAACAAACTACATGAACTGGCAGACATCGTTCTGCGTGCTGGCTTCCCCGTGGTCATTGACGCGACCTATCTCACACGCAAACAACGCGATGCCGCAGCCAAAGTGGCGGAGGCCACTGGCGTACCGTGCCTGATACTCGATTGCACCGCACCAGACGCCGTGATCGAAGGCTGGTTGGCCCACCGCCAAAGCATTGGCAGCGATCCGTCTGACGCCACCATCGAAGTCGTCAAGGCACAACAAGCCAGCCGCGAAGCACTCGGTGCGGATGAAATCCTGCGCAGCAAGCGCGTTGAAACCAACAACAGCAAAAGCCTCGATACGCTGATCAGCGACATCCGCAAACGCCTGCCTGGTCTGTAAATGCAGGTACGCGCCGTGAAGCTGCAAGGGTTTCACGGCGCACCAATAGTGGCACTATAATACTAGCGTGCACATCCCTCAGGAGACGCCCCATGAGCCGCCCAGCCTTGCTTGAATCGGCGCTCTACTCACTACTGCATAAAGACGATATCGACGGGTTTAACCAGCAGCGCCCCCCCGGGCACATCGATATGCGCGGCGGAGACTTTCGCGGGTTGGACTTGCGAACGTTAAATGCCGACGGGGTGGACTTTACCGATGGCTATTTTCGCTCGGCAGACCTACGCGGCGTGGACTTGCGCAATACGTGCATCGAAGGCGCCAGCCTCGCCCATGCGCAAATTTCGGGCGCGTATTTCCCGGTCGAACTGACGGCTGATGAAATTCTGATGTCTGTTAATTTCGGTACGCGTTTGCGCTACCGCACCAAATAAAGCAAATACGACACCCAGCTCAATACCCGCGCGGCGTTGGGCTGTAACTTTAAACGCATGGCAGATGCTCTAGCCTCTGCATCTCAGCCATTTACTCATAGTGGCCTAGCGCAAACTTCTTCATCTATCCCCCCTGCTTGTTCCAAAAACGACTAACGCACGGCGACTTTCCTATCAGCCGCTACACTCATACAGATACGTTTTATCTCGTAAACGCTGAGCTCACGCCGTCGCAAGGAGGGCTGATGCACGATGAACTCCAGCATCTAAAAAACCTTGGAAAAACCTCAGCACAATGGCTGCACGCAGTGGGTATCCACAGTGCCTCGGACTTAAGGCGCCTTGGGGCCGTTGATGCCTACCGAGCCGTCAAGGCTCGAGGGTTCCGAGCATCGAAAGTGCTGCTGTATGCCATTGAAGGAGCCCTGCTGGACGTTCACTGGAACGATATACCGACGGAGCGAAAAGTGTTTCTGAACAAGCAAGTGGAGAGTTTGTCGACACTGAAAAAAAGTTAGCAAACACCGTTTATCGGGGCCGCTAAAAAAGCTCAAAAACAGGTGTTGACACGGAAATGAGAATTGTTATTATTACGCCATCTGGTCGCGAGGCCAGCCGATCTTCTGAAAAGCCCTTGGTTCGGACTCTCAGAAAATCTCCTCATCAGGCTAATCACGGTTATTTGACCCGGCTCTTGCCGGGTCTTTTTTTGCCTACTGAAAAGCTGTCTGCAAACCAGCTATCGGCTCGCGCAATGCCGGTCAGTTAAGCGAGTAGTGTTTCAAATGCAGCGAAAATTCTGAAGGAGCCTGGCTACCAGCGATACAGACGATAGGGTTCCTCTGTCAAACCGCGCAGTGGCCATCGCGGGTAAGCCCCTCACGCAGGAGGCAGGCATCAACCTGCTAGCGCGCAATAATCACTGGATGACCTAGCTCAGGGTGCGGCTGCACCAATACATCCAGACCAAACACGGCTTTGAGCAACTGCGGCTGCAACACCTGTTGCGGGCAATCCAGCGCACGTGGGCGCCCGTCTTCAAGCAGTAGCAGGCGATCGCAATAACGCGCAGCCAGGTTCAAGTCATGCAGGATGATCAATACCGCGGCACCGAGATCGGCGAATGCGCGGATAGCTTTCAAGGTTGTGTGCTGATGCAAAGGATCAAGCATCGAGGTTGGCTCATCGAGCAATAACGTTTGCCCATTTTGCCCTGGCCATAATTGCGCCAGCACTCGCGCCAGATGAACCCGCTGACGCTCTCCGCCCGACAAAGCCAGATAGCTGCGACCTGATAGATGTTCGACATCCGCCGCTTGCAAGGCCGCGCAGATAATCTCGGCGTCACGCACGCTCCCGGTCTGATGCGGCAAGCGGCCCATGCCCACCACTTCTTCAACACGAAACCCGAAGTCGAGGGTCGAGGTTTGTGGCAACACAGCAAGACGTTGCGCCCGCTCGCCGCCCTTCCAGTGACTCAAGGCCTGATCATCGAGCCAGACTTGCCCATGGGTCGGTGCCAACTCCCCGCACAACGCCGCCAACAGCGTGCTTTTACCCGCGCCATTTGGACCCAGTACGCCCAATACTTCGCCCGGACGAACATCGAGGGTGACATCAGCCAATACCACTTTTGAACCGCGGCGAATCTGCAAATGTTCTGTGCGTAGCATCAGTGGCGGCCTCGCAACAGCAAGAAAAGGAAAAACGGCGCGCCCAAAAACGCAGTCACAATACCAATCGGCAGTTCTGCCGGGGCCAAGGCCAGGCGCGCAATCAGATCGGCAAAGAGCAGCAAAGCTGCGCCAGCCAATATCGACGCGGGCAACAACACCCGATGATCAGGGCCCGCCAGCAGTCGTACCAAGTGCGGCACCACCAAGCCGACAAAACCGATCATGCCTGCCGCGGCCACCGCCGCACCGACGCCCAATGCGGTGCAAAACACTAACTCACGCTTCAGGCCCTCGACATTGACGCCCAAATGATTGGCTTCAGACTCACCCAGTAACAACGCATTGAGCGCACTGGCGCGGCGCGGCAGCCACAAGGCAACCCCCGCAGTGACAATCAGCAAAGGCCACAGACGTGAATAACTGGCGCCGTTCAGGCTGCCCAGATTCCAGAACGTCAATGTGCGCAACGTTGCGTCATCGGCCAGGTACGTAAACAACCCGACGGCAGAGCCGGCCAACGCCGTCAACGCGATACCCGCCAGCAACATCACCGCGACATTGGTCTGACCGTTACGTCGACCAAGCCGGTACACCAACGCAGTCACACCCAACCCACCGAGAAATGCACAGAGCGACAGCAAATACGGCCCCATGACATCTGGCAGTCCGCCAAATGCCGCACCGCCAACAATCGCAATCGCCGCCCCTAACGCGGCGCCACTGGACACCCCCACCAAACCCGGGTCGGCCAGAGGGTTACGAAACAGTCCTTGCATGGCCACACCTGACAGCGCCAGCACCCCGCCGACCGCCAGTCCGAGGAGTGTCCGAGGCAAACGAATCTGCCCCAGAATCAACTCGGCTTGCTCCAACCCTTCACCCTGAATCGGCACGCCGATCAAACGCAGTGCAGCCCGCAACGTGTCAAATAGCGGCAAGCTGACCGGCCCCAGCGCCAGTGACAACCAGATTGCAAGCATGCACAGCGCACTCAGCCCAATAAACAAAGGACGCGGTTTAACCAGCGTTCTCATGGATTGGCCGAAGTCGCAGGGTAAAACTTAGCGGTCAATTGCTTCAAACTGGCCGGCAAACGAGGGCCCAGGCCGCCCACCAGAAGCGTTGGGTCCAACTCATAAATGCGGCCCTCTTTGACGGCACGGAACGAAGCCAGAATAGGGTTCTGCTTCATCAGCGCTTTACGTGCCTGCTCCCCGGTGAGGCTGCGGTCTGCAAATACCAGCACTTCAGGGTCCAGACCTGCCAGCGCTTCGACGGAAAAAGGTTTGTAGCCGGTGTGAGTCGCCAGGTTGTGCCCGCCTGCCTGAGTCAGCAGCCAATCTGCTGCGGTGTCTTTGCCAGCGATCAACGGCTTGCCACCTGCATGCCCGAGCAATAGCAGCACGCCGGGTGACGAGTGATTCGTCTGCGCCTGTTTGACCTGCTGCTGGTGCTCGTCCAGCTGTTGTTGATAAGCCTTGAACAACTGCGCCGCCTGCGCCTCCTCACCAAGCAGCCGCCCCAAATGCGTAAGCGTGCCCTGCAAGCTCGCCAGGTCAGGCTCTGCTGAGAACATTTCGACCAAGACACCCGCATTGCGAATCTGCGCCACAACTGGGGGTGGCCCCATTTCGTCTGTGCCGATCAAAACGTCCGGCTTCAAACTTAAAATCCCTTCCGCCGAGAGCTGACGCTGATAGCCAATACTGGGCAGGGATTTAAGTGATTCAGGATGCTGACTGGTGGTATCGACCCCAACCAATTTAGACTCTGCACCTAATGCGCTGACCCACTCAGAAAGCGCGCCCCCAGCGCTGACCCAACGTTGTGGCAACTCACCAGCCAAACTGGCATGACTGATCACAAGGCCTGCACAAAGCATTGTCAGGCGGGTACTCAAGCGCATAGAGGGCGTTCCTTGATAAGAGGGCACAACGGGACAACAGTTTTGCCGCGCAGTCAAAACAGCACATCGCAGAGCAAGCGGCCATTTGATAATTGTTTGCATTTGCGCGTCAACCTCTTAACCAACCCCTTGCGCGCTATCTACCCCAATCAACAGAGTAGGTTAAGGATTGCAATGACGTTTTTATGCCCCTCTGAAGCGCTGGCCGAAGGCGCCAGCCTGGGTTTCGAACAGGACGCGACACGCGTGTTCGCGGTTCGCCGAGACGGCCAGGTCTATGTCTACAAAAACCGCTGCCCGCATCGCGGTGTACCGTTGGAGTGGCACCCCAATCAGTTCCTCGACCCCAGCGCCAGCCTGATTCAGTGCGCGACCCACGCCGCGCTGTTTTTGATTGAGACCGGGGAATGCGTGGCCGGGCCTTGTGCCGGGCAGTTTCTGACAGCCCTTAATTGCCGCGAAGACCATCAAGGAATCTGGATAACATCAGAAGAATCAGAGGATGACGCCTAACCGGCGATCAACCACAACGGCATCAGAGCTAAGACTTACACCATAAGCCAGCACCTGGACCCCGGCGGCGACGGCTTCCTGCAGGGCTTGGGCGTAACCGGGATCGATTTCTTGTGCCGGGCGCACGGCGTCGATGTCGGTGAGATTGACGCAGTACAACTGCACGGCCCGCACACCGTCACGGGCCAAACTGGCAAGCTCACGCAAGTGTTTGGCGCCTCGCTGTGTGACTGCATCGGGAAAAGCGGCCACCCGCGTGTCATCAAACCCCAGCGTGACGCTTTTAACCTCGACAAAGGCAAAACCGTCCGGGTACTCCAGACGAAAATCAATCCGGCTGTTTTCCTGTCCGTAAGCCACTTCACGCTTGAGCGCGGTAAAACCGTTCAACTCGGTGATGACGCCCGCCAACAGCGCTTCCTCAATCAAACGGTTGGCACGTCCGGTGTTCACACACGCCAGCCGTCCTTGCGGGGTTTCGCTGATTTCCCAGGTGCCTGGCAACTTGCGCTTGGGGTCATTGGAGCGACTGAACCAAACCTGCCCGCCCTCCACCATACAATTGAGCATCGAGCCCGTATTTGGACAGTGGATGGTCAGCAACTCGCCCGTGGCGGTCTCAATGTCCGCCAAAAAACGCTTGTAGCGCTTGAGCAGGCGTCCTTCTTCTAACGCGGGTGAGAACTGCATCAGTTTTTCCAGCTGCGCAGGCCACGAGCGATCCGCTCAACGGCTTCCTGCAAGCGCGGCAGGCTTTGAGTGTAGGCAAAGCGAACATGGTGCCCAGCCTGAAAACGACCAAAATCCAACCCAGGTGTGAACGCTACGTGCTCCGTTTCCAGGAAGTGCCGGCAAAAAGCGAATGCATCGTCGCCAAACGCGCTGATATCGGCATACAGATAGAACGCACCTTCGGGCTCAACCGCAATGCCGAACCCAAGCTCACGCAAAGCCGGCAACAGAAAATCGCGGCGACGCCCAAACTCGGCACGGCGCTCTTCCAGAATGGCCAGCGTTTGCGGCTCAAAACAGGCCAGCGCAGCGTACTGCGCCATGCTCGGGGCGCTGATGTAGAGGTTCTGCGCGAGCTTTTCCAGATCGGCCACGGCCTCAGGCGGTGCCACCAGCCAGCCCAGGCGCCAGCCCGTCATACCGAAATATTTGGAGAAGCTATTGAGCACAAACGCACCGTCATCTACCTCCAGCACGCTGGCCGCCTCGCAGCCATACGTCAGGCCGTGATAGATCTCGTCCACCACCAAATGACCGTTGCGCGCCTTGATGGCCGCCGACAGCGAAGCCAGCTCATCACGGCTTAAAATCGTGCCCGTCGGATTGGCCGGCGAAGCCACCAACGCTCCTACGCTGTCTTGATCCCAGTACCGCTCGACCAAATCGGCGGTCAGTTGGTAACGAACGTCGGGACCGACCGGAACCAACTGCGCGGCACCTTCGACCAAGCGTAGGAAGTGTCGGTTACATGGGTAACCCGGATCCGCAAGTAGCCAGTGTTTACCGGGGTCAACCAGTAGGCTGCTAGCTAAAAGCAAAGCACCGGAGCCTCCAGGAGTAATCAGAATGCGGGAAGGGTCAATATTCAGGCCATAGCGTTGCTGGTAAAACCCGCTAATGGCTTCGCGCAACTCAGGCAGGCCGCGCGCGGCTGTATAACGCGTCTTGCCAGCAGCCAGCGCCGCCTGACCAGCCGCAATAATCGGCTCAGCCGTGGTGAAGTCCGGCTCACCGATCTCCAGGTGAATCACATCGTGCCCCGCCGCTTGCAGCTCGTTGGCACGCGCCAACAACGCCATCACGTGGAACGGTTCAATCGCGCGACTGCGCGCACTGTAAGACTGAGCCATGAGCCTGCCTTCCTGGGTAAGCAAAAGCCCGATTCTACCCAAGCACTGTCACAAGGGAGAGCGAAATAGAGTCTTAGACTGCCTGTGACTAGAACCAAACGACGCAAGCGTCGGTCATAGCTCGACTAAAATTATTAATTAGCCACTAATCTCAAGCATCACAGGCTCTGTACACAACAACTGACAATGGGCTAGACAACCGGGAGTAGCGCGGCCCGATTTGATCTGGTAAGTTCGCCCGCTTGCAGCCGCAGGGCCGGCAGGTGTCGGTGATGTTGCAATCCTGCGCAATGGATTAGAAGAATGAGAGGCGGTCCATTTCATGCCCACACAAGCAAAGCAACAGAATAGTCAACTTAGCGGCTTCGAACCCTACGTTGAACAGAAGGGTGAAGAGTACATGGGCGAGCCCATGCGCAAGCACTTCACCAAAATTCTGCAAAAGTGGAAACAGGACTTGATGCAGGAAGTCGACCGCACCGTTGATCACATGAAAGACGAAGCGGCCAACTTCCCTGATCCAGCTGACCGCGCTAGCCAGGAAGAAGAATTCAGCCTGGAACTGCGTGCCCGCGATCGCGAGCGCAAGCTAATCAAGAAAATTGACAAGACCTTGCAACTGATCGAAGACGAAGAATACGGTTGGTGCGAGTCCTGCGGCGTCGAAATCGGTATCCGCCGGCTCGAAGCACGTCCCACAGCGGATATGTGCGTAGACTGCAAAACCTTGGCTGAAATCAAGGAAAAACAAGTCGGCAAATAATCGTCGGCTTGAACAAATGGGGCGTGCGAACGCCCCATTTTCGTTTGTGAGATTTGGTCACCCAGCTCTGTCGCCGCTGCCGCAGGCTGCGATAAGGACCGAAGGGCCTTCAAAACACCAGGGCTGCTGCGCACCCATCGCAGCCTGCGGCAGCGGCTACAGGATCTATGCCATGACCGCCTCTCCCCTCCCCTCATACATCGGGCGTTTTGCCCCAACGCCCAGTGGCCATCTGCACTTTGGCTCGCTGGTAGCCGCCCTCGCCTCTTACCTTGATGCCCGCTCCGTCGGTGGCCGCTGGCTGTTGCGTATGGAAGACCTCGATCCTCCGCGCGAAATGCCTGGCGCCCAAGCCGCGATATTGGATGCGCTGCAACGCTATGGTTTTGAGTGGGACGGCGAGCTGGTTCGCCAAAGCGAACGCAACGACGCCTACGCGCAGGTGTTGGATCGGCTCTTCAACCAAGGCCTGGCCTACGCCTGCACCTGTTCTCGCAAGCAACTCGAAGGCTATAACGGGATTTATCCGGGGTTGTGCCGCAACGCGGGTCACTCGATGGAAAACGCCGCCATACGTTTGCGTGTCCCCGAGCTGGCATATGCATTTGAAGACCGCGTGCAAGGCGTATTCCGCCAGCATTTGGGCCGGGACGTCGGCGACTTTGTGATTCGTCGCCGCGACGGGCTGTACGCCTATCAATTAGCCGTAGTGCTCGATGATGCCTGGCAAGGCGTGACCGATATTGTCCGTGGCGCCGACCTGCTCGACTCCACGCCGCGTCAGCTCTACCTGCAAGAACTGCTCGGCTTGCCGCAACCTCGCTATTTGCACGTGCCGCTGATCGTACAGCCGGACGGCCACAAGCTCGGCAAGTCATACCGTTCACCGCCGCTGCCCCCCGAACAGGCATCCCCCTTGCTGCTTCGTGCCTTGCGCACATTGGGGCAGGCTCCCGACGCGTACCTGACTGGCGCCAGCCCGCGTGAAATCCTCGATTGGGGCATCGCACACTGGAATGCCGAACGAATACCGCGCACGCTCACCCTGGCCGAAGCGCAATTACGCTGACACCCCTTGCAGGTTGCCAGCCATCCGTTACCATCGCCGCACGTTTTTAGGGCATGCGGCCAGCAAAAGTGAGGGCAGGATGTATATCTATCGTTTGGTCCTGTTGCTGGTTGTCGGGATTTACCTGTTTTCCCCCGCCATCATGGATTGGTGGATTGACGCGACGGGCGCCTGGTACAGGCCGTATCTGCTTTGGCTGATTCTGATCGTTGTGACCTTTATTCTTCAGAGCCAAAAAGATGCCGATGAGCTTTAGCCTGACCCAGATGGTGCTGGTCAGCGCCGCCTACTTGCTGGTGCTGTTTGGTGTGGCGTGGATCAGTGAACGCGGCATGATCCCGCGGGCCATCATTCGTCACCCGCTGACCTACACCTTGTCACTGGGCGTGTATGCCAGCGCTTGGGCTTTCTACGGCACCGTGGGCCTGGCTTATGAATACGGCTACGGCTTTTTGTCCAGCTACCTCGGGGTTTCCGGAGCGTTTCTGCTGGCCCCCGTGCTGCTCTATCCCATTTTAAAAATTACCCGCACCTACCAGCTGTCATCGCTGGCCGACCTGTTTGCCTTTCGTTTTCGCAGTTCCTGGGCGGGGGCACTGACCACCATTTTCATGCTGATCGGCGTGTTACCCCTGCTGGCCCTGCAAATCCAGGCTGTGGCGGACTCCATCAGCATCCTGACCCGCGAGCCCGTGCAGCACCGTGTGGCCCTGAGCTTCTGCGCGATGATCACCCTGTTCACAATTTTCTTCGGGTCACGGCACATCGCTACCCGTGAAAAACACGAAGGGCTGGTGTTTGCAATTGCCTTTGAGTCGGTGATCAAGCTGGCGGCCATTGGCGGAGTGGGCCTCTACGCGCTGTACGGCGTATTTGATGGCCCGCAGCAGCTGGAAGTGTGGCTGCTGCAAAACCAGGCGGCGCTCGCAGCCCTGCACACACCGTTGCAAGAAGGGCCCTGGCGCACTTTGCTGCTGGTGTTTTTTGCCTCGGCCATTGTGATGCCGCATATGTATCACATGACCTTCACCGAGAACCTCAACCCTCGCGGGCTGGTCAGCGCCAGTTGGGGCTTGCCGCTGTTCTTGCTGTTGATGAGCCTCGCGGTGCCACTCATCCTGTGGGCCGGGCTCAAACTGGGTGCCACCACCAATCCCGAATACTTCACCCTGGGTATCGGCATCGCCGCCAACAGCAAACCCCTGGCCTTACTGGCTTATGTGGGCGGATTGTCGGCTTCCAGTGGGTTGATTATCGTCACCACGCTGGCGCTGTCGGGCATGGCACTGAACCATCTGGTGCTTCCGCTTTACCAGCCGCCCGCAGAAGGCAACATCTACCGCTGGCTAAAGTGGACCCGCCGCGCACTGATTGTGGCCATCATCATGGCCGGCTACGGGTTCTACCTGCTGCTGGGCGCCGAGCAGGATCTGGCCAACCTCGGCATCGTGGCCTTTGTCGCCACGTTGCAATTCTTGCCGGGCGTGCTCTCGGTCCTGTACTGGCCCACCGCTAACCGACGCGGCTTTATAGCGGGTTTACTGGCCGGGATTATGGTGTGGATGGTCAGCATGCTGTTCCCGCTGATTGGCAACTTCCAGGGTTTCTACATCCCGTGGCTGGACATGATCTACGTGCTGGACGATACCAGCTGGCACATGGCAGCCATTGCCTCGCTCGCCGCCAACGTGCTGATGTTTACCCTGATCTCCTTGTTCACCAACGCCAGCCCCGAAGAAGCCAGTGCCGCCGAAGCCTGCGCTGTGGATAACGTTCGCCGCCCGCAGCGTCGCGAATTGCATGCGGCCTCTCCGCAAGAGTTCGCCACCCAACTGGCCAAGCCTTTGGGCGCCAAAGCCGCGCAGAAAGAAGTCGAGCAAGCCTTGCGTGACCTGTATTTGCCGTTCGACGAGCGCCGCCCTTATGCCTTGCGCCGTCTGCGTGACCGAATCGAAGCCAACCTGTCAGGCCTTATGGGCCCAAGCGTTGCCCAAGACATGGTCGAAACCTTCCTGCCCTATAAATCAGGCGGCGAGAACTACGTTACCGAAGACATTCATTTCATCGAAAGCCGACTGGAGGACTACCACTCGCGCCTGACCGGGCTCGCCGCCGAACTCGATGCCCTGCGCCGCTATCACCGTCAAACGCTGCAAGAGCTGCCAATGGGCGTGTGCTCACTGGCCAAGGATCAAGAGATCCTGATGTGGAACAAGGCCATGGAAGAGCTGACGGGCATTCCTGCGCAACGCGTCGTGGGTTCGCGCCTGAGTACCCTGGCCAACCCGTGGCGTGAACTGCTGCAAGGCTTTATCGACCTGCCCGACGAGCACTTGCACAAACAGCACTTGGCGCTGGACGGTCAGACGCGCTGGTTAAACCTGCACAAGGCGGCTATTGATGAACCGTTGGCGCCGGGCAACAGTGGTCTGGTGTTACTGGTTGAAGATTTGACTGAAACACAAATGCTCGAAGACAAATTGGTGCACTCCGAGCGTCTGGCCAGCATCGGTCGACTGGCGGCGGGTGTGGCCCATGAAATCGGTAACCCGGTAACCGGCATCGCCTGCCTGGCGCAAAACCTGCGCGAAGAGCGCGAAGACGACAGCGAGCTGACCGAAATCAGCAGCCAGATTCTTGAACAGACCAAACGTATTTCGCGCATTGTGCAGTCGTTGATGAGCTTCGCCCACGCCGGCAGTCATCAGCACAACGACGAGCCCGTCTGTCTGGCCGAAGTCGCTCAGGATGCAATTGGTCTGCTAGCCCTGAACCGGCGCAATTTTGAAGTCCAGTTCTATAACCTGTGCGATCCCGACCATTGGGTCGACGGCGACCCGCAACGGCTGGCTCAGGTGCTGATCAATTTACTGTCAAACGCCCGCGACGCCTCGCCTGCAGGCAGTGCCGTACGCGTCAAAAGCGAAGCCAGCGAACACACGGTCGACCTGATCGTGGAAGACGAAGGCACCGGTATTCCGAAGAACATCATGGACCGATTGTTCGAACCTTTCTTCACCACCAAGGACCCTGGCGAAGGCACCGGCCTGGGCCTTGCACTGGTCTATTCCATCGTTGAAGAGCATTATGGACAAATCACCATCGACAGCCCGGCTGACATTCAAAGCCAACGCGGAACCCGTATCCGGGTGACACTACCGCGTCATGTCGAAGCGACGTCCGCTGTGAACTGAGACCGTCGAGAGAACCGAATCAATGCCGCATATTTTGATCGTCGAAGACGAAACAATCATCCGCTCCGCGTTGCGCCGTCTGTTGGAGCGTAATCAGTACCAGGTCAGCGAAGCTGGCTCGGTTCAGGAAGCGCAAGAGCGTTTCAGCATTCCCTCGTTCGACTTGATTGTCAGCGATTTGCGCCTGCCAGGAGCGCCAGGTACCGAGCTGATCAAGCTGGGGCAAGGCAAGCCGGTGCTGATCATGACCAGCTATGCAAGCCTGCGTTCAGCCGTAGACTCGATGAAGATGGGCGCGGTCGATTACATCGCCAAACCCTTTGATCACGACGAAATGCTGCAAGCCGTCGCGCGTATTCTGCGAGACCGTCAACACCTGCAGAACGTGGCCGCTGAACGCCCGGCGAACAAGGCCGACAGCGCCGAAAAAAGCACTGTGGACAACAGCAACGGTGAAATTGGCATTATTGGCTCGTGCCCGCCGATGCTCGACATGTACAGCAAGATTCGCAAAGTGGCGCCTACCGACTCCAATGTATTGATTCAAGGTGAATCTGGTACAGGTAAAGAGCTGGTCGCACGCGCCCTGCACAATCTGTCCAAGCGCGCCAAGGCCCCCATGATTTCGGTCAACTGCGCAGCCATTCCCGAATCGCTGATCGAATCAGAATTGTTCGGACACGAAAAAGGCGCATTTACCGGCGCCAGCGCAGGGCGTGCCGGATTGGTCGAAGCGGCCGATGGCGGCACCTTGTTCCTCGATGAAATCGGTGAACTGCCACTTGAAGCCCAGGCGCGCCTGTTGCGCGTCCTGCAAGAAGGCGAAATTCGCCGCGTCGGCTCGGTGCAATCGCAAAAGGTCGATGTACGCCTGATCGCGGCGACCCACCGAGACCTCAAAAACCTGGCCAAGGTCGGCCAGTTCCGCGAAGACTTGTACTACCGCCTGCACGTCATCGCACTCAAGCTGCCCGCCTTGCGTGAACGAGGCGCTGACGTCAACGAAATTGCCCACGCCTTCCTCGCCCGCCAAAGCGCCCGCGTTGGCCGTACCGACTTGAAATTCGCCCCAGACGCAGAGCGTGCCATCAGCCATTACACGTGGCCGGGTAACGTTCGCGAACTGGAGAACGCCGTAGAGCGCGCCGTTATCCTGTGCGAAAGCCCGGAAATTTCGGCTGATCTACTGGGCATCGACATTGAACTGAGCGACTTGCAAGACGACGACTTCATCGGCCTGGCCCCGCAGCAGAGCATCAGCAGCGGTAACACCAGCCTGGATCCGACCGAAGACCTGTCACTGGAAGACTACTTCCAGCACTTTGTCCTGGAACACCAGGACCACATGACCGAGACCGAACTGGCCCGCAAACTAGGGGTCAGCCGCAAATGCCTGTGGGAACGGCGCCAGCGCCTGGGTATTCCGCGCCGAAAAACCGGGGTTGCCAGCGAAAACTGAGTCAGGTAACACGCAAGACGGTAAAAAAACTGTTACCGCCATCTAAAACGTAACAAAAGCCGGGGATTACGGTAACGAACCCCCGGCTTTTTTTGGTCCGTAAAAAAGTCAAAACCGCCAAAACCCCTTATTTTGCTAGGCCGCGCAAAAGTTGGCACGACCCCTGCTATATGTATTCGTACAAGAACAATAAGAATCACAGCAACACACAATAAAAATAAGACGTATCGGCTCACGCATAACAAAAACAACACGGCGGAGGCGCAGCTAACTGATTGTTTTGGAGAGGCGTTGTAAATGGGGCTTGCCCCACGACTAGGCAGAGAACAACAAAAACTGCACTTAAAGCAGAGCCTGAACTAGTTGGATCTTTGATCACATCAACACAGCGACCAAAGCAATCCGTTTGCTCTTATCTCTCAATTTGAGAGGGCTACACAGGCAAAACCTTTGTAGCCAGGGCACTTAATAAAAACAAAAAGCCCGAAAAACATAATAAAAATAGAGCATGCAACTAATTCTGGGGGAGCTTCGGCTCCCCTTGTGCTTCCTGCGATTCGACAAAATCCTCTGACTGTCTGGCTCGCCTTTCTTGCCGCTATTTCTACTCGCCGCGTAGCGCTTCGGTCACAAGAGCGGCTCAGCTTCCTACACCATCCCCTGACTAAATGCTAGAATCCCCGCCCATCATGCGGTCATTCTTCGTTTTGGCCGAACATTCCTTCAAACAGTGCATCCCATGCTGAAGAAGCTGTTCCAGTCACTCCGTTCTCCCAAGCGTCGCACGCAACAACTGCGTAGCACTCCTGAAGTGCTCAACAGCAGCCAACACTCGCTGCAACGCGCCCAATTCAGCCGTTACGCGGTCAATATTGTCGAGCGCCTGCAGAACGCCGGTTACCAGGCTTACCTGGTCGGCGGCTGTGTACGCGACATGCTGCTCAACATCACCCCTAAAGACTTCGACGTCGCCACCAGCGCTACCCCTGAACAGGTGCGTGCAGAGTTTCGCAACGCGCGAATCATCGGTCGGCGGTTCAAGTTGGTGCACATCCACTTTGGTCGCGAAATCATTGAAGTCGCGACCTTCCGAGCCAATCACCCGCAAAACGACGAAGAGGAAGACAGCAATCAGTCCTCTCGTAACGAAAGCGGGCGTATTTTGCGCGACAACGTTTACGGCACCCTTGAAGAAGATGCTCAGCGTCGTGACTTCACGATCAATGCCCTCTACTACGACCCGGTCAGCGAACGCATTCTCGATTACGCCAATGGCGTGCACGACATTCGCAACCGCTTGCTGCGCCTGATCGGTGATCCGCAACAGCGCTACCAGGAAGATCCGGTGCGCATGCTGCGCGCTGTGCGTTTTGCCGCCAAGCTCGACTTTGGTATCGAAAAACACACGGCAGCCCCCATCCGCGACCTGGCTCCCATGCTGCGTGAGATCCCGGCAGCACGGCTGTTCGAAGAAGTGTTGAAGCTGTTTCTCTCCGGCAATGCCAGCGACACGTTTGAAATGCTGGTCGACCTTGAATTGTTCGATCCACTGTTCCCGGCAAGCGCCGAAGCACTGGAACACAATCCGACGTACACCCACACCCTGATCAGCGAAGCCTTGCGCAACACCGATCTGCGGATCAAGCAGGGCAAGCCTGTGACCCCGGCCTTCTTGTTTGCCGCGTTGCTGTGGCCTGCGTTGCCTGCCCGCGTATTGCGCCTGCAAGACCGTGGCATGCCGCCTATTCCAGCCATGCAGGAAGCTGCCCACGAACTGATCGCCGAGCAGTGTCAGCGGATTGCCATTCCCAAGCGTTTCACCATGCCGATTCGTGAGATCTGGGACATGCAAGAACGCCTGCCACGTCGCAGTGGCAAACGTGCTGACATGTTGCTGGACAACCCGCGTTTCCGTGCGGGCTATGACTTCTTGCTGTTGCGTGAAAGCGCTGGCGAGCAGACCAATGGCTTAGGCGAGTGGTGGACTGAGTATCAGGACGCCAATGAAAGCGGCCGCCGCGATATGATCCGCGACTTGAGCAACAGCAAAGATGACGGCTCCGGGGCTGCCCCGCGTAAACGCCGCCGCACCAGTAGCGCCGGTAAGCGCAAACGCAGCGCTGGCGCGGACGAGTAAGCGATGGAACGAATCTACATCGGCATGGGCAGCAATCTGGCTGCCCCGGCAGACCAATTGCGCAGCGCTGTGCAGGCGCTGACGCAACTGCCAGACTCCCGTTTCGTGGGGGTGTCGGCGTTCTATCAAAGCGACTCGTTGCTACCCGGCCAGCCGCGTTACACCAATGCCGTGGCAGCCATCGACAGCACGCTGGCACCTCTGGACTTGCTGGATGCGCTGCAAGCCATCGAGCTGGATCAAGGTCGCGAACGCCATGAACGCTGGGGGCCGCGCACTCTGGACCTGGACATCCTGCTGTTCGGTGATCGACTGATCGACGAGCCCAGACTCAAAGTTCCGCATTACCACATGCACGCCCGGCCCTTCGTTTTGTATCCATTGGCCGAACTGGCGCCTGCGTCGCTGACGCTCGCCGATGGCCGTAGCCTCGAACAGTTGCTGGCAGACTGCCCGTTTGTCGGTCTTGAGCGCCTCGAACCTTAAGCTGAAACGAATCAATGATCCCGGTAACACACCCGCGGTAACACCTCTAATTGACTTCCAGTGTTCCCGTCACGACTATAGGCGTCCCGCTGCCGTCCATTGGGCGGCGCAATGTGAAAAGCAGGCTTTATAAGCACCGTCCATAAAGGTGTTCCTGCTTATACGATCAATCACGTGCGTAACGCACTGTGGTTATCACACTGCCTGACGAGGATCCTTTTTCATGCCGGCTATCACCCTGACCACCCTGCAAAGCCTTAAGCAAAAAGGTGAAAAAATCACCATGCTGACGTGCTATGACGCCACCTTTTCCCACGTCTGTAATCAGGCCGGAGTGGAAGTGTTACTGGTGGGCGACTCCTTGGGCATGGTTCTGCAAGGGCATGACAGCACGCTGCCAGTCACTACCGCAGAAATGGCGTACCACGTGGCCAGCGTCAAACGCGGCAACCAGGACGCACTGATTCTCGCCGACCTGCCCTTCATGGCCAACGCGACACTCGAGCAAACCTTGAACAACAGCGCCGAGCTGATGAAAGCCGGCGCACATATGGTCAAGGTCGAAGGTGCCGTCTGGCTCGCTGAATCCATCCGTGTGCTGACCGAGCGCGGCATTCCCGTGTGTGCACACATGGGCCTGACCCCGCAAACTGTAAACGTATTGGGCGGTTACAAAGTCCAGGGCCGCAATGAAGCTCAGGCCCGTCAAATGCGCGCCGATGCTATCGCTCTGGAACAAGCAGGCGCGGCCATGTTGCTGCTCGAATGCGTGCCGAGCGAGCTGGCCCGGGAAATCACCCTTGCGGTCAAAATCCCGGTGATCGGCATTGGCGCTGGCAGCGACACTGACGGCCAGGTTTTGGTGCTGCACGACATGCTCGGCCTGTCCTTGACTGGACGCGTACCCAAATTTGTAAAGAATTTCATGACGGGGCAACCCGACATTCAATCGGCACTCAGCGCTTACGTGGCTGAAGTCAAAGCCGTCAGTTTTCCTGGTACCGAACACGGATTCTCTGCATGAACACAGTAAAAACCGTTCGCGAATTGCGCGCTGCAGTCGCCCGCGCCCGTAGCGAAGGTAAACAAATTGGCCTCGTGCCCACCATGGGCAATCTGCACAGCGGCCACGCAGCGTTGGTGACCACCGCCGCTCAGCAGGCCGACTTCGTTGTGGCGAGTATTTTCGTCAACCCGTTGCAGTTCGGCGCCAACGAAGACCTGGATACCTACCCGCGCACCCTCGCGGCCGATCAGGAAACACTCCTGCAAGCAGGTTGCAACCTGTTGTTCGCCCCCACAGTAGAAGAAATGTACCCTCACGGCATGGCTGGCCTGACCCGCGTAACGGCGGCCCAGCTCAGCAATGAACTGTGCGGCAGCCGCCGGCCCGGGCATTTCGACGGCGTAACAACGGTCGTTAGCAAATTGTTCAACATGGTCCAACCCGATCTGGCGATCTTTGGGCAAAAGGACTACCAGCAATTGGCAGTTATTCGCGCCATGGTTCATGACCTGAACATCCCGGTGCAAGTTATTGGCGAGCCGACGGTGCGTGCCGTAGATGGCTTAGCCCTCTCGTCGCGTAACGGCTATTTGACCGAAGAACAGCGCCATGTTGCACCTGCTCTGTATCGTCATCTGAACGAGATCGCTCAAGCCATTAAAACGGGCGAGCATGATTACCCACAACTGATTCGCCAGCATCTGCAGCGTATCGAAGCCGAAGGGTTTCGCCCCGACTACCTGGAAATCCGTCATGCACTGACCTTGCTGCCAGCGCAAGCCAATGATCGTGACATCGTGATTCTGGTTGCGGCGTTCCTGGGCACCACACGCCTGATCGACAACATTCACCTGAATCTCGACAGCTCGCTGTAAGAGGCAGGCTGCGCGGAACAGCGGATAAACCGCCCCTCATGATCCAACACTGAAAACCGTGTAGGGCCCGAGTAACATGCTCGTGACAAAAGTTACTCAGTAGCGTCCGACAAAGCCGAGACAGAAGCAGGCGCGAGGTTTACTGTTATCGCCCTGCTTCTGAATGAAGCGCAGAAGCAGACCGACCGAAATATCGACATTAGAACGAAGGTTTCGGTGTTTTCAGTGTCCAAAAGGCAGTTCAAGCAAAAGGATATTCGCAGCGATGGCGTACTACCGCACTCCTCATGACGTTACCGCTCTGCCCGCCTGGCAAGCGTTGAAACTCCACCGCGCCGACATGCAGCATTTCAGCATGCGCGATGCATTCAACAACAACCCCAAACGCTTTGAAGATTTCACCCTGAGCAGTTGTGGCTTGTTTCTGGATTACTCGAAAAACCTGATCACCGATCAAACCCGCAGTTTGCTGGTAAACCTGGCGAACGAGGCCGACCTCAAGGGTGCGATCAAGTCGCTGTTTGACGGCGAAATCGTCAACGCCTCTGAAGGCCGCCCTGCCCTGCATACCGCTTTGCGCCGCCCAGTGGCCGACAAACTGTCGGTGAACGGCGTAAATATCATGCCGCAGGTGCACAAAGTCCTGAACCAAATGACCGAACTGGTCGGCCGGATTCACGACGGTTTGTGGCGTGGCTACACCGAAAAGCCGATTACTGATGTGGTCAACATCGGTATTGGTGGCTCGTTCCTCGGCCCGGAGCTGGTCTCCGAAGCACTGCTGTCCTATGCCCAAAAAGGCGTGCGCTGCCACTATCTGGCGAACATCGACGGCAGTGAATTCCACGAACTGACTGCAAAACTGCGCGCTGAAACCACGCTGTTTATCGTTTCGTCGAAATCTTTCAACACCCTAGAAACCCTGAAAAACGCCCAGGCTTCGCGTGCCTGGTACTTGGCTCAAGGTGGCTCGGAAGCCGAGTTGCATCGCCACTTTATCGCGGTGTCGAGCAACAACGCGGCCGCAGTAGCGTTCGGGATTCGCGAAGAAAACATCTTCCCGATGTGGGACTGGGTAGGCGGTCGTTATTCGCTGTGGTCGGCCATTGGTTTGCCGATTGCACTGGCCATCGGCATGTCCAACTTCAAAGAGCTGCTGTCGGGTGCCTACAGCATGGACCAGCACTTCCAGAACGCGCCGTTCGAACAGAACATGCCGGTCTTGATGGCCTCGCTCGGTGTTTGGTACGGCAACTTCTGGGGTGCGCAAAGTCACGCGATCCTGCCGTACGACCACTACCTGCGTAACATCACCAAGCACTTGCAACAACTGGACATGGAATCCAACGGCAAAAGCGTGCGCCAGGACGGTACGCCAGTGTCCACCGACACAGGCCCGGTCATCTGGGGCGGCGTGGGTTGCAACGGCCAGCACGCGTATCACCAGTTGCTGCATCAAGGCACCCAACTGATTCCGGCTGACTTCATCGTGCCGATCGTCAGCTTCAACCCGGTGTCCGATCACCATCAGTGGTTGTACGCCAACTGTCTGTCGCAAAGCCAGGCGCTGATGCTGGGTAAAACCCGCGAAGAAGCCGAAGCTGAATTGCGTGACAAAGGCCTGAGCGAAGAAGAGGTGCAAAAACTGGCACCGCACAAGGTGATTCCGGGCAACCGTCCGAGCAATACCCTGGTGGTTGAACGCATCAGCCCTCGCCGTCTGGGAGCACTGGTTGCGCTGTACGAGCATAAAGTCTTCGTGCAAAGCGTGATCTGGGGCATCAACGCCTTCGACCAATGGGGCGTGGAACTGGGCAAAGAGCTGGGCAAGGGCGTTTACAATCGCCTGACCGGCAGCCTCGAAGAGCCTGCCGACGACGCATCGACCCAAGGGCTGATCAACTACTTCCGCGGACGTCATCGCGGTTGATTGATGGCCAGCCAGTCTGCGCGACTGGCTGGCACCGAGGCAGCATGGAATTTATCCGTCGTCCCATCGAACACCAAATCATGAGCCTGACCGGGCTTGCGCTCGGCCAGCTCGACCTCGAAAACCCCAAAGGCGACCCCGGGCTGTTTGGTCCGGACTCTATCAGTTGGCGTGTGCACGGTGACTTCACCAGCATGCTGATTGGCGGCATCAGCGCCTTGATGCTGCAAGCCTTGCACCCGCTGGCCTTGGCCGGGGTCTGGGATCACTCCAATTTTCGCCAGGACATGCTGGGCCGGTTGCGCCGCACCGGGCAGTTCATTTCCGGCACCACATTTGGCTCTACCGCAGACGCCAACTGGCTGATCGACAAAGTCCGCACCATTCACCTGCAAGTCATTGGCACTGGGCTTGATGGCAAACCTTATGCCGCCAGCGACCCTGAATTGCTCACATGGGTGCATGTGGCAGAAGTCAGCAACTTCCTCGCGGCTCATCTTCGCTACCGCAATCCGCACTTGAGCGCCGAAGATCAAGACCGTTACTACGATGAAATTGCGGTGGTCGCTGAACGCTTGGGCGCCACCGATGTGCCGCGCTCACGTCAGCAAATAACTGACTACCTTGAAGGTATTCGCCCCCAGTTACTGTGCGATGAACGCAGCCACGAGGTGATTCGCCTGCTGCTGAATGCACCCGCCCCCAGTCTGCTGGCCAAACCCTTTGGGTCACTGATGATGCAGGCCGCAATTGATTTACTGCCGGACTGGGCCAGCGATCAACTTGAACTTGAGCAGCAGCCGCTGACCCGTAAGCTGGTGCGTGCGGGGGTAAACAGTACGGCGCCGATCCTGCGCTGGGCCGTACGCAATGGCTCTGTGCAACGGGCACGGCGGCGGATGGGGCTGGATGTCTGAATCCTGACCTTACTATGCAGCGAAAAGCTGTGAGCGCCTGGCTTGCCTGCTCCCACAGGTTTGAGACGTACCATCGCCCTATTCTGTTAAACTGCCGCGCCTTATCCATCCCCAAGGCGCATCGCATGTCTTCCTTGAATCAGGCGCTGCGCGCCGCCCTCGATAATCGTCAGGATTTGCTGGCCGAGTTGCACGCTCAGGGCACTGACTGCTATCGCCTGTTCCACGGCAGCCAAGAAGGTGCTGGCGGTTTGACCATCGACCGCTACGGCCCGCAACTGTTGGTGCAAAGTTTCCATCAGCGCCTTGACCGCGATGATCTGCTGCAACTGCATGACACCATCAATCGCCAGTTGGGTCTGGAATTACTGCTGGTCTACAACGATCGCTCCCAAGGCAACTCGCGCATCGATCGCGAAGATACGGTGTACCAAGCTCAAGAGGCCGCGCTGGCTGACATGGTCGGTCACGAATGGGGCCTTAAGTACCGTGTGCGCGGGCGTCATGCTGGCCAGGATCCGCTGTTATTCCTCGATCTGCGTAATGCGCGCGGCTGGGTCAAGCAGCACAGCGCCGGTAAAAGCGTGCTCAACCTGTTTGCCTACACCTGCGGCGTGGGCTTGAGCGCCGCGGCCGGTGGCGCCAGCGAAATCTGTAACCTGGATTTCGCCGAAGGCAATCTGGCCGTTGGCCGTGAGAATGGCCTGCTGAACCCTGAGCTGAAGAAAATGCAATTCGTACAATCTGATTATTTCGCCGCCATCCGCCAATTGGCCGGGCTACCGATCATTCAGCGTCGTCACAAATTGCCGGCTTATCCGCGCCTGGAGCAGCGCGAATACGATCTGGTACTGCTCGACCCGCCTGCTTGGGCCAAGAGTGCTTTCGGCACTGTTGACCTGCTGCGCGACTACCAAAGCCTGCTCAAGCCTGCAGTACTCGCCACCGCACCGAATGGCGTGCTGATCTGTTGCAACAACCTGGCAAAAGTCGGCATGGACGACTGGCGCGAACAGGTGCTGCGTTGTGCGCAGAAAGCAGGTCGCCCAGTGCGCGACTGGCAAGAGCTGAAACCCGCCACGGACTTCCCGTCACAGGATCAGCAGCCGCCGTTGAAAACGCTGATCTTGCAGTTCTAAAACCTCGCAACACCGGGGAAAGTCCCACACGAAATAAGGCGTCCGTATCGGAACCGCAAACGCGTGCCATACTCAAAGGCACTCCTGAACGTAAAGACGACGCCTCACATGCTCAAAGGATTGATCCGCGCCATTGGCGCAGTGCTGACTGCTATCGCTATTTATAGCGTGCTGGGCTTCTTTATTTTGCCCGGCATTGGCTTACGCGTTATCAACCAGCAGTTGGCCAACTACGCCACGGTTCCCGCCAAACTCGACCGGTTAGAGTTCAATCCGTTCAGCCTGGAACTCACGTTGTGGGGCTTTAGCGTCGGCGAGCCTGGCAAGGAGCAAATCGGCTTCGAGCGCCTTTACAGCAATTTGCAGGCCGACAGCCTGTGGACCAAAGCCTTGCACTTGACCGACCTGCAGTTGGACAAACCCAAGACTGAGCTGCTGTTTAACAAAGATGGCTCACTCAACCTGGTTCAGTTGTTCAAACTGCCAGCCAGTGAACCCAAACCCGAACAGCCTGACAGCAAACCCTTCCCCGTACGCATCGACAACATCAAGCTGGCTGACGGCTACCTGCATTTCACTGATAGGCGGCCCAGCGAACCGATCGAGTTTTTGTACGACGCGATGAACCTTGAGCTGAAAAATCTCAGCACCTTGCCCAAAGACAACGCGGATATGACGCTCGTGGCGATGGGGCCTACCGGGGGGCGGATCGATTGGAGCGGTACGCTGAGCCTGGTGCCGATTGCGTCCGAAGGCAAACTCAAGGTCACCGATGGGCAGATGAAGGTCTGGTGGCCGTATGTGCGTGATGCGCTGCCGCTGGCACTCGAAGACGGCGTGTTGAGTTTCAGCACTGACTACACGTTGAACCTGACTAAAAACACTGAAATGGTCTTGAGCAACGTTTCCGCCAGCATCGCGCCATTCAAGATCAATGCCCCCGACGGTCGGCCACTCGTGCGTCTGGAACGTCTGAATGTCAGCGATACCACGGTCGACCTGGCCAAGCAGCACGTGGTTGTCGGAAAAATTCAGAGCAACAACCTTGAAACATGGGCCACGCGGGAGAACGATGGCCAGCTCGACTGGCAAAAGCTGTTTGCCAGCCAACCCGCCAAACCTGCACACACCGCTGAAGAGAAGCTGGCGACTCAAGCGTCGAAGCCCGCCTCAAGCCCCGCAGCACCCAGCAAGCCGTGGCAAGTGCTGCTTAAGGATGTGGAGCTGCGCAATTACCGCGTGCACTTGGCCGACAAAGAGCCCAAAACCCCGGTGGCGCTGGACATTGGCCCGCTCAACCTGAACCTGAAAAACTTCGACAGCCTGAATCAGTCACCCTTCAGCCTCACGCTCGACACCGGCGTGGGCAAGCAGGGCAAGCTGACGGCCAGCGGCAACGTCAATCTGAGCCCGATTGGCGCAAAACTGCAAGTCACCACCAAAGACATTGACCTGCGGGTCGCCCAAGCCTACATCGACCCGTTTATTCGTCTGGAACTGCGCAGCGGTATGCTCGACAGCGATTTGGCGGTCAACCTCAACAGTGTTGAGCCTTTGGCTTTTACAGTCGAAGGGCGAGCCCAGATTGATCAGTTGCACACGTTGGACACCATGAAAAACCGCGACTTCCTTAAATGGCAGCGGCTGGTGCTCGAAGATGTGAAGTATCAGCACGACGATAACGTGTCGATTTCCCGGATCAACATCACACAGCCCTACGTGCGGTTCATGATCAACGATGATCGCACCACCAACATCGATGACTTACTGATTGCGCAACCTGCCAACAGCAGCGCCAAGAGTGCTGCCAAACCCGCACCCCAGAAAAAACCACTGGGTATCCATGTCGGCGGTATTGCGATCAATGATGGCTCCGCAAACTTTGCCGACTTCAGCCTGACCCCCAACTTCGCCACGGCCATTCAACAGCTCAACGGCCAGATCGGCACCATCGATAGCCGTCAGGCCAAGCCGGCCAGTGTCAGTGTCACAGGTAAAGTTGACCGTTACGCACCCGTGACAATCAAGGGCAGTGTCAATCCTTTTGACCCAATGGCCAGCCTCGATATCGCCACCAGCTTCAAACGTGTCGAGCTCACTACCCTGACGCCCTATTCCGGTAAATTCGCCGGCTACCGGATTCGCAAAGGCCGTCTGAGCCTGGATGTTCACTACCTGATCACCCAAGGCCAGCTCAAGGCAGAGAACAAGGTGGTAATCGAGCAATTGCAACTCGGCGAGAAAGTCGACAGCCCGGACGCCGTCAACCTGCCACTGAAACTGGCGATTGCCCTGCTCAAAGACTCGGACGGCACGATCTCTATTGAACTGCCCGTGACGGGCGACCTGAATAATCCGCAGTTCAGTGTGATGCCCATTGTTTGGCAGACCCTGCGCAATCTGGTGATGCGTGCTGTACAAGCCCCGTTCAAGTTCATTGGCGGGCTGATCAGTGGTGGGGGCGCCGAAGACCTGGGCACGGTGTCATTCGCCCCAGGATCGAGCGAGCTGAGCCCTGAAGCACAAAAAGCCCTGGATACTCTGGCTGAGGCCCTGAAGCAACGTCCGGCCTTGCGCTTGGAGATCGAAGGCACTGCTGCGCAAAAAAGTGACGGGCCGCTGATTGCCCAAGAACGACTGGAGCGCGAGTACCAGTACAACTACTACAAGATTCTCCAGCGCCGTGGCGAGAAGGTGCCCGCTCAGGCATCGTTGCTTAAAGTGCCGGATGACGAAAAAGGTCCCTTATTGGAAGGCATTTACCGCACGCGACTCAAACAGCAGCCCCCGGCTGAGTGGGCTGATCTGAGTCGTGATGAACGCGCGGCCAGGATGAGCGCTGCACTCATCGACTTCTGGAGTAAAAGCGAAGTTCTGCTGCGCCAACTGGGCCAGGACCGCGCCAGTAGCATCAAGGATTATCTGGTGGATAAAGGCGGATTGGCCGATGAGCGTGTGTATTTTGTCGATGCCACGCTCGGTGAACCTGAGAGCGATGGCCGAGTGGTCTCGCCGCTGCATCTGGACAGTGAGTAAACCGATTTCGTCGCAGTTCTACGTCCGATTGCGAAGCGATCGTAAACACTGAATGCAAGGTTGAATGGCCACACTCAATCGTCTGGCTTTACGACTGCTGCGCAGCCGTACGATAAATTCGGCAGCTGCTACGCGTTGGTGCGAGCTCCCGCCGACGGAGACTCTTTTCTCTCCTCCAATAGAACAGCCCCCGGCGCAGAACGCCGAGGGCTGTAATGGCCATATCCGTATGGCCGTCGCATGAACCAATTTTGAAAGCCAGCAGGTGTGTCGCTTAAATCACCTGCTCCTGCTTTCCCCCCGGTTCCACGAAAAGGGTGTGTTACTCAGCTTTCAGGCCATCAGCCGAAACAGCTTGAACACCTTTGATTTTCTTAGTGATATCGATGGCCATTTTCTTCTGTGCTTCAGTGACAGCCACTGTCGAAGATAGGGAAACCACGCCTTTGTTGGTTTCAACTTTGATGTCTGAACCTGGAATACCTTTCTCGGTCAGCAGGTCAGATTTAACTTTGGTCGTGATCCAGGTATCAGAAGTGGCTTCTTTAGCTTTGGTGACTTCGCCAGCAGCTACGACCATAGGCGCCTGAGTCGTTGCTTGAGCAGCAAATGCAGCATTGGCCATGGTCAGGGTCAGAGCGGTGGCAGTTGCGGCAGCGATAGCGAACTTCTTCATACGAGTAACTCCTGTCTTCTTTAAAATCTGCGCCGTCTCACGGCAGCAGGGTTACAAGTACTAGTGCAGGGCTTGTGCCAACTTTCAAAAATAATTAAAACCTTATAAATCAATAACTTATAAACAATCAGTTTTCAAGGTATCGTGCAGATTGCATGACGCTCTTCAAGTCTGCATGCAAGTTGCGGCTTTTGAGTCATGGCCTTTTGCACTGCCTTTACTGCCGGCATAAAAAAAGGATCCCGAAGGATCCTTTTTTCAAAGCAGGTGCCGGCAGCGATTAAGCTTGCGACGCCTTCGCAGCCGCTACGTCTTTGATGGACAGCTTGATACGGCCGCGGTTGTCCACGTCCAGTACCAGTACTTCCACTTCCTGACCTTCTTTCAGGATGTCAGTCACTTTCTCAACGCGAGCGTCGCTCAGCATGGAGATGTGAACCAGACCGTCTTTGCCTGGCAGAATGTTTACGAATGCGCCGAAGTCGACGATACGCTCAACCTTACCGATGTAGATCTTGCCGATCTCCGCTTCTGCGGTGATACCCAGAACGCGCTGACGAGCCGCTTCTGCTGCTTCTTTGGACTCGCCGAAGATCTTGATCGAACCGTCGTCTTCGATATCGATCGAAGCTTTGGTTTCTTCACAGATTGCACGGATTGTCGCGCCGCCTTTACCGATAACGTCACGGATTTTGTCGGTGTCGATTTTCATCGCGATCATGGTCGGAGCGTTGGCCGACAGCTCGGTACGCGACTGACCGATGATCTGGTTCATCTGACCCAAGATGTTCAGGCGAGCTTCCAAGGCTTGGCCCAGGGCGATCTCCATGATTTCTTCGGTGATACCTTTGATCTTGATGTCCATCTGCAGCGCGGTAACACCTTTAGAGGTACCGGCTACTTTGAAGTCCATGTCGCCCAGGTGGTCTTCGTCACCCAGGATGTCAGTCAGAACTGCGAATTTCTCGCCTTCCTTGACCAGACCCATGGCGATACCGGCAACCGGTGCCTTCATCGGAACACCAGCGTCCATCAGTGCCAGGGAAGCGCCGCAGACCGAAGCCATGGAGCTGGAACCGTTGGACTCAGTGATTTCCGATACAACACGAATGGTGTACGGGAAAACATCAGCAGCAGGCAGCATGGCCTGAACCGAACGACGGGCCAGACGACCGTGGCCGATTTCGCGACGACCAGCGCCACCCATACGACCACACTCACCTACCGAGAACGGTGGGAAGTTGTAGTGCAGCATGAACGGGTCTTTTTTCTCGCCTTCCAGGGTGTCCAGCAGTTGTGCATCACGGGCAGTACCCAGTGTTGCAACGACCAGTGCCTGAGTTTCGCCACGGGTGAACAGAGCCGAACCGTGGGTTTTTGGCAGAACACCCACTTCGATGTTCAGAGGGCGAACAGTCTTGGTGTCACGGCCGTCGATACGCGGCTTGCCGTTTACGATGTTTTCGCGAACGGTGCGGTATTCGATTTCGCCGAATGCAGCTTTAACTTCGCTGGAGGAAGGCTGGCCTTCTTCACCGGAGAACTTGGCAACCACTTGGTCTTTCAGTTCGCCCAGACGCGCGTAACGGTCGGCCTTGATGGTGATGGTGTAAGCCTGGGAGATCGCTTCGCCGAACTCGGCACGGATAGCGCCCAGCAGTTCGGTAGCTTCTGGAGCAGCAGCCCAGTCCCACGTTGGTTTTGCAGCTTCGGCAGCCAGCTCTTTAACAGCCTGGATTACAACCTGGAATTCGTCGTGGGCGAACAGTACAGCGCCCAGCATTTGGTCTTCGGTCAGCTCTTTGGCTTCCGATTCAACCATCAATACGGCTTCCGATGTACCGGCAACAACCATGTCCAGGCTTGAGGCGGCCAGTTGCTCGTAGGTCGGGTTCAGCAGGTAACCGGTGCTTTCGTGGTAAGCAACACGGGCAGCGCCGATTGGGCCATCAAAAGGAATGCCGGAGATGGCCAGCGCAGCCGAGGTACCGATCATCGCAGCGACGTCCGGATCGGTTTTTTTGCTGGTGGACAGAACGGTGCAGACAACCTGCACTTCGTTCATGAAGCCTTCCGGGAACAGTGGACGGATCGGACGGTCGATCAGACGCGAGGTCAGGGTTTCTTTTTCGGAAGGACGACCTTCACGCTTGAAGAAACCACCTGGGATTTTACCCGCAGCGTAGGTTTTTTCTTGGTAGTGAACCGACAGAGGGAAGAAGCCCTTGCCTGGATCAGCTTGCTTGGCACCCACTACAGTCACCAATACGCTGACGTCATCGTCAACGGTGACCAATACTGCGCCGGAGGCCTGACGGGCGATACGGCCAGTCTCGAGGGTGACGGTCGACTGACCGAACTGAAATTTTTTGATAACCGGGTTCACGGTGTCCTACCTTCTTTGTGGCTCTTGGGGAAAGGGTTTCTTACGAAATACGTCTGCACTGCCGGGTCATGCCCGATTCAAGATGCTTACGAAAACAGCCTGCTGGGCGAGCTTTCGTAAGGATCCGTCTGGTCCAGATAAAACTTGAGGCTGGAAGCCTGCCGTATGCCTGGGGAAACCCACAAACACACAACAGACGACCAGCCTCTAGCAACATCGCTATTAGCGACGCAGACCCAGGCGAGCGATCAGCGCTTTGTAACGCTCAACGTTCTTGCCTTTCAGGTAGTCCAGCAGCTTACGACGCTGGTTTACCATGCGGATCAAACCACGACGGGAGTGGTGGTCTTTGCTGTTTGCTTTGAAGTGACCTTGCAGCGTGTTGATGTTAAAGGTCAGCAGTGCAACTTGCACTTCTGGAGAACCTGTATCACCTGGAGCTTGCTGGTAGTCTTTTACGATTTCTGCTTTGTGTTCAACTGTCAGTGCCATGAGGCATTTCCTTTCATTAGGGGTCTGCTTGCGAACAAGACAGATCCAATAGGCCGAGGACAAACCCTCGTATTTAAATGTGAGATGTGACCGTGCCTAATAACAGCCACCCTCTTTCCAGTACGGGCCAGGGCATTACACCCCAACCCGTGCTGTTCCGGTCATTCTGACCGAATCAGTCGACGTGGCGCGATGCGCCCGTCTTCGCTCACTTCACCGATACCGATAAAGCGACCGTTGTGATCTTGTACCCGCACCATGCCGAACTTCGGGGCATCAGGAGCACGTACAGGTTGGCCATTGAGCCAATAGAACGCGCTGGCCTCCGAGAAGTGCAGCAACGGCCAGTCCAGCAAACCGCTATCCGATGGCATGAGGAAGCGATCAACCGCTTCATTGCCGCCTTCGGCGTGAACCGCTTCCAGTTCTTCCAGCGTTACCGTTTGGGCCAGGCTGAAAGGTCCGGCGTGCGTGCGACGAAGCTCTGCAACGTAGGCACCACAACCCAACGCTTCACCAATATCTTCCACGAGGGTACGGATATAGGTGCCTTTGGTGCAGTCAACGGACAAGCGCGCAGTGTCGCCTTCGCTGGCCAGTAATTCGAGGCGGGTTATAGTAACAGAACGCGGTTCGCGCTCCACCACTTCGCCTGCACGGGCTAGCTTGTAAAGCGGCTGACCGTCGCGTTTAAGCGCCGAGTACATCGGCGGTATCTGACTGATTTGCCCACGAAATCCAGGTAAAACAGCTTCGATATCGGTGCGACCAACGGTCACCGGGCGCGTGAGCAAAACCTCACCTTCGGCGTCGGCAGTCGTCGTGGTCTTGCCCAATTGCATCAAGGTTTCATAACCCTTGTCGGAATCGAGCAGGTATTGCGAAAACTTGGTGGCTTCGCCAAAGCACAACGGCAAGACGCCGCTGGCCAATGGATCGAGGCTACCAGTGTGCCCTGCCTTCTCGGCATTGAGCAGCCAGCGGACTTTCTGCAGAGCCGCGTTGGAGGTGAATCCTAGCGGTTTATCGAGCAGGATGATGCCGCTGACGTTACGACGGATACGCTTGACCTGAGCCACCGGTTACTCCTTGGTGTCTTCAGGAGCGATGGCGTCAGGGCGCTGGTTGTCCTCAGCCACTGCACGCTCGATCAAAGCGGACAGATGGGCACCACGCACAACGCTTTCGTCGTAGTGGAAGTGCAATTGAGGAACGCTGCGCAGTTTCATTTCACGCGCCAGTTGCATACGCAGGAAGCCCGCTGCAGCGTTCAGTACCTTGATGGTCTGAGCAATATCTTCTGCGTTGTCCTGCCCCATCACGGTGATGAAGATCTTGGCGTGACCCACGTCACGGCTGACTTCAACGGCAGTAATGGTGACCAGACCCACACGCGGGTCTTTGACTTCACGACGGATCAGTTGGGCCAGCTCGCGCTGCATCTGATCGCCGATACGCTGGGTACGGCTGTATTCTTTTGCCATGTCTTGTTACCTGTTACTCACCCATGGGAAACCCATGCGTTCTGAAAGCGGCAAACGCCCGGCCAGACAGAAGCCGGACCGGGCGTTGCGTTTAGAGTCCAGGCCGAGCACGTTGCATTTGCATGCGTGTGCTCGTCCTGGCTCTTGAGGCTCGCGATTTAGAGGCTGCGAGCAACCTGGACCTTCTCGAACACTTCGATTTTGTCGCCGACTTTAACGTCGTTGTAGCTCTTGACGCCGATACCGCACTCCATGCCGGCACGCACTTCAGACGCGTCATCTTTGAAGCGACGCAGGGATTCCAGCTCGCCTTCGAAGATAACGATGTCTTCGCGCAGTACACGGATTGGACGGTTACGGTGAACAACACCTTCCAGCACCATACAACCTGCAATCGCACCGAACTTAGGCGAACGGAATACGTCGCGAACTTCAGCGATACCCAGGATGTTCTCCCGAACGTCGCTGCCAAGCATGCCGGTAAGGGCTTTCTTGACGTCTTCGATGATGTCGTAGATGACGTTGTAGTAACGCATGTCCAGACCTTCTTGCTCGACAATCTTGCGAGCGCCAGCATCAGCACGCACGTTGAAGCCGAACAATACAGCGTTGGAGGCCAGTGCCAGGTTAGCGTCGCTCTCGGTGATACCACCGACACCGCCGCCCACTACGCGCACTTGCACTTCGTCGTTACCCAGGCCGCTCAGAGCACCCTGCAGAGCTTCCAACGAACCACGGACGTCAGATTTGAGGACGATGTTAAGCGTCTTCTTCTCTTCCTGGCCCATGTTCTCGAAGATGTTTTCCAGCTTGCCTGCGTGAGCACGCGCCAGTTTCACTTCGCGGAACTTGCCTTGACGGAACAGGGCAACTTCACGTGCCTTCTTCTCGTCGGTCATTACGCTCATCTCGTCGCCAGCATCTGGCGTTCCGTCCAGGCCGAGAATCTCGACAGGGATGGATGGACCGGCTTCCTTGATTGGCTTGCCGTTCTCGTCGAGCATGGCGCGGATGCGGCCGTAGTTGGAACCGACCAGAACCATGTCGCCTTGGCGCAGGGTACCGTCTTGAACCAGAACAGTCGCAACAGGGCCACGGCCTTTGTCCAGACGGGACTCAACGACTACGCCACGGCCAGGGGCCGATGGAGTGGCCTTGAGTTCCAGAACTTCAGCTTGCAGCAATACGGCTTCGAGCAACTCGTCAACGCCAGTACCCATTTTCGCCGAGACCGAAACAAACGGAGTGTCACCACCCCACTCTTCCGACGTCACGCCGTGAACGGACAGTTCGCTACGGATGCGATCGAGGTCAGCACCTGGCTTGTCGATCTTGTTCACTGCAACCACCAGTGGGACGCCCGCTGCTTTCGCATGCTGAACAGCCTCGATGGTTTGTGGCATTACACCGTCGTCTGCAGCCACAACCAGAATCACGATGTCAGTTGCCTTGGCACCACGTGCACGCATTGCGGTAAACGCAGCGTGACCCGGGGTATCGAGGAAAGTGACCATGCCGCGTTCGGTTTCAACGTGGTATGCACCGATGTGCTGAGTAATACCACCGGCTTCGCCAGCAGCTACCTTGGCACGACGGATGTAGTCGAGCAGGGACGTTTTACCGTGGTCAACGTGGCCCATTACGGTCACAACCGGTGCACGGGAGAACGACTCACCTTCGAACTTCAGGGACTCGGCCAGGGAATCTTCCAGGGCGTTGTCGCTGACCAGAGTCACTTTGTGGCCCAGTTCTTCAGCAACCAGTTGGGCAGTTTCCTGATCCAGTACCTGGTTGATGGTCGCTGGAGTACCCAGCTTGAACATGAACTTGATGACTTCGGCAGCCTTGACCGACATCTGTGCAGCCAAATCGCCGACAGTGATTGTCTCGCCAATCTGTACGTCACGAACCACAGGGCCGGTTGGGCTCTGGAAACCGTGAGCGTTACGCTTCTTCAGCTTGCTCTTGCCACGACCACCGCGACGGAAGCTGTCGCTTTCTTCGTCAGAAGTGCGAGGTGCTACGCGTGGAGTTGGCGCTTTTTCTTTAACAGAAGCGCGATGCGGGGCGTTTTTACGCTCGCCATCGCCACTGCCGCGACGATTGTTATCGTCAGCACGTGGCTTGTCTGGACGACGTTGCTCATCACGCTTGCGTGCATCTGCTGCTGGAGCAGGTGCCGGTGCTGCTACCGGTGCGGTTTGCACTGGAGCAGGAGCAGCAACAGGCGCGGCAGTTTGAGCAGCGGCAGGCTGACGACGCGCTTCTTCTTCGGCGCGACGCTTGGATTCTTCTTCAGCCTTTTGACGTGCGGCATTTTCTACTGCACGGCGTTCATCCATCTCGCGTTTACGCTCGGCTTCGATTTCTTCCGGGCTTTGCTGTACGAAGACTTTCTTCTTGCGTACTTCAACGCTGATACTTTTGCTTCCAGCAACACGCAGGGTACTGGTGGTTTTACGCTGCAAAGTAATTTTGCGCGGTTCTTCCACTTTCGCCTTGTGGCTGCTTTTCAGGTGAGTCAGCAGAGCTTGCTTCTCACTGTCGGTCACATTCTGCTCGGCGGCGGTGTGCGGCAGACCTGCCTCACGCATCTGCTGCAACAGGCGCTCAACCGGTGTTTTGACCTCATCGGCCAGTTGTTTCACCGTGACTTGCGTCATGCATTTCTCTCCTCAGGCCGCGCCTAATTACTCGAACCATGGGCTCGGGCGGCCATGATCAACTTGCCGGCACGATCATCGTCAATGCCGTCGATGTCGAGCAGGTCGTCAATAG
>NZ_JBIWEO010000027.1:0-48328 GCF_044762555.1 Pseudomonas sp. NPDC096917 | reverse complement strand
ATGGTAGTGTGGGGTTTCCCCATGTGAGAGTAGGTCATCGTCAAGATTAAATTCCAAAATCCCTGTCTGCTCACGCAGACAGGGATTTTGTTTTTGTGCTCGAAAAAGTGGCACCCAGCGCCGGTCTGTTAAAGGCAATGTGTTTACCGCGACCGCGACCGCGACCGCGACCGCTGGCCTGGCAGGAGTGAGCTTGTTTTGTGGTTTTTGAAAGATCGTTAAAGATCAAAAGACCGCGACACAGGCTCGCTCACAGTGGCTTCGTGCAGTACTTAAGTGAGCAGCGTGACAACCAAAGTACTGGACATACATCCCTCGGTGCCCCCACGCTGACTTCCAGCTTCCAGCTTCCAGCTTCCAGCTTCCAGCTTCCAGCTTCCAGCTTCCAGCTTCCAGCTTCCAGCTTCCAGCTTCCAGCTTCCAGCTTCCCGTACGCCAATCCCCTTCGAGCAATGTTAAGGTTCGCCTTTGGATTTTGCCTTCTGCTAAGGATGCCTTCATGCCCTGTGCTACGTCCCTCAATGCGGGTTTTATGGTGGTTCACGGTAACCGCCTTGATGAGTTACGCAGCCTGGTCGTGAGCTGGATGCGCCGCTATCCACTGGCGCCTCTGGAGAACGAAATTGCTCTGGTGCAGAGTAATGGCATCGCCCAATGGCTAAAGCTGGCTCTGGCCGAAGATGCTCAAGACGACGATCTGGGCGGCTGTGGCATTGCCGCTGCGGTGGATGTGCAACTGCCCGGCAGTTTTATGTGGCAGCTCTATCGGATGGTATTGGGCAGTGAAGAAATCCCTGCCAAGTCCTTGCTCGATAAAGCCCCTCTGACTTGGCGTTTGATGCGCTTGCTCCCAGTCCTCATCGATCAACCGCACTTCGAACCGTTGCAGCGCTTTCTAACCCACGACACCGATCTACGTAAGCGTTACCAGCTATCAGAACGCCTCGCCGACTTGTTTGACCAATATCAGGTCTATCGTGCTGACTGGCTGGAAGACTGGGCCGCAGGTCGCCATCAATTGCGTAATGCCCGAGGTGAAAGTCCTGCCTTGAGCCCGGCTAATTGTTGGCAAGCCGAACTATGGCGAGCGCTACTGCTCGACGTCGGAGAGGAGGGTATGTCGCAAAGCCGTGCCGGTGTCCATCAGCGCTTTATTGAAAAAATAAACAGCCTCGAACAAGCACCGTCCGGCCTCCCTGCGAGGGTAATCGTGTTCGGCATTTCGTCACTGCCCGCTCAAGCGCTCGAAGCACTGGCTGGACTGGCCCGCTTCAGCCAAGTGCTGCTGTGTGTGCATAACCCGTGTCGCCACCATTGGTCTGACATCGTTGCCGACAAAGATCTGCTGCGCCACCAATACAAACGGCAAGCCCGCAAAGCCGGAATGCCTGCAGCATTGGATCTCGACATCCTGCATCAGCACGCCCACCCATTGCTCGCCGCCTGGGGCAAACAAGGTCGCGACTACATCAACCTGCTCGACAGCTACGATGATCCCAACAGCTATCGAGCGGCCTTTCGTGATGGCCGCATTGATCTGTTCAGTGAAGTGGAACCGCGCAACCTGCTCAACCAATTGCAGGACGACATTCTTGAGCTGCGCCCACTGAACGAAACGCGCGAGCTGTGGCCGGCTGTTGATTTGGATAAAGATCACTCAATCCGCTTCCACATTGCCCATAGCGCACAACGTGAAGTCGAGATCCTTCACGACCAATTACTCGCTCGATTCAGCGAAAACCCTCACTTGCAGCCACGCGATGTGATCGTGATGGTGCCGGATATCGACAGCTACGCGCCGCACATCCGTGCCGTATTTGGCCAGATTGATCGCGACGATCGCCGCTTCATTCCCTACACACTGGCCGACCAAGGCCAGCGCGGCCGTGACCCGCTGCTGATTGCCATCGAGCACTTGCTCAAACTGCCCGACAGCCGCTTCCCAGTCAGCGAAATCCTCGACTTACTGGACGTTCCAGCATTACGCGCTCGCTTCAATGTCCAAGAGCGCGACTTGCCCACACTGCATCGCTGGATCGAAGGTGCGGGGATTCGTTGGGGGCTGAATGCCGAACAGCGCGCTGGACTCGGGTTGCCTTCTGAACTGGAGCAAAACAGTTGGCGTTTCGGCTTGCGTCGCATGCTGCTCGGTTATGCCGTTGGCAGTGGTGAGGCTTGCGATGGTATTGAGCCTTACGATGAAATCGGCGGCCTTGATGCCGTCTTGATCGGCCCACTTGTGGCCTTGCTTGACGCATTGGAAATTGCTCACCAAGAACTTTCGCAACCCGCCTTGCCGCAACAATGGGGCGAGCGACTGCAAGCCTTGATGCAATTGTTTTTCCAGGCAGAGACTGAGCACGACGACTATCTGCTGGCCCAACTTGAAGAGCTGCGCGAGACCTGGCTCGAAACCTGTGAGTTGGTTGGCCTGCAAGATGAATTGCCGCTAACCGTCGTACGCGAAGCTTGGTTGGCAGGCCTTGACCAAGGCAAGTTGTCACAACGCTTCCTGGCCGGAGCCGTCAACTTTTGCACCCTGATGCCGATGCGTGCCATCCCGTTCAAACTCGTCTGCCTGCTTGGCATGAATGACGGTGACTACCCGCGAGCGCAACCGCCGCTGGACTTCGACTTAATGGGCAGCGACTACCGCCCAGGCGATCGTTCCCGCCGCGAAGATGACCGTTACTTACTGCTCGAAGCGTTACTGTCTGCACGCGACCAACTCTATATAAGCTGGGTAGGGCGCAGTATTCGCGACAACAGCGAGCGTCCGGCCTGCGTCTTGATAGGCCAATTACGCGATCACCTTGCCAGTGGCTGGCATCTCCAAAATGGTGAGGACTTGCTTGAGGCCATGACTCAACAGCACCCGCTGCAACCGTTCAGCCCCCGTTATTTTCACGAAGGGGATCCCAATCTGTTCAGTTATGCCCGTGAATGGCAGCAGTTGCACGAACCACAAACAGCCCTCGCACAGTCCGAAACCCTTGCAGCGCATGAACAAGAAGAACCTTTAAATCTGACTCAGTTGCAGGACTTCTTGCGTAACCCTGTACGCCACTTCTTTAGCCAGCGTCTGAAAGTCTTCTTTGAAGCTGCCGAAGTGCCTCTAGAGGATGAAGAACCCTTCGTGCTCGACGCGTTGCAGCGCTACACCCTTAGCGACAGCTTGCTCGAAGCCGCATTGGCGCAACCCGACCAACTGGAACACGCTCTACAGACCCGCGCGCAACGCCTGCAAGGCAGCGGGCTGTTACCGATGGCCGGGTTTGGTGAGTGCTTGCAACATGAGTTGATTGAGCCTCTTCCCGATGTCCTGCAACGCTATCAACAGCTCCTGACCCTGTGGCCGACGCCGCTCAACAGCGCACTGCCGATCAGCGTTGAAGGCCACGGGCTTACGTTGGAAGGATGGCTCAGCAATCTGCATCAACGCAGTGATAAAGGCCTACTGTCCATTACTACAATTCCAAACAGCATTGGGGCGATCAAGACCCGAAAATGGCATCGCCTGACCAGACCGTGGGTCAACCATCTGGTGGCTTGCGCCGGTGGCTTGGACATGTCCACGGCGTTGGTCGCCAGTGATGAGACCTTGCTGCTAGCCCCTTTAGAACCTCAACTCGCCAGCGACATCCTGGGCAACGTATTGATGGCCTGGAAAGTCGGTATGAACCATCCGCTGCCCATCGCTATCAAAACCGGCTTCGCCTGGCTGGCCCAGACTGATCCGGTCAAAGCCGCTGCCGCGGCACAAAAAGCCTACGAAGGTGATGGCCAAACCAGCGAAGGCGAACGTCGCGAAAGCGCAGCCTTGGCTCGGCAGTTTCCAGACTACGCGGCGTTGATGGCCGATGGCGCATTTGCAGATTGGTGCGATGCCCTCTATCGCCCTCTCTTTGACGCGCCTTGGCGCTCATTAAACAGCGAGGCGTCCCGCTAATGAGCGAGCAAAAAATACCCTTGGCTTTGGCGTTCCCACTTCGCGGCAGTCAATTGATCGAAGCCAGTGCCGGCACCGGCAAAACCTTCACCATTTCTGCGCTCTACCTGCGTTTGATCTTGGGCCATGGCGGCGAAGCGTCAGGGTTTGGCTGTGAGCTATTGCCACCGCAAATATTGGTCGTAACCTTCACCGATGCGGCCACCAAAGAGCTGCGTGACCGTATTCGCACCCGGCTCGCCGAAGCAGCGCGCTTCTTCCGTGACGAGATCCAGTCCCCGGATGCTCTGGTTGAGCAACTGCGTGATCAGTTCGCCCCTCAACAGTGGGCCGCCTGCGCGGGTCGCCTCGACATCGCCGCACAATGGATGGATGAAGCGGCGGTATCGACCATCCACAGTTGGTGTCAGCGGATGCTGCGCGAACACGCCTTCGACAGCGGCAGCCTGTTCACCCAAACCCTCGAAACCGACCACAGTGATTTACTCGGCGAAGTGTTGCGCGATTACTGGCGACTGTTTTGCTACCCCATGCACGGTGACGCGCTGAACTGGGTGCGCGCCAACTGGAGCGGCCCAGGTGCCTTGCTACCCCGTGTTCGAGCCTTGTTCGGCAGCTCACGCCCGGTAGCCAACACCGAGCAAACCCCGGCGCAAATGATTGAAGCCTGCTTGCAAGAGCGTCGCCTGGCACTCTGCGCGCTCAAGACGCCATGGCTGCAATGGGCTCAAGAGTTACGCGATATCTGTCTGCAAGGCGTAGCCGCTAAAGCCGTCGACGGGCGGAAAATGCAGGCGCGTTACTTCGAACCCTGGTTTGAAAAAATCAGCGCCTGGGCGGCTGACGAGTCCCAGGAGCAGCTAGACCTGGGCACTGGCTTCGCCCGTCTGACGCCTGACGGCATGGCCGAAGCGTGGAAAGGCGAACCGCCGCAACACCCGGCGCTGGAGGCCATGCGCGAACTAAAGACGGCGATCGACGCCTTACCCAGCCCCGATGCCGCTGTTCTGGAGCACGCGGCGCGTTGGGTCAGTGCGCGTTTTGAAGCAGAAAAACGCCGACGCGCCGAGATGGGCTTTGACGACATGCTGCTCAGGCTCGATGCGGCGTTGCAGGCTGAAGGCGGCGAGCGACTGGCGACCCTGATCCGTGAGCAATTTCCCGTCGCGCTGATTGATGAGTTTCAGGACACCGACCCGGTGCAGTACCGCATTTTCGAGACCATCTATCGCATTGAAGACAACACGCCAGACACCGGCCTGTTTCTGATCGGCGACCCGAAGCAGGCGATCTACGCCTTCCGTGGTGCTGACATCTACACCTACTTGCGCGCCCGCCACGCTACCAGCGGCCGACTGCACACATTGGATACCAACTTTCGCTCCAGTCACGCCATGGTGGAGGCGGTCAACCACGTGTTTGAGCGGGCCGAGCAGCGAGACACCGGGCGAGGCGCGTTTTTATTCCGTGAAGGTTCTGAAAACCCTGTGCCCTTTGCCCCGGTTAAATCCCAAGGGCGCAAAGAAGTCCTGCAAATAGAAGGGCAGCCCGTAACAGCCCTCAACCTGTGGCAGTTGCCTTCCGAACAGCCCGTTTCAGGCGCGGTGTATCGCCAGCAACTGGCGGCCGTGTGCGCTAGCCAGATCGTCGAGTTGCTCAATGGCGGTCAACAAGGTCGCTGCGGTTTTGCTAAAGATGGCCAGCCCTTAAGAGGCATATTGCCCGCTGACATTGCGATTCTTGTACGGGACGGTAAGGAAGCTCAGGCCGTGCGGCGTGAATTGTCGACGCGGGGTGTGCGCAGCGTTTACCTGTCGGACAAGGATTCGGTCTATGCCGCGCAGGAAGCTCACGACGTGCTGGCCTGGCTCAAAGCCTGTGCCGAGCCGGACGTCGAGCGTCCGCTGCGAGCCGCCTTGGCCTGCATCACCCTGGACTTACCTCTGGTTGAGCTGGAGCGCCTGAATCAGGACGAGTTGGCTTGGGAGCGACGCGTCATGCAGTTCCGAGGCTACCGTGAAACCTGGCGTAAACAGGGCGTGCTCGCCATGTTGCGCCGTCTGCTGCACGACTTCGAATTACCCCAGGCCTTGATCGCCCGTCCAGACGGCGAGCGAGTACTGACTAACGTGTTGCACCTGTCTGAGCTGCTGCAACAGGCGGCTGCGGAGCTGGATGGCGAACAAGCGCTGATCCGACACTTGGCTGAACACCTGGCATTGTCCGGTCAGGCGGGCGAAGAGCAAATTCTGCGTCTTGAAAGCGATGAGCAATTGGTCAAGGTAGTGACCATCCACAAATCCAAAGGCCTGGAGTACCCATTGGTCTTCCTGCCGTTCATCTGTTCGACCAAACCCGTGGATGGCAGCCGTCTGCCGTTGCATTATCACGATGCAACGGGCAATGCCCAAGTGAGCCTGAAGCCAACACCAGAACTGATTATCCAGGCCGATAACGAACGTCTGGCCGAAGATTTACGTTTGCTCTATGTGGCCCTGACACGCGCCCAGCACGCCTGCTGGCTCGGCATCGCAGACCTCAAACGGGGCAACAACAACCGTTCGGTTTTGCACCTTTGTGCCTTGGGCTACCTGCTGGGCGGTGGTGCGCTGCTGGCTGAGTCCGTTGCGCTTGAACGCTGGCTGGCTGATCTGAAACAAGACTGCGCAGCGATTCAATATGCACCTGTACCACCGGCCAGTGACGCGCACTTTTATCCGCCGCTCAATCAAGCCATCTTGCTCAAACCGCTGATCCCGACACGCCGTGCTGCGGAAAACTGGTGGATTGCGTCCTACAGCGCATTACGTATTAGTGACAGCCTCAGCCCTGCCGAAGCGCCTGAAAGCGCCCTGGCGCAAAAGCTATCGGACGATGAACGACTGGATCCGGATGCGCCGCGTGAAGTGTTACTCAGTGGCGGCGATATACACCGTTTTCCGCGTGGGCCAAATCCCGGGACCTTTCTGCATGGTCTGCTTGAGTGGGCTGGCAGCGAAGGTTTCAAGGCCGATCCCGAGGCAATCAAAGACGCTGTGGCGCGCCGCTGTAATCGACGTGGTTGGCAAGGTTGGATCGACACGCTGAGCGACTGGTTGCAGCACCTGCAAGATGAGCCACTGCGTCTGAATAACGGCCAGCCTGCTGTGGTCTTGAGCGAACTGAGTCAGTACCAGATCGAGATGGAGTTCTGGTTCGCCAGCCATAAGGTCGATGTCCTGCAGGTGGATCAACTCGTTCGCCAGCACACCCATGGCGGTGCATCGCGTGCCGCCGCCGAGCCGAGCCTGCTCAATGGCATGTTCAAAGGCTTTATCGACCTCACGTTCGAACATGAAGGGCGGTATTACGTGGCGGACTACAAATCTAACTGGCTCGGCGCCGACGATTCGGCCTACACCGAACAAGCGATGAACGCCTCTATTCTGGATAACCGCTACGACCTGCAATACGTGTTGTACCTGTTGGCCTTGCACCGTCAACTCAAGGCCCGCCTGGTTGATTACGACTACGACCAGCACATGGGCGGCGCGTTGTACCTGTTCTTGCGCGGTACCCGCTCCCAAAGTCAGGGCGTGTTCTTCACTCGACCGCCCCGACTATTGATCGAAAGCCTGGACCTGATGTTCCAGGGCAAACCTCAGCCCAAACAGGCTGAACCGGCGTGGGAACAGGGAGTGTTGTTATGAGTCGTTCGTTTGCCGAACTGTTGCCGACGCCATTGACGGCCGAAAGCCTTGCCCAACTAGAGCCCTTGAGCCGTGCACAAGACTTGCTGCTGTTGCTCGAACGTTGGGTCGAACGCGGCTGGTTGCGCGCATTGGATAAAGCCTTCGTCGCCTTCTTGCATGAGCGCGACCCGCAGGGCGACCCATTGGTACTGCTGGCGGCAGCATTGACCAGTCATCAATTAGGTCATGGCCATGTGTGTCTGGACCTGTTTGAAACCCTCAAAGAACCCGATTTCGCGCTGTCGCTGCCGCCCGAAGGTGATGTGCAAACCGGCGCCATGTTGCTGCCTTCGCAACTGCTTGAGGTGCTGGAGGGCGATGCATGGTGCAAAGCCTTGCACGCCAGCCCATTGGTGGAGCACGCGGGGCAGTCGTCGGCTAACGCAGCGAGCAGACCGTTGGTGTTGAGCGAGCGTCGTCTATACCTGCGCCGCTACTGGGCCTATGAGCGACGAATCGACAGCGCATTGCGTCAACGCCTGTCAGCCCCCGAGGTAACCCCCGATGATTTGTCCGCGCGCCTAAACGGTTTGTTTGGCAGCCCGAAAGCCGACGCGCTGATTGACTGGCAAAAACTGGCCTGTGCCTTGGCTACACGTGGCGCCTTCAGCATTGTTACCGGCGGCCCCGGCACCGGTAAAACCACCACCGTGGTGCGTCTGCTCGCGCTGCTCCAGGCCCCGGCCGTTGAAGCAGGCGCGCCTTTGCGCATCCGCCTGGCTGCGCCCACGGGGAAGGCTGCCGCACGTTTGACCGAATCCATCAGCCTGCAAGTCAAATCATTGGAAGTGGATGACAAGGTTCGGCAAAAAATCCCCAGTGACGTAACCACTGTTCACCGATTGCTCGGCAGCCGTCCTGGCACACGCCACTTTCGGCATCACGCGGGTAATCGTCTGCCACTCGACGTATTAGTGGTCGACGAGGCCTCGATGATCGACCTCGAAATGATGGCCAACTTGCTCGACGCGCTGCCTGACCATGCGCGTCTGGTATTGCTGGGTGATAAGGACCAGTTAGCGTCGGTAGAGGCGGGCGCCGTGTTGGGCGATTTGTGCCGCGATGCCGAGGCTGGCTGGTACAGCCCACAAACACGCGAATGGCTGGAGCACGTCAGTGGCGAAAACCTCGCCACCAGCGGCTTGCAACAAGACCTGGACGGCGCCCATCCGCTGGCCCAGCAAGTGGTTATGCTGCGCCACTCTCGGCGTTTTGGTGAGGGCAGCGGCATCGGTCAACTGTCGCGGCTGGTCAACCACCAACAGCCGCAAGAAGCACGCGCGTTATTGGCGGCGGGTACTCACGCCGACCTCTTTACTCTGCCACTCAAGGGCGAGCAAGACCGCGCCTTCGAGCGCTTGGCACTGGAGGGCAGAGGCGCCGATGCCAAAGGCTACCGGCATTATCTTGAAGTCTTGCGTGATCATCGCCCGGTCGCCGACGCGGGGCTTGAAGACCCTTGTTGGGCCGAGTGGGCGGGCCAGGTGCTGGAAGCTTTCGAAGCGTTTCAGGTCCTCTGCGCCGTGCGCAAAGGGCCTTGGGGGGTGGAGGGGTTGAATGAGCGTATTACCCGGTCTTTGTTCGCCCGCAAACTGATCGACAGTGACCAGCACTGGTACGAAGGGCGGCCAGTCTTGATGACCCGCAACGACTACGGCCTGGGCCTGATGAACGGGGATATTGGCATCGCCCTCAAGTGTGCGGAGCGCGAAGGACTCACCCAGCGCCACGTGTTGCGCGTTGCCTTTGCCCGTAACGACGGGCAGGGCGGCATTCGCTTCGTGCTGCCCAGTCGTCTCAATGATGTCGAAACGGTCTACGCCATGACCGTTCACAAATCCCAGGGCTCAGAGTTTTCCCACACCGCTCTGGTGCTGCCCGAAGCGCTTAACCCGGTGTTGACCAAAGAACTGATCTACACCGGCATCACCCGGGCCAAACACTGGTTCAGCCTGGTCGAGCCGCGAGCGGGCGTGTTTGAAGAAGCGGTACAGCGCAAGGTCAAGCGCTTGAGCGGCCTGATGCTCGGGCTGGGGTGATACGCAGCAGCCCACCGCTGGCCTGGGGTGTGCTGCTGATCTCCTAGCCATAGCCGAGCCAGCGAGGCCAGGTCCGATGGCCTGGCGATCGTAAACCTAAGTTCGGGGCTTAACTGACACACAGCAGCGCCCGATTCTACGACGGCTGCGCGACCGGCTGCCGTCTCCAGGCCCGGTATCTGCTACGCGTTTTCGTGCGGCATCCATGGCGATGTGGCCAGCCAGACGCCCACGATGCGGCAGCCAGAACAGGGCTAAAAGTGTGACCGGTATCACGGTTTTGAGAGGGGCTGTGGTATCGTTTCGGCATTACTGACACGACAAACAACGAGATTTCCTGCATGGATGTGGCTGTCTCCTCGACAGAGCAGGCTTTTGGGTGGCTGCGATGCCTGTCCCTTTGCCTGCTGCTGTTGAGCACTCCTTGCCTGGCCCAACCTGAAGCACCCATTAACTTGGCTAATCAGCGCGTCAAGAGTGACCAAGTGGCATTTGAGGTGAATCTCGACTCTGTTGCCCGCAGCGGAGTCCGCATTCACCCAAGTGTTTTGCAATTGTCACGCCACCGGGCTGAACAGCCGTGAGCCCGAGTCATCCACCCAACAAGCGGCGCAAACTGCGCTCGGTGCTACGCCGTGGGCACCTGAGTGTGGCGCTGGTCGCCGTGGTGCTCGCCAGCACTTCCTTGACCCTATTGGGTGTACTTGCACTCAAGGTGTATGCCGATCACAACCTGCATTTGATTGCCCGGGCCATCAACTACACCGTCGAAGCGGCTGTCGTGTTCGATGACAAGACCGCTGCGTGCGAAGCACTGGATTTGATCGCGTCCACAGAAGCGGTGGCCGAGGCCGAGGTCTACACCGCCGATGGCGAGTTGCTGGCGCGCTGGCGACGCCCGGAAAGTGGCCTGTGGTCCAACGTCGAAATGTTATTGGCCGACAGCTTGCTCAAACAGCCGATCACGGTGCCGATTGAGCATCGGGGCCAACAAGTGGGCGTCGTAGTGGTGAGTGGGCATGGCGCTAATATGTTGCGCTTTTTGCTCAGCGGGCTGTTAGGGGTCATTGTGTGCACAGCGCTTAGCGCCTGGAGTGCGCTCTATCTTTCGCGGCGCTTGCTCACGGGTATCACCGGGCCTTTGCAGCAACTGGCTGAAGTGGCCCACGCCGCGCGCAGTGAGCGAGCATTCGACCGCCGGGTGCCGGCTGCACACATTGCCGAACTGGACAATCTGAGTAACGACTTCAATGCGTTGCTGGATGAGTTGGAGTCATGGCAAATCCATCTGCAAACCGAAAATCAGGCGTTGGCGCATCAGGCCAGTCACGATTGGCTCACCGACCTGCCCAACCGTGCCTACTTTGCCGCGCGGCTGGCGCGCACGTTGCGAACCTTGGGTCAGCGCAGCAATAAAGTTGCCGTGTTGTTCCTCGATAGCGACCGCTTTAAAAGCATTAATGACACCTACGGCCATGCCGCAGGCGATGCGGTGCTGGTCGCAGTGGCCACCCGCATTCGTGCCCAGTTGCGCGAAGGCGACGTGGTCGCGCGTTTGGGCGGCGACGAGTTTGCGATCATGCTCGCCCCGCTGCACAAAGTCGAAGACGCTCAGCGTATCGCCGACAAGATCATTGCCAGCATGCATGAACCGATTGAGCTGCCAGAGCAAACCTGTGTCGTGACCTCGCTCAGTATCGGCATCGCCGTTTACCCAGAACATGGAGCAACCCCCGATGTGCTGTTGTGTGCAGCGGACGCGGCGATGTACCAGGCCAAACGCCTCGCCCGAGGCGGACAACACGTTGCCGAGTCGGATTACTCCGCAGCCCCATAACCATCAGGAGCTTAACCCCCATGCAACAGTGACGTGTCGTTATCAACATGTTCCCGGCGTTGTCTGAATACTGGCAACGCTAATCTTGACTGGCTGCCAGACGCCAGCTCCGCAGAAAGCTCTGACGGCGGAGCAAATAGCCGTACTCAAGCAACAAGGCTTTGAACTGACTGATGAAGGGTGGGCGTTCGGCTTGTCGGGCAAGGTGCTGTTTGGCAGCGATCTGGAAGTGCTCAATGCCCAAAGCCAGGAAATTGTTGAACGCATTGGTACTGCCTTGTTGGCGGTCGACATGCAACGCGTGCGGGTAGATGGCCACACGGACTCCTCGGGGCAGGATGCCTACAACCAACACCTGTCCGTGCGCCGCGCCAACAGCGTGGTCAAGGTGCTGACCAACGTTGGCATGCGTCCTGAAAATATTGAAGTGCGCGGGCTGGGCAGCAGCCCCCACAAAGTCAGTCCGCAAACCTCATCCCTCGCGTTTCCCCGAGCAGAAGCGGTGTATTCAGCTCCGTCACGGTTCGGATGTAATCCCACAGCAACGTAATCCGTTTCAACTTCCTCAGATCCTCCCGGCAGTACATCCAGAATTGTCGCGTCAGGTTGATTTCATCCGGCAGTACCGGCAATAAGCGCGGGTCTTGAGCGGCCAGAAAACAGGGCAGTATCGCCAGCGAGCGCCCTTGCTGCGCCGCCACGAATTGTGCAATGACGCTGGTGCTGCGCAAGTTCGCGCTGGCGCCGGGCAGCACGTTGGCCAGGTACAACAGCTCGGAACTGAACGCCAGATCGTCGACGTAACTGATAAACGGATGCTCCGCTAGGTCACTGGCCCGACGAATGGGCGGATGCTGATCCAGATAGTCCTGGGTCGCGTACAGCTGCAAACGGTAGTCACACAACTTGCAGCACACATAAGGCCCGTGTTCCGGGCGTTCCAAGGCGATGACAATGTCGGCTTCACGTTTGGACAGGCTGATGAAGTGCGGTAGCGGCAGAATATCCACCGAAATGGCCGGGTAGGTGTCCACAAAGTGGCTCAGTTGCGGGGTGATGAAAAAGCTGCCGAAACCCTCGGTGCAGCCCATGCGCACATGCCCCGACAACGCCACGCCAGAGCCCGAGACCTGCTCGCAGGCCATGTGCAAAGTGCTTTCAATGGATTCGGCATACCCCAGTAAACGCTGGCCTTCGTTGGTCAGGGTGAAACCATTGGTGCGCGACTTTTCGAACAGCAAGGTGCCGAGCGCGGCTTCCAGCGAGCTGATGCGCCGCGACACGGTCGTGTAGTCCACCGCCAGGCGTTTGGCCGCGCTGCTGGCCTTGCGGGTACGGGCCACCTCGAGAAAAAACTTCAGGTCGTCCCAGTTCAATGCGCTTAACGATGTAATGTTTTTTTGCATGTTAGACCGGCTTTTATGTGCGTTCTTATTAGAAGAACGCACACCTATACTCCAAAAACAGTCTTGCGACCAACCTGGGCGCCCGCACGATAAAAATAATTTTGGAGACTTCCATGAACGTTTCTACCACCCCATACCAAAATGCCCGCCTGCTGATTGATGGTGAATGGGTCGAGTCGCAGACCACCGAGTGGCATGACATCGTCAACCCTGCCACTCAGCAAGTATTGGCCAAAGTCCCGTTTGCCACCCCTGATGAAGTCAACGCCGCCATCGCTGCCGCGCAACGTGCATTCCAGACCTGGAAGCTGACGCCTATCGGCGCGCGGATGCGCATCATGCTCAAGCTGCAGGCGCTGATCCGCGAACATTCCAAACGCATTGCCACCGTCCTCAGTGCTGAACAAGGCAAAACCATCGCCGACGCCGAGGGCGATATTTTCCGTGGCCTGGAAGTGGTTGAACACGCGTGCTCCATCGGCACCTTACAAATGGGCGAATTCGCGGAAAACGTTGCCGGCGGGGTTGATACCTACACCCTGCGCCAACCGATCGGTGTGTGTGCGGGCATTACGCCTTTCAACTTCCCTGCCATGATTCCGCTGTGGATGTTCCCGATGGCAATCGCCTGCGGGAACACTTTCGTCCTCAAGCCTTCCGAGCAGGACCCGCTGTCGACCCTGATGCTGGTCGAGCTGGCGCTGGAAGCCGGGGTTCCGCCGGGCGTGCTGAACGTCGTGCACGGCGGCAAAGACGTGGTAGACGCGCTTTGCACCCACACGGATATCAAGGCCGTCTCGTTCGTCGGTTCAACCGCTGTCGGTACTCACGTGTATGACTTGGCCGGTCGCCATGGCAAGCGCGTGCAATCGATGATGGGCGCCAAAAACCACGCCGTGGTGCTACCCGACGCGAACCGTCAGCAAACCCTCAATGCACTGGTCGGCGCTGGTTTTGGTGCTGCAGGCCAACGCTGCATGGCCACCTCGGTGGTGGTGTTGGTGGGTGCGGCCAAGCAATGGTTGCCTGACCTCAAGGCGCTGGCGCAACAACTCAAGGTCAATGCAGGCAGCGAGGCGGGTACTGACGTCGGCCCGGTGATTTCCAAACGTGCGAAAGAGCGCGTGCTGCGGCTGATTGAAAGCGGGATCAAAGAAGGCGCGGTCCTCGAACTGGACGGTCGCGACATCAAGGTTCCGGGTTTTGAACACGGCAACTTTGTCGGTCCCACTCTGTTTTCGGGCGTGACCACCGACATGCAGATCTACACTCAGGAAATCTTCGGCCCCGTACTGGTGGTGATCGAGGTCGACACGCTTGATCAGGCCATCGCCCTGGTCAACGCCAACCCGTTTGGTAACGGTACTGGCCTGTTTACCCAAAGTGGCGCAGCCGCGCGTAAGTTCCAGACCGAAATCGATGTAGGCCAGGTCGGCATCAACATCCCGATCCCGGTGCCCGTCCCGTTCTTCAGCTTCACTGGTTCGCGAGGTTCCAAACTGGGCGATCTGGGGCCGTACGGCAAACAAGTCGTGCAGTTCTATACTCAGACCAAAACCGTCACCAGTCGCTGGTTCGACGATGACAGCGTGAATGATGGCGTCAACACCACCATCAATCTTCGTTGAGGGCACGACCATGAAAATCGCATTTATCGGCCTGGGTAACATGGGCGCCCCGATGGCTCGCAACCTGCTCAAGGCCGGGCACTCGTTGAACCTGTTTGACCTGAACCAAGACATCCTCGCAGACCTCGCGGAGCAGGGCGGGCACATCAGCGCATCCCCGCGTGATGCCGCACATGGCTCTGAACTGGTAATCACCATGCTTCCGGCGGCGGCGCATGTGCGCAGCGTGTGGCTGGCAGAAAACGGCGTGTTGGCCGGTATCGGCAAAGGCGTCCCCGCGGTGGATTGCAGTACCATCGATCCGCAAACCGTGCGTGATGTGGCAGCAGCAGCGGCCAAACAAGGCGTGCCAATGGCCGATGCCCCGGTGTCCGGCGGCACGGGCGGTGCACAAGCGGGCACCCTGACCTTTATGGTCGGCGCCACTCAAGAACTGTTCGACACCCTGCACCCGGTGCTTTCGCAAATGGGCCGCAACATAGTCCATTGTGGGGATGTGGGCACTGGCCAAGTGGCTAAAATCTGCAACAACCTGCTGCTCGGGATTTCCATGATCGGCGTCAGCGAAGCCATGGCCTTGGGGGCGGCTTTGGGTATCGACAGCCAAGTGTTGGCTGGCGTTATCAACAGCTCCACCGGGCGTTGCTGGAGTTCCGAGGTTTACAACCCGTGGCCGGGCATTGTTGAAACAGCCCCGGCATCACGCGGTTATACCGGCGGTTTTGGTGCCGAATTGATGCTTAAGGACCTGGGGTTGGCCACTGAAGCGGCACGTCAGGCACACCAGCCGGTGGTGCTGGGCGCTGTGGCGCAACAGTTGTATCAAGCCATGAGCTTGCGCGGAGAAGGCGGTCAGGACTTCTCGGCCATCATCAACAGTTATCGCAAACCCGAATAGGGTTTTTCCGGGAATCCGCGTCGGGCGGATTCCCGGTTTTTTGCTGGGCGGGATCAGGCAAAAACGAAATACTTGCGCACGGTTTCAACCACTTCCCACGTGCCTTTCATGCCTGGCTCCACCACAAAAATGTCGCCCGCACGCAGGTGAATCGGCTCTTTGCCTTCCGGGGTGATGATGCAATAGCCCTCACGGAAATCGCAGTATTCCCACTTCACATACTCCACGTACCACTTGCCGGGTGTGCAAATCCACGTGCCCATGATTTTGCTGCCGTCTTCGCTGGTGTAAGCGTTGAGGTTGACGGTGTGCGGGTCGCCTTCAAGTCTTTCCCATTTACAGGCATCCAGCACGGGCAGGGGGGTGGTATCGCGAAGAACAGTAATTGGCGCAGACATAAGAACTCCGTTGGGGTGGGGTTAGACGCAAACCCAACCCTAACGGGCCTCGCGCGCTGACAGTTGCCTGGTTCCGACACCCAGCGGCTCGAATACGCACCCCCATACACAAAAGCCCCGGCGCTTGATGGCAAGTGCCGGGGCTTGGTGTGACGGGGAAGGCTTAGCGCGTCTTAACCAGCGGTTTGCCGGTGCTCAGGCGCAACAGGTAAAACAGGTAAATCACCAGCAACCAGACCGGTATGGCATACACCGAGGCGCGAACGTCAGGGATCATCCAGATAACTGCGACGATCACCGCCATAAACACCAGGCACAGGATGTTGCTCACAGGCGACCAGAATGCTTTGAACGAAGGCTCTACACCTTGCAGGCTCATCGCTTTGCGAAACCGCAGGTGAGTCAGGCTGATCAGCGCCCAGTTAATCATCAACGAGGCCACCACCAGTGCGAACAGCAACTCCAGTGCTCTGTGCGGCGCGACGTAGTTGACCACCACACACAGCAATGTCACCAGCGCCGACACGCCCAGCGCCCGAAGTGGCACGCCATTTTTGGTCAGTTTCATCAGCGCTTTGGGGGCATCACCCTGTTCGGCGAGGCCGAAGAGCATACGGCTGTTGCAGTACACGCCGCTGTTGTAGACCGACAGCGCGGCGGTCAGCACCACAAAATTAAGGATCTGTGCGGCGGTGTCGCTGCCGATCAAGGCGAAAATCTGTACAAAGGGGCTGCTGCCGTAGGCATCACCACCGGCACCCAGCGTCACCAGCAACTGATCCCACGGGTACAGCGCCAACAGCACTGTCAGTGCGCCCACATAGAAAATCAGAATCCGGTACACCACCTGATTGATGGCCTTGGGGATCACTTTTTTCGGTTCGCTGGCTTCCGCCGCTGTGATGCCCACCAGTTCCAGGCCGCCAAAGGAAAACATGATAAAGGCCATCGCCATCAGCAGGCCGGTGCCGCCATTGGGGAAGAAACCGCCGTGGCTCCACAGGTTACTGATCGATGCCTGCGATCCGCCGGTGCCGCTGAACAGCAGGTAGCAACCGAGCACGATCATGCCGACAATCGCCACCACCTTGATGATCGCGAACCAGAACTCCATCTCGCCAAAGACTTTCACATTCAGCGTGTTGATCAGGTTGACCAGCACAAAGAACACCACGGCGCTGACCCACGTGGGTACCTCGGGCCACCAAAACTGGATGTACTTACCGACGGCGGTCAGCTCGGCCATGCCCACCAGCACGTACAGTACCCAATAGTTCCAGCCCGACAGAAAGCCAGCGTAGCCGCCCCAGTATTTGTGCGCGAAGTGACTAAAAGAGCCGGCCACAGGCTCTTCGACGATCATCTCGCCCAGTTGGCGCATGATCAAAAACGCGATAAAGCCGGCAATTGCATAACCGAGGATCATCGACGGCCCTGCAGACTTGAGCACGCCAGCCGAGCCCAGAAACAGCCCCGTACCAATCGCGCCGCCCAAGGCAATCAGCTGAATATGGCGGTTTTTTAATCCGCGTTTGAGTGTGACCGGGGGGGAGTTAGCGTCAGCCATCGGTTGCCCTGTTGGTTGTTGTTTTCGGTATGTGATGAAGCCACCCATGCAACCCGGGTGTCATGAAGCGACGGATATTACTCCTGGGGAAAATTCAGGCATACAGGCGAAGACGACTCTGCGACATTTCTTACAGCTTTAATCGATTGAAAGAGCCTTCAGTAAAGCTCTCGCGTAGGCCGGCAACTGATCAAAAGAACGGGCACACACCAACAGCTTGCGTGCTGCCCACGGCTCGTTCAACGGCACAACTTTAAAGGTTGGCGTCGTTTGCCAGCGTTCAATCGTGGCGTTGGGCACGATGCCCAACCCGGCTCCGCGAGCGACCATGCGCAATACGCTGTCAAAACCTTCGGCGCGAATTCGCACCTGCAGGCGCTTGCCGCAGCGTAGCGCCTGCTCTTCCAGATACACCGCCAGCGCGCTGTTCTGCGAAAGCCCGACATAGTCATGGCTTAGCGTGTGAGTGAACGTCAGCGTTGGATGATTAATCAGCGCATGCCCCTGTGGGATCACCAGCATGAGCGGGTCGTCACGAAAGGGCAGGGTTTGCAGGTCATGGGTATCGACAGCGTTGGAAATGATCCCGATATCGGCCGCGTCCTGACGCAAGGCGTGGGTGATGCGCAGGCTGGTCAGTTCTTGCTGATCAATGCTGATGTTGGGGTGCTGGCAGACAAAATCGGCCAACACCTCGGGCAAGTACTCGGTCAGGGCGGTGGTGTTGCACAACAGGCGCACCTGGCCTTTAAAGCCTTGGGCGTACTCGGCCATGTCGTGTTTCATGCGTTCAACTTGTTGCAGCAATAGCCGCGCATGCTGCGCTAACGCTTGCCCGGCCGGTGTCGGGCTAACGCCACGGCGGCTGCGCTGCAAACACTCGACCCCCAGTGACGCCTCCATCGCACGAATCCGCGCACTGGCGGCGGCCAGCGACAAATGACTGAAGCGGGCGCCCGCCGTGATATTGCCCGCCTGCAGCACATTCAAATACAAGCGCAGATCAATCAAGTCGACATGCATGGCGAGCCTTAATGGTTGTAGGTGGGAGCTGCCTATTGCCCGGCAAGAGGCTGGCTCAGTGTATGACGCATTTTCAGCGCCGTCGCCGTGGTTCAGCATGTCCTCATGAAAACATTGATCGAGTTCTACCAACACTTGGGCTGGGCCTTGTCACTGCTGGTGATGATGACCTTTGTGCTGGCCGGCACAGTCAAAGGCATGATCGGTCTGGGCTTACCCACTGTTGCCATGGGCATGCTCGGGCTGGCTATCGCTCCGGCGCAGGCTGCGGCGCTGTTGATCATCCCCTCCATCGTCACTAACGCCTGGCAACTGGCCATCGGCGGGCAGCTAGGGGCACTTATAAAACGCCTGTGGCCCATGCAACTGGGGATCTGCCTCGGCACCGGTTTTGGCGTGTTGTGGCTGAGTATTGAGGGTGGCGGCGCAGTCGTGCGTGCATTGGGGGCGGCGCTGTTGCTTTATGCCCTGAGCGGTCTGTGCCTTCCCACCTTACGCGTGCCCGCGACTGCCGAGCGTTGGGCAGGTCCGGTGTGCGGGCTGCTCACAGGTGTCATCACCTCGGCGACCGGCGTCTTTGTTATCCCCGCTGTGCCCTATCTGCAAGCGTTGGGCTTGAGCAAAAATCAGCTGGTACAAGCCTTGGGATTATCCTTCAGCGTCTCTACATTGGCCCTTGCTGGCGGGCTTTACTGGCGCGGCAATCTGGGGGGCGGTGAACTCAACGCCTCGTTGCTGGCGCTGCTGCCGGCCATGCTCGGCATGTGGCTGGGCCAATGGTTGCGCGAGCGCATCAGCGCCACGCTATTCAAGCGGGTGTTCTTTGTTGGCATGGCGCTGCTGGGCACACATTTGCTGATCAGTGGTTGAAACGCTTGAGCAACAATCAAATCGCTATTTGTGACTTTTAAGCAAAAGCCATTTGCCTCGGCGCGGGTGTTTCCTGAAGGAGAGGCTCTATATTCTGGCCCCCTGTTTTAAACCTTCAACGCCCTGTGCTGCTCACCAGCGCTGAGGGCTGACCCCTTATGAGGCTGATGATGAAAAAAATTCTGTTACTTAACGGCGCTAAAAAATTTGCGCACTCCGATGGTCGCTACAACCTGACGATGCACGACACGGCACTGGCGTTTTTTGATCGCCAGGGTTTTGAAGTCAAGGTTACGCACATCGACGAAGGCTATGACATCACCGAAGAAGTCGAAAAATTTCTGTGGGCGGACGTGATCATTTACCAAATGCCGGGCTGGTGGATGGGGGCGCCGTGGATCGTTAAAAAATACATCGACGAAGTGTTCACCGAAGGTCACGGCAAGCTCTACGCCAGTGATGGCCGCACCCGTTCCGATGCGTCGCAGCGTTATGGCAGCGGCGGCCTGATTCACGGCAAAAAATACATGTTGTCGCTGACCTGGAACGCACCGCAGCAAGCGTTTGAAGACCCGGCTGACTTCTTTGAAGGCAAGGGCGTGGACGCGGTGTACTTTCCGTTCCACAAGGCCAACCAGTTCCTGGGCATGACCGGCCTGCCGACCTTCTTGTGTGTTGACGTGATGAAGCGCCCACAACCCGACGTCGACGCGGCCCGTTATGAACAGCACCTGACTGAAGTGTTTGGTCTCGACGCGTAAAATCCCGTATCACTGATATACCCATAGCCGCTGATGCGCCTCGCGGTACGCGTCAGCGGCTACTATCAGTAGCTACCAATGAGGGGCACGTGTGAAAGCCAGATCTGACGAGCTGCAAATTTTTGTGTCGGTGATTGAGTGCGGTTCGATCTCCGCCGCCGCCGAACAAGCCGGGCAAACGCCTTCGGCCGTCAGCCGCACGCTGTCGCGGCTGGAGGCCAAGCTCGAAACCACGCTGATCAACCGCACCACGCGGCGCATGGACCTGACCGAAGAAGGCAAGTTCTTCTTCGAGCAGGCCAAGCTGATCCTTGAGCAAATGGACGAGCTTGAAGAGCGCCTGATCTCGCACCAGCGTACGCCGTCCGGGCGCTTGCGTATCAACGCGGCTTCGCCGTTCATGCTGCACGCCATCGTGCCGTACCTCCCCGAGTTCCGGGCGCTGTACCCAGACATTCAGCTGGAACTGAACAGCAACGACCTGATCATCGACTTGCTCGAACAAAGCACCGACATTGCGATTCGTATCGGCCCCCTGGCCGACTCCACCTTGCACGCCCGCTCCCTGGGTTGCAGCCCGCTGAACATCCTCGCCAGCCCTGAATACATCGCGCAACACGGCGCCCCGAGCAGCGTGGCCGATCTGGCCAACCACACCTTGATCGGCTTCACCCAAAACGATGGCCTCAATCAATGGCCACTGCGTTATGCACAGGGTGATCGTTGGCCCATCCAGCCCGCGATCAGCGCCTCGAGCGGTGAAACTGTGCGTCATTTAGCGCTGCAAGGGCAGGGGATTGCCTGTTTGTCGCATTTCATGACTTATGAAGACATCAGCACCGGACGCTTGCAGGTAGTGCTGGGCGAATTCAACAGCGGCTACCGTCAGCCGATTCATGCCGTGTACTACCGCAACTCGCAGCTGGCGCTACGTATTCAATGCTTTCTGGACTTTATCCAGACCAAGCTTGCGAGCTATGCCACCCCTTATTTCCAAGGCTGAACCCGTGGGCACCGCCGCGTGCTATTCCCTTCGTTGTTTGATAACACGCTGAAAATCAGACAAGGTCTGACCACGGCAAAAACAATAAAAGGAAGCACCGAATGCGTATTGTGTGGTTACAAAGCCTGTTCTTGACGGCTGCCATCGTGGCCAGTCCTTCTGCGTTTTCCGTCACTCTAGAGGGCGGTGCTGTCGCTGCACCCGACCGATACGGCGCTGAAGTTGCGGCGCAGATCCTTAAAAAAGGTGGCAATGCAGTCGACGCCGCTGTCGCTACCGCCTTTACCCTGGCGGTGACTTACCCCGAAGCCGGGAACATCGGCGGCGGTGGTTTCATGACCCTGTTCATCGATGGCAAAGCCTATTTTCTTGACTACCGTGAAACCGCGCCCAAAGCGGCCAGCCGTGACATGTACCTCAATGAAAACGCCGACGTCATCGAAAACATGAGCCTGGTTGGCGCCCGTGCGGCAGGCGTGCCGGGCACGGTGATGGGCTTGTGGGAAGCCCATCAGCGTTTTGGCAAGTTGCCATGGCGTGAATTGCTGACCCCGGCCGTGGGTTATGCGAAAAACGGTTTCACGGTGGCCGACAGGCAATATCAATACAGCGAAAGCGCGTTGAAGCGGTTTAGCGGCTCGACCAACTTTGCAGACTATTTTGCCAGCATGAAACCCGGCGAAACGTTAAAGCAACCAGAGTTGGCCGCCACCCTTGAACGCATCGCCGACCAAGGCGCCAACGAGTTCTATCACGGTAAAACCGCAGACCTGCTGGTTGCACAAATGCAGCGCGACAAAGGCCTGATCACCCGCGATGACCTCAACGACTACAAGGCCAATTGGCGTGAGCCCATGCGGATCGATTTTCGTGGCAACACGTTGTACACCGCGCCGTTGCCAAGTTCAGGCGGGATTGCGCTGACGCAACTGATCGGCATCAAGGAGGCTCTTGCGCAGGACTTCAAAGGCGTAGAGCTGAACTCGGCGCGCTACATTCACTTGCTGGCTGAAATCGAAAAACGCGTCTTTGCCGACCGTGCCGATTATTTGGGTGACCCCGACTTCGGCAACATGCCGGTGGCCGAGTTGACCGACCCGGCGTACATCGCCAAGCGTGCGAAAGAGGTCAATCCGAAAGCGATTTCCGAAACCGCCAGCGTAAAGCCGGGCCTGGAATCGCATCAGACCACCCACTTCTCAATCGTCGATAAAGACGGCAACGCCGTCAGCAACACCTACACCTTGAACTGGGTTTACGGTAATGGCGTTGTCGTTCAAGGCGCGGGTTTCTTGCTTAACGATGAAATGGACGACTTCAGCTCCAAGCCGGGGGTGGCCAATGTATTTGGCGTGGTGGGGGGCAATGCCAACGCCATTGAGCCGGGTAAACGCATGCTCTCGTCGATGAGCCCAAGTCTGGTGACGCGTGAAGGCCAACTCACCCTGGTGATCGGTACACCCGGTGGTTCGCGGATCTTCACCTCGATCTTCCAGGTGCTGAACAATCTCTACGACTTCAACCTGCCACTGGAAAAAGCCGTGGCAGCGCAGCGCGTGCACCATCAGTTGCTGCCTAAAGACACGATTTACTACGAAAACTACGCGCCGCTGAGCGCCAAAGTCGCGGATGACCTGAAGGCGATGGGTTACACCCTGAAGGATCAGGGGTGGAGTATGGGCGACATTCAAGCCATCCGGGTTAACGGCACCCAACTGGAAACGGCCTCTGACCCACGCGGGCGTGGCGTTGGCCTGGTTGTAAAGTAAACCTCTGCACCGTTGGATGACCTTGCAGGGCTAACGCAGACTGCAAGCTTCTGATCTTAAAGAAATTGTGATTGGCAGGTTTTGTGTGTCGCCGCGCATTTTTGTTTTTGCTGTTTGAAATCTTTTACAAAATCAGACAAGGTTCTGACACAGCAGATAACAATAAAAGGATGTAGAAAATGCGTATTGTGTGGTTCAAAACTCTAGCCTTGACGGCTGCCATTGCAGCGAGCTCATCGGTGTATGCCGCCACTCTGGAGGGCGGCGCGGTGGCTGCACCGGATCAATACGGCGCTGAAGTCGCCGCACAGATTCTCAAAAAAGGCGGCAACGCAGTCGACGCCGCAGTCGCAACGGCCTTCACCCTGGCCGTGACCTACCCCGAGGCTGGCAACATCGGCGGTGGCGGTTTCATGACCCTGTTCATCGATGGCAAACCTTACTTCCTCGACTATCGCGAAACGGCGCCTAAAGCCGCTAGCCGCGATATGTATCTCAATGAAAAAGGTGAAATCATTGAAAACCTGAGCCTGGTAGGCTCGCGCGCGGCAGGCGTACCGGGCACCGTGATGGGCTTGTGGGAGGCGCATCAGCGCTTCGGCAAATTGCCATGGAGTGAGCTGCTGACCCCGGCCGTGGGTTACGCGAAAAATGGTTTCAAGGTGGCTGACCAGCAATACCAATACCGCGAAGATGCACTGGCGCTGTTTAACGGCACCACCAACTTCGGTGATTACTTCGGCACCATGAAGCCCGGTGAAACCTTTAAGCAGCCTGAGCTGGCCAAAACGCTGGAGCGTATTGCCGACCAAGGGGCCAAAGAGTTCTACCGCGGCGAAACAGCTGACCTGCTGATCGCGCAGATGCAAAAAGACAAAGGCCTGATCACCAAAGAAGACCTTAACGACTACAAGGTCAGCTGGCGTGAGCCGATGCGCGTCGACTTCCGTGGCAACACCCTGTACACAGCGCCACTGCCAAGCTCAGGCGGCATTGCGCTGGCGCAACTGATCGGCATTAAAGAAGACCGTGCCGCGGACTTCAAAGGCGTCGAGCTGAACTCGGCTCCGTACATTCACCTGTTGGCCGAGATCGAAAAACGCGTTTTTGCTGACCGCGCCGATTATCTGGGCGACCCGGACTTCGGCAAAATGCCGGTGGCCGAACTGACCGACCCGGCGTACATCGCCAAGCGTGCGAAAGAGGTCAACCCGAAAGCGATTTCTGAAACCGCCCACGTCAAGCCGGGTCTGGAACCGCATCAGACCACGCACTTCTCGATCGTCGATAAAGACGGCAACGCTGTCAGCAACACCTACACCCTGAACTGGGATTACGGCAGCGGCGTTGTCGTTAAAGGCGCGGGCTTCTTGCTCAACGATGAAATGGACGACTTCAGCTCCAAGCCTGGCGTGGCCAATGCCTTTGGCGTGGTGGGCGGCAATGCCAACGCCATCGAACCGGGCAAGCGCATGCTGTCGTCGATGAGCCCAAGTCTTGTGACACGCGATGGTCACGTCACGCTGGTGCTCGGCACGCCGGGTGGTTCGCGGATCTTCACCTCGATCTTCCAGGTGCTGAACAACCTCTACGACTACAACCTGCCGCTGGACAAAGCCGTGTCTGCGCAGCGTGTGCATCACCAGTTGCTGCCTAAAGACACCCTCTACTACGACGCTTACGCACCTCTGACCGGTAAAGTCGCCGATGACCTCAAAGCCATGGGCTACACCCTGGAAGATCAGGGCTGGAACATGGGCGACATTCAGGCCATCCGCGTTAACGGCACCCAGTTGGAAACCGCCTCCGACCCACGGGGTCGTGGCGTTGGCAAAGTTGTGAAGTAACCCCCTGCGCAAAACCCCTCACACCCTGTGGGAGCGGGCATGCTCGCGATGCAAACGACTCGCTCTATTGGTTTCACCGAGGCGCTGCATTCGCGAACAAGCCCGCTCCCACAGGTGTTTTATAGCTCGCGCAATTTGTTACCATCCGTTTCATCTCTTCTCCCTTCTTTCGTTCGTCCCGTCTTTTAGGTAAACCATGAAACTCTCACGTCTGCGCGCTGATGTCCTGGCCGGGCTCACGACGTCATTTGCCCTGCTGCCCGAGTGCATTGCGTTCGCGCTGGTCGCCCACCTCAACCCGCTGATGGGCCTGTATGGCGCGTTCATTATTTGCACAATCACTGCGCTTTTCGGGGGTAGGCCGGGCATGGTCTCCGGGGCTGCCGGCTCGATGGCCGTGGTGATCGTCGCGCTGGTGGTGCAACACGGCGTGCAGTATTTGCTGGCCACCGTCTTGCTGAGCGGGTTGATCATGCTGGCGTTCGGTCTGCTCAAACTGGGCAAGCTGGTGCGCATGGTGCCGCATCCGGTGATGCTCGGATTCGTCAATGGGCTGGCGATTGTGATCGCCATGGCCCAACTGGATCACTTTAAAAACGGTGACACCTGGCTCAGCGGCATGCCGTTGTACCTGATGATCGGGCTGGTGGCGCTGACCATGGCCATTGTTTATTTATTACCGCGTCTGACCCGCGCCGCGCCGCCCGCACTGGTGGCGATTTTGAGTGTGGGCCTGGCGGTGTATTTTCTGGGCTTGCCGACCCGCACCTTGGGCGACATGGCGCATATCGCGGGGGGCTTGCCGACGTTTGCTCTACCGGACATTCCCTGGAACCTCGACACCCTGCGCATCATCGCGCCGTACGCGATTGTGATGGCGGTGGTTGGTCTGCTGGAAACCCTGCTGACGCTGAACCTGACGGACGAAATCACCGAGTCGCGTGGTTACCCGGACCGCGAATGTGTGGCCCTTGGTGCGGCGAATATGGTCTCGGGTGTGTTCGGCGGCATGGGCGGCTGCGCGATGATCGGGCAAACCGTGGTCAACCTCAGCTCGGGCGGGCGCGGTCGACTGTCGGGCGTGACGGCTGGGGTCATGATCTTGCTGTTCGTGTTGTTTTTGTCGCCCTTCATTGAGCGTATCCCGCTGGCGGCGCTGGTCGGCGTGATGTTTGTCGTTTCGCAGCAGACCTTCGCCTGGGCCTCTTTGCGGGTGCTCAATAAAGTGCCGCTGAACGATGTGCTGGTGATTATTGCGGTCACAGTCATTACGGTCTTCACTGATTTGGCGGTCGCGGTGATGTGCGGGGTCATCATTGCGGCCCTTAACTTCGCGTGGCAGCAGGCGCGTCAGCTGTACGCCGACACGTATGTAGACAGCGATGCCAGCAAGCTGTACCGCGTCCATGGCACGTTGTTTTTTGCTTCCACCACGGCGTTTCTCAAACTGTTTGATCCGGCTGAAGATCCGGCCACTGTGACCCTGGATTGCAGCCATCTGGGCTTTGCCGACTACTCGGCCATTGCCGCGTTAGAAACCTTGCGCGAGCGTTACCGCAAAGCGGGCAAGCACCTGCGGGTGGTGCATTTGTCCGAGCGCAGTAAAAAACTGCTCAAACGTGCTCGGGTGCATCACTAGGGGTTGCTCCCGTTTCATTGCAAGCCGCGTCGCGGGCTAAATTTGATACGGGGCCCCTAGGGACGAAAGCCCAGGTGGCGCAGGATGGCGTTGCTCTAAGTTTATTGGGAATAACCACACTACGCTTCTCGCGCCTTGCCTTGCATCACGTGGGCTTTCGTCGCGGCTGCAATGAAACGGGAACAGACCCTAGATGCGCTACGACACGCTGATCCGCAACGCACACGTGATTGATGGCAGCAATGCCCCGGCTTACAGGGCCGATGTGGCCGTGAGCGGAGGGCGTATAGAGCGCATTGGCGATTTGCGCGACGCGCGCGCCACGACCGAAATCGACGCCGGTGGCCGGGTGCTGGCGCCGGGGTTTATCGATGTGCACACCCACGATGACACGGTGGTCATCCGCCAGCCGCAGATGCTGCCCAAACTTAGCCAGGGCGTCACCACGGTGATTGTCGGCAACTGTGGCATCAGCGCGTCGCCGGTCACGTTACGCGGTGAGCCGCCCGACCCGATGAACCTGCTCGGCCCCCGTGGCGCCTTTGTCTACCCGCGTTTGCGGGACTATCGAGCAGCGCTTGAAGTGGCCAGACCTGCCGTGAACGTTGCTGCACTGGTAGGCCATACGGCCTTGCGCAGTAACCACATGGACGATTTGCAGCGCACCGCCAGCCCCAGCGAAATACGCGGCATGCGCCAGCAACTGCGCGAGAGCCTGGACGAGGGCGCGCTGGGATTATCCACAGGACTGGCCTACGCCAGTGCGTTCAATGCCGACACCGATGAAGTGCTGCAACTGGCGGCTGAACTGACAGCCTTTGGCGCGTTATACACCACCCATTTACGCAGTGAATTCGAGCCGGTGCTGGTGGCCATGGATGAAGCGTTCTTGATCGGCCGCCAGGCCCAGGTGCCGGTGATTATTTCCCATCTCAAATGCGCGGGCGCCGGCAACTGGGGGCGCAGTCCGCAGTTGCTGGCAGCACTGGAACAGGCCGCGAAAACCCATGCAGTGGGCTGCGATTGCTACCCGTATGCGGCGAGTTCTTCGACCCTGGACCTCAAGCAAGTCACTGATGCATTTCGGATCACCATCACCTGGTCGACACCTCACCCGAGCATGAGCGGGCGCGACCTACAGGAAATCGCCGGCCTGTGGGGCGTTTCGTTGATCGACGCAGCCAAGCGCCTGCAACCGGCGGGCGCGGTGTATTACGGGATGGATGAACGTGATGTGCGCCGCATTTTGGCGCATCCGTTGTCGATGATTGGCTCGGATGGTTTGCCGGATGACCCGTTTCCCCATCCTCGTTTGTGGGGCGCTTTCCCTCGGGTACTGGGGCATTTCAGTCGCGATGCAGGATTGTTTCCGTTGCACACCGCTGTACACAAAATGACCGGGCTGTCGGCGCGGCGCTTTGGCCTTAAAGAACGGGGCGAACTGCGCGAAGGCTATTGGGCGGATCTGGTGTTGTTTGATCCTGAGAGGGTGCGCGATGTGGCGGACTTTAGTTATCCACAACAGGCGGCAGAAGGGATCGACGGGGTGTGGGTAAACGGCGTGTTGAGTTATCAACAGGGCAGGGCTAATGGGGGCCGTGCCGGGGTGTTTTTACCGCGCTGAGAGTTGAAGGTGGGAGCTGGCTTGCCCGCGATGATAGCGACGCGGTCTATTTGAAAGACCACCCCGCCTGAATCGCTGGCAAGCCACCTCCCACAGAACTTGAGGTTGCGGACTACACCTTGAAGTGGCTCACCATTTCTTGCAGCTGAGTGCCCAGGCGCGCCAGTTCAACGCTGGATTTGGCCGTCTCGTCACTCGCGGCTGCCGTCTGTTCCGAGACGTCGCGCACGTTGAGGATGCTGCGGCTGATTTCTTCCGCCACTGCACTTTGCTGTTCGGCCGCTGCGGCTATCTGCTGATTCATGGACTGAATATTCGACACGGTGCGAGTGATGCCTTGTAACGAAGTGCCCGCCTGACGAGTCAGGCTCACGCTGCTGTCGGTCAAGGTGCGGCTGTTGTTCATGACCATGGCCACGTGCTGGGTGCCGCTGTGAAGTGCAGCCACCAGGGTCTGAATCTCTTCGGTGGACTTTTGCGTGCGTTGGGCCAGCGCTCGGACTTCATCGGCGACCACAGCAAAACCACGCCCCGCATCACCCGCCCGGGCGGCTTCGATGGCGGCGTTCAGCGCCAGCAGGTTGGTCTGCTCGGCCACGGCCTTGATCACGTCCATGACGCTGCCGATCTTGTCGCTTTCTGTTTGCAACACGGCCATGGCTTCGGTCGAGCGACCCACTTCAACGGCCAGACGTTCAATCTGATCAATTGCCTGGTTCACCACGTTGTCGCCTTCGCGCGCTTCGCCGTCAGCGGCTGCCGCGGCTTGTGAGGCTTGCTCTGCATTACGTGCCACTTCTTGCACGGTGGCGGTCATTTCATGCATGGCGGTGGCCACCTGATCGGTTTCGACTTTCTGGCTGTTAACCCCGGCGCTGGTTTGTTCGGTGACCGCAGACAACTCTTCGGCCGCGCTGGCGATTTGCGTCACGCCGTCGCGAATGCCGCTGATCAACTCACGCAAGGTCGTGCCCATACGCGCAATACCTTGTTGCAGTACACCCAGGTCATCCCGACGGGTGACGCGCAGGTTTTGGCTCAGGTCGCCGCTGGCAATGCGCTCGACCACGTCCAGGGTTTCACGCAACGGCCGCGTGATTTGGCGGGTGATGATCACCGCAGCACAGACCCCAAATAGCAACACCAACAAGGTGCTGATTAATTGCAGGCGATTGGCGCTGACACTTTCGGCATCGCGGCGGTCAAGTTGAATGCGGTAAAGCTCGTTGCTGCGATTGACGATGCCGTTGCCGTCGTCGGTCATCTCTTTGCGCATATCGATGATGGTGCTTTGGGTGCCCGTGAAGACCTGTAGCGCCTGGCTGTATTGCGCCATGGCTTCACTCAGGGTGCGCAAAGTGTCGCCCGCGGTGCTGCTGAAGTGGGCTCTGAGTGGTTCAAGGCTGGCGATGGCAGCGCTTAGTTGCGCGCGTGCCGCGTGTTCGGTCGCATCGTTGGGCGAAGCAATATCTGCCCGAACGAGCTCACGTGCGAGCAGAAATTGTTCGTGTACTTTGGTGACCGCCTGGAATTGCTCAAAACGACCTTCTTCACCCGCCGTACGTTGCAGCACCCGGGTATTGAGGGCCGCGATGGCGTCGAGTGCGGTCTTGGCGGTGCTGTCCATCTGGTTACGCGATACGGCGCCCTCAACGTAAGCCTTGCGCATCTTCGCCAAGGAGCTCTGGTAGCGGGTGATGAGTTCGTGTTGCTCGTTGAGCAGCTTGAGGTTGTCCGGGCTGTTGAACGTGCTGAGCAATTGCTTTTGCTGAGCTTCAAAGGCGTCCAGGTTGGTTTGCACGTTCTGTGCAGCGGTTTCGTCGCCATTGGTCAGCATGTACTGCAAACGCGCGACCCGCAGGTTGGTCAGTGCGCTGTTGAGTCGCGTGATGTCGCTCATCCAGTTACTGCGGGCAATCAGGGTGTCCAGACTGAACCAACTGCCGATGGCCATCAGGCACGTGAGGGCCAAAACCAGGCCGAAGCCCAAGGCTAATTTCAGGTTAACGCTGATGTTGCTCAGCCAACTGTTCATTTACATCTCCAGGAACGGTGCACGCAGGATCGATTTTCGCTGGAGGGTTTTGTTTTTTTGGCCCAGCAGAGTGCTTGTATTGGGCTGTATCGGCGGGAGACGGCAGAGCTAAAACGTTTTTTGATGCGCCATGATCAAGGGGTCAATAACCGTTTGTAACGTCGCGGCTAAGCCACCCCGGCTTCAAGGTTTTTTTCACATTCGTTTCACTCGTTCCTGACGCCCCTATTTCTAGACTTTGTTCAGTTAAGAAAAAGCCTTGTCATGCAAGACTACTTTCTGACGCCGGAGTGGGATTGCTCATCCATCCATTGTCATATTCGCGTTATAGGGTGACGGCATATGTCGTTCACTGGTGCCATAGGGGCGTTCTACGTGATTTTGAGTCTTCGACTAGCCGGGGCTAAACGCGCAATGTTGCGCAAGGCGCTGGCACGTTATCGCAATACCCTGGTAGTGCTCGGCGTCAGCGTCCTGACTATTTTTATCACGGTGCAACTGCTGTCGCCGTCACCGGCGCCTAACCTGGCGAACCTCAGCAATGCCAGTAACGTGTTGAGCCTGAACCAAAGCTGGGCGAACGGCGACGTGATAGCACTGGTGCGCCATGTGGAGCGGTGTGATCGCACGAACGCGGCCTGTCTTGGGCCTCAGGACGGTGTCACGGTCGAGGGTGAAGCCGTTGCGCAGGGCTTGGGTGACGCGTTCAGGCAGCTAGGGCTCAAAGACGTCGATATTTATAGCAGCGACCTGACGCGGACCCGGCAAACAGCCGAGGCGATGTTTTCGCACAGGGTTGAAGCACACGACTGGATATTCAACTGCCGGGGCACGATGTTGCGTGATGCGCTCAAGCACAAAGTACCGGGTCGCAATCTGGTGCTGGTAACCCATAGCGAATGCATGGACGATCTTGAAGCGGGCATGCATGTGCCAACCGATACCCCATTCGGCTACGGTGCCTCATTGTTTATCAAAGCCGATGGCACCCATGCTCAGCCGCAGATGCTGGGGTATATCGAGACCAAAGATTGGGCGAGCATTGTGCCGCACAAAGCCTTGCCCCCCGCCCACGGGTTTGAGGCGTCGAGATTGTGATGCCGCCGCTTTGACCTGAATCGCCCTCTACGCCCGGCCACCCCAGCCGGGCGTTTTCATTGGGGCAGGGATCTGTCAGTGCGTGTGTCTATACGGTCTAACGGTAAAAACCGTATCGCCTGCATTGCTGGCAAGCCAGGCTCCTACAACGATCAAGCCCGATTAGGCAGGCTTGAGCACACGGTTCCAGTTTTGCGGGTCCGGTAGCGGCAGATCGCTAAGCTCACGGGCCACCTCGTTTTCAATGTCGCTGGCGCTGAGCACTGTTTCGTCAAGCCACGGCCATGTTGCATCCGCATCGCGAAAGTTGAGCTGGTCGCTCAGTTGCTGGCAAGCGAGCGCGAGTGCATGCATGAGCCCCCACTGGCTGGTGACATACGGTTTTTGTGCCGCCGGGATGCGGCTGAGCAGTGCCGCAACATTGGGCAGATCGTCGCTGGGTGACACGCTGCTAAGCAGGTTCCACACAATCGTGCCGTTGTTCGAGGTGTCCTGATCGGCCAGCGCCGGGTCTGTACTGACCTCGACACTGAGCTTCACGTGCTGTTGTTCAAGCTGGTCAATCAAATAGTTGGCAAGATCCGATTGGCGCAGATACGCAGTGGCGGTCTTGTAGGCCCACTGTGCGTCGTATTCGCTCAGGGTCTGGCTGGTAATGCGGATGGTCATGGCAGGCTCCTTGACTGGGAAACGCCCAGCACTGGGAGCGTAGCCAAAACCAGTTATTCGGCCACGATAACGACGATTCTGTTGTCCGGTGTCATGTTTATGGAGTCACAGTACCCAGAGAGACAAAGTAAAAGCTGCGATGCCCCACGGTTACTGTTGCCAATACGTTCAGTGGCTGGCCGGCCACATCCGGTTTTTCAACGATGGCCACGTTATCGGGCGAGGCCTGCAAAAAGGCCCGCAACTGTTCTTTGGTTTGCAACGCTTGCTGCAGTTGCTGGCTGTAGAACACCACTGAGGCCAGGCGCTCGTCGGGTTGCATCAAGGCGATATGCTTGCCGCTGGCTTGCAGGCTCATGGCCTGTGCCGACACAGGCTCAAAGGACACGCTTCGATCAGCTCGCGGCGCCAGAAAGGCGGCCACCAGGTAGCAACCGACGATGATGGCCAGCAGGGTCATCGCGAGGCCGCGATGATGCTCGCTGATGCGCTTGGCCAAGGGGGAAGTCTGACTTTTGTGCCGCAACCAGTCCAACATCACCCCGGCGTATTCCGCCGCAATCACGGCCGCCGCGGGGGCGAGCGACATCAGATACACCGTGCGTTTGCTGGACGCGAGAGTCAGCAACATGAACTGCGCCAGCAGCCAGACACAGAAAAACAGCAGGTAGCGGTTTTGCTGCAACTGCTTGCGAAAGTGCCAAAGGCCCAGATACGTCAGCAGGTTCCAGGGCAAAAAGGCTTCGGGCAACTTGGCCAGGTAGTAATAGAACGGTTCGTAGTGCCCGGCCTCGACAAACGAGCCGCTGAAGCGTCCGACACTGTTGGCCCACAGCACTTCGCCCACCGCCCCAGGCCCGCCGCGCTGGTACAGCACGGCCAGCCAGATCATCAGCGGGATGAGTCCGAGCAGTGTCAGCAGTGCAGGGCGTATCCAGTTTTTCAGGATAAAACGCTTGTCGATCAGGCTTTCGCACAGCAGATAGGCAAAAATCACCACCCCTGGCAGCGCGAGTCCCAGGACGCCTTTGCTGAGCGTCGCAATGGCAATCCCGCAGGCAAATAACAGCCAACTGCCGAGGGCAAAGCGCGGTTGGCGGCTGGCGTGATAGAACGCCAACAGCGCCATCGTCACCCCGAGGGTGAGCAAGGCATCTTCCCCCACCTGACGGCTGTTGCTCCAAAAACTGGCCATGGTGGCGAGCATGGCGGCGGCGGTCCAGGCGAGTGCTGTCGGGCGTGCGAGCTTGCGCAGCATGGCATACAGCAACAGCACACAGCCTAAACCGGCAAAAGCCGACGCCAGCCGCACGCTCAAGGGCTCACCGCCCAACAGGCGAATAGCTCCGGCATCCAGCCACAGACTCAAGGGCGGTTTTTCCAGAAAAGGTTCACCGAGCAAAGACGGAGTTACCCAGTCATTGCTCAGGTGCATCTCCATCGCAATTCCCGCCACCCGAGATTCGGTTGAGCCTTGCAACTGATGATTACCCAGCGCAAAAAAGAACAGCAAACAACCGAGCAGCACTAACAGCAGGGCGGGACGGGTCAGGCGCATTGGGCTACCAGGCAGAGGTCGAGTAAATAGTGCGCTGGAGTATAGGAGGGGAATGTTTAACAAAATGTGAAAAACGTTGGGATGGCGAGAAGATAGTGAGTGTTCACATGAGTGATTACACGACTTTATGGGTCGATTTTTGCTGATTTTTTAGACGGTGTTTTGCGGCGTGGACAGGCTGCTCGGGGCGCGGCATTCCAGCAGGAGCCGGTCAATGATCCCCCTGCCCCGGCCATTGCCAGGGCAGGGCGGCGATCAGAACGTCGCTTTAACCTGCAAACCCGCGACCAGCGCATTGCCGCGGCTTTTGCCATAGAACGCCCCCGGTTCGATGATGTATTGCACGTCCGGGCGCAGCAGCAACCATGGAGTCACTTGCGCACCATAGTTGAGCTCCAGCAACTGCTCGCCGCTGTCGAGGTTGGCGATCATGTTGGCTTGCTCGGGGCTGCTGGCGGCGGCCTCTTGCACGTCCCGCGAGCGTGAATTGAACACGGCGCGACCATAAGCGAAGGCGATGCTGTCTTTCGGGCGGCTGGCAAACGGCTTTTGTTTCACCACACCCACCGAGTACCAACGGTGCATGGCCGAGGTCGCAGCATTGCTGGTGGCGGCCTGGCCGAAGGCGCGCAATACGCTTTCGGGGTCTTGTTCATCGCGCCAGATCGCCTGGTCGACCAGCACGTAAGCGCCCGTGCGGTTGTTGGCTTTTTCTGTGCTGCCAATTTTCGTGGTGTTGGAGGTGTCGTAGTACCAGCCCACTTTGTATTGGCCGTTGAGGAAGGCGTTGTTATTGAAGATCGCTTCCAGCGGCAGGATAGCGCCGGTGGTGCCGCGCGTGGTCATGGTGAACGCTTCGGAGGACCGGCTGTTGTACTCCGGGTTGACCTGAAATACGGCCGTTTGCAGGGTCAGCGACGGGTTGACGGTGTAGCGCAACTCACCGCCCCAGTGCGGTGTCGGATAGTTGCTCCAGCCACTGCCATTGGACATGGTCAGCGGGTGTGCGCAGAAACCGGCGTTAACAAAACTGGTCAACAACGGCATGCCGCCAAAGTCATTGCCCATCGGCAAGAAGCCGAGTTTGGTGGTCAGCGCAGGGCTAAACAGCGTGCGCTCATAGCTGAACTCGGACAGTCGCGTGTACTGGCCGCCATAGTTTTCCTGTACCGGCAAACGGTTGCCCACCAAGTCTTCGGAAGCGCTGTGGCCGCGACGATCGTTGACGGTGATTTGCACATAACCCGCGTCTGGGGTGTCGAGCAATTTGCTCAAGTCAAACTGGGCACCGATCCGTACTTGTTGCGAATATCGCGTGCCGTGCTTGATCCCGCCGTGCAGGTTGGAAAACGTTTCGGAGTTGTAATCGCCGGTCAGTTTGATGCCCTTGTCGGCCAGCTTCTGACGCTCGCCGCCCCAGTTGCCGGTCAGCGTCGAGCGGTTCATCAGGTCGTCGGGGGTGTCGGCCAGCGTGGCGGTGGAGGTCAGGGCCAAAAGAGACAAGCCGCTGCACAGGCTGGAGGTCAGCAGGGCGCGGGAAGAGAAAAACATTTGGAAAGTGCTCCTTCGTAGGCAGTGTCGCAGAGCAGGGGAGCGACACGATGTCGCACAGTATGAACTAGTTAGTTCATAAAATTAATATTTTGTCATAGGTGGGCATGTGGCGAGTACGGGCCGGGCGACTCGATCATGGCCATTTTCAGTAATCATTTTTCGCTTGTTTAAAGGGACCCACTCGCGAATCTTGCCACCCCTCTTTTTTGCGTATTCCCAGGTAAGACTCTGATGAGCAGCGGCAAACCCATGACCCAACCCCAGGCTTTGTTCGCAAACCTTAGACGCGGTCGACTGGACGTTGAAGTCAGTGCATCGACTTTTGAGCCGCAGGCACTGTTCAGTTTCGCTGAGCGGCGTAACCCCAAGCGCGCTTTTCTGTTTGTTTCGCGCGTACTGGGTCGGCACATTCCGGCCCGTCCATCGCTAATGGCCGAAAGCTTCAAGGCGCTGGCCGCTAAAATCCCCGCCGACTTGCCTGGCCCCGTGCTCGTGATTGGCATGGCCGAAACGGCCGTCGGCCTGGGCGCTGGCGTGCACCGTGCACTCAGTCAAACCCGCAATGACTGCGTGTATCTGTGCAGCACGCGTCACCCCACGGGCAGCGAGCTACTTGCCCGTTTTGAAGAAACACACAGCCATGCCAGCACGCATTTGCTGCACCTGCCGCAAGACGCTTGCACCCGCGAATGGCTGCTCAAGGCCCGCTCGCTGGTGCTGGTGGATGATGAAGCATCGACCGGCAATACCTTTATCAATGTCTCCAAAGCCCTGGCCGATGCAGGTGTTATTTCGATTGAGCGAATTGTCACGGCGACTCTAACGGACTGGTCCCAAGACGCGGTGCGCAAGGCGCTGGGCGATCACGTCAGCAGCGTCTCATTGCTTGAGGGGCGCTACACCTTCACCGAAGACCTCAGCGCAGACCTGCCCGATATGCCCCAAGTGGGTAGCGTTGCCCAAGGCCACTGGCCGTTAGACCCCCTGCGTGACTGGGGGCGCATGGGCGTGCGCAAATACCGTGACACGCTGGCCCCAGGCTTACAGGTGCTGCCCGATGAACGGGTATTGGTGGTGGGCACCAGCGAGTTTGTCTGGCCCCCGTTTTTATTGGCCGAACGCTTGGAGCAAGGCGGTGCCGATGTGCATTTCAGCGCCACCAGCCGCTCGCCCATTGCAGTGGGGCACGCCATCGAGCATGCGCTGTCGTTCAGCGATAACTATGGTCTGGGCATCCCCAACTTCCTGTACAACGTGGCTCCCGGCCAGTTCGACCGCGTGCTGATGTGCAGCGAAACCCCGGCGGCTGCGTTTGATCCGGCGTTGCTCAGTGCGTTGAATGCGCAGGTCATTGTCCATGACCACTAAGCGTGCGCTGGTGTTCGTTGACCTGGACGACACGCTGTTTCAAACCGCCCGTAAAATGGGCGATGAACCTCGTTATACCGCCACCTTGGATGTGGACGGCCAGCCCAATGGCTTTATGAGCGCCACGCAGAAAAGCTTTATCGAGTGGCTGCTGGCCACCGCTGACGTTGTGCCAGTGACTGCCCGCAGCGTCGAGGCCTATCAGCGGGTGCAGCTGCCGTTTGTCCACGGCGCTGTGTGTGCGCACGGCGGGGTCATCCTCAACGCTGACGGCTCGCAGGACCGCGACTGGCAGGCACGCATGTGCAACGAGCTGGCGCATGAACAGAGCCGTCTTCATCGTTTAAGCGAACACACCCTGGCCATTGGCGCCGAACTGGGTTTCTCGTTGCGCGGGTGGGTGGTTGAAGAACAAGGACTGGCCCATTACGTGGTCACCAAGCACAACCACGCATCCGATCAGGTGCTGCTCAGGGTATTGGCCGAGGTCAAGGCAAGGGGGTTGCTCGACGGGCTGTACGTTCACGGCAACGGCAACAATCTGGCGTTCCTGCCGCTGGCGCTGCAAAAGCGTGAAGCGGTGCGCGAGTGGATTCGCCGCGACCAGGCGCGCCATGGCAAACGTCCGTTGCTCGGTTTTGGTGACAGCCTCTCGGACCTAGGCTTTATGGCCGAGTGCGACTGGTGGGGCACGCCCAAGCGCGGCCAGTTGGCCAGCCATGTGTTGGCGAGTATTGATCATGAATAAGGTACTTGCAGCGTTGAATACTGTCGGCAGCGGCAGTTATGCCGCCGATGATGTGCACTTTTTACTGCGCGTCATGCAGATTGAAGCGACCGATATGCCGGAAAAAGAGCGTCTGATTCAGACCCGGCAGCGTCATTACTCCGAAATGATCAGCCAGGAACATCCGCCCTCCAGTACCCATAAAGCCCTGTATCAACAGGCGCTGGCGCAAAACGGTGCGCGCATGGCAGCGGATGTTCAGGCGTTGGCCCTCGCGCTCAATGAGCGTTATAACGGGCCTTCGATTGCGTTGGTATCGTTTGTGCGGGCAGGGCTGCCATTGGGTGTTTTGCTGCGCCGGGCGCTGGTTGAGCGCGGGCGTGATGCCCGGCATTACGGGATCAGCATTATTCGTGATCGTGGAATCGACAGCGTGGCACTCGAAGCTATCATCAAGGCGCACGGTGCCGAGAACATTGTGTTTGTCGATGGCTGGACCGGTAAAGGCGCGATAAGCGGGCAGATTCGAAACAGCTTGGCGGGCGACTCGCGCTTTTCATCCGAGCCGCGTCTGGTGGTGTTGGCCGACCCTTGTGGTCGTGCCTGGCTGGCGGCATCGGCCGAAGATTGGTTGATCCCCTCAGGTATTTTGGGGGCCACCGTGTCGGGTCTGGTATCACGCTCGATCTGGCCACCTGAACCCGGTTTGCACGGGTGTGTGGTGTATAACCACTTGGCTGAGCATGACGAGACCATGAACTTTATCCACAGCATCGAAATCCAGCGTGCCCAGTTAGCGCCGCAGGTCGCTGCACAACCCTGGACGCTGACACAGGCCCTGGCATTGCAGCAACAAGCTGGGGCGGCGGTCGAACATGTCTCGACGCGCTTTTCGGTGTTCAACCCCCATCGGGTTAAACCTGGCATCGCCGAGGCCACCCGTGCGGTGATGCGCCGCGTGCCCGACCACGTATTGGTGCGCAGTTGCTCGGATCCGCACGTTCAACTGCTGATGCACCTGAGCCGTCTGGCCAATATCGAGGTCGAAGAAGTCGGCGCCCAATTGGGGCCGTATCGCGCGGTTACCGTGATCAGGCGTGTTCGCTGATGATCCGGCATTCAGCTTATGCCCTGGGCGCTACGCTTTACATGCCGGCGACCCGCGCTGACATTTTGGAGGTGGTGTACGGCGAAAAAATCCAGGGTTTGCGTTCGTTGGTGGTGTGCCTTGAAGACGCCGTGGCTCAAACCGATGTGCAGCAGGCGCTGAACAACCTCAAAAACCTCTTGTTGGCGATTGATGCGCGCGGCGGCAGATCGTTCGGCGCCCCGCTTCTGTTTGTCCGCCCGCGTGACTCAGCGATGGCAGCAGTGCTCAATGAATGGTCATTGATGCGTTACGTCGATGGTTTTGTCGTACCCAAGCTCAGTCTGCGTAACATCCGCGAGTGGCAACAGGCCGTAACCCGCAGCGATTTGATGCTGATGCCAACCCTTGAAACCATTGAGGTATTTGATCCGGGCGCCATGATTGAGTTGCGCAGTGCCCTGCTGGAGCAACTGCCAGGGCGGATAATCGCCTTGCGCATTGGCGGCAATGATCTGATGAGTTGCCTGAGCTTGCGCCGTCCCCCGACGATGACGCTGTACAGCACGCCCATGAATTACGTGATTTCGATGTTATGCGCGATCATGGGCTCTGCGGGCTTTGCCCTGACTGCGCCGGTGTTCGAACAGCTCAATGCGCCGCACCTGCTGGAGCAGGAGCTGGCGTTGGATATTGCCCACGGGCTTATAGGTAAAACCGCGATACATCCATCGCAAATTGCAGTTATCCACCGGGCGTTGCAAGTCACCCTTGAAGATTTCAACAGTGCACGTCAAATACTCAGTGAGACGGCGCCTGCGGTGTTCAAATTCAACGACGCTATGTGTGAACCCGCGACCCATTGCAAATGGGCGCAAATGATTATTGAACGAGCGCATTGGCAAGGGGTTCGCCCCGAAACAGCCAGCTCGATGGACATTTTTGGAGGCGGCCAGCGATTGGCTGAATGAGTCGTTTGAACGAAGTTTTGAATACACCAGAGCAGGGCAAACCGATCCTGTCGGCCTTCGATTTTGATGGCACGCTGACCTATCACGACAGTTTTGTCCCCTTTTTGCGCTTTGCCTTTGGCAATCGACTGTTCGCCATGCGCCTGCTGCGGATGATCCCGTCAACGGCTTCTTATCTGCTGGGCCGGATCAGCCGAAATGATTTGAAAGAAAAGCTGATCACGGTCTACCTCACTGGAACCAAGGAATCATGGGTCGCAGAGCGTGCCGACGCATTTTGTGACGCTTCGTTCCAGCGGTTAATGCGGCCTTTGGGCTTAAGATCGGTCGCCGACCAGCTTGAGCAAAAAGCAATCGTGACCATCTGCTCGGCATCGCCTGAGCTGGTGCTCAGGCCTTTTGCTAAAAAGCTGGGCATCGGGCTTATCGGTACGCGCCTGCAATCGGTCGATGGCGTGCTCACCGGCGAAATTGACGGCATCAACTGTCGATGCGAACAGAAAGTCCTCCGGCTAGAGGCGCAGTACGGTCCTTTGGACCAATACACATTGCGCGCCTGGGGCGACACCCAGGGCGATGAACAGATGTTGGGTGCCGCACAAGAACCTCATTGGCGCGAGTTTCATGCGCTGTGGCGCCGCAAGCGGCCGTTGGATGTGTGTTTGCGTGATCCGTTGTAAGCCTGGCGCAAGCAAAGCAGGTCAATAATCAGCAATCAAATACGGCACCTCGTGCCGGCGTGCTAACAAGGAGCCGCTACATGGCTATTGGGTTGTCCCGGATTCAAACTATTTTCCTGGAAATAAATGCCGGGAACACCTGCGCCTTGACCTGTGATGCTGTGCAGGCGTTGCGCGCATGACCACACTGACGCCGGGGGCAAACACTGCCGTTAATCCAGGCGCCCTGAGCGTTACTGTCAGCTACAGCCCTGTGCCGGGTGCCGATCTGGACGTCTCGGCGTTCCTGCTTGGTGAGTCGGGCAAGGTGCGTGGCGACAACGACCTGTGTTTCTTCGGCCAGCAGAGTGTCAGCCATGGCGCCGTGAAGCTGGTTGAGTCTGCTCCCGGCCGTGCAGTGTTCAGTCTCAACCTTGAGGCGATTGATACGGCCATCGAAAAAGTTGCAGTGACGGCGACCATTTACGAAAACAAGGCCCAATTTTCTTCATTTGCACCGCTCAATGTTGCGATGACCGGAGGCATTGAAGCGCCCATACCGACCCAAGGCATGCAGGAAACTGCGTTGATCCTCGGTGAGTTCTATCGTCGTCAGGGCGTATGGAAATTTCGCAGCGTCGCACAAGGATTTGCCGGTGGACTGGCGCCGTTGGCCGAGCACTTCGGCGTTGAAATTGCCGCCGCTGCTCCCGTAGCGAATCCACTCCCCGCCGTCGCACCCACGCCGCCAGCCGCGGCCACGGTACGCACAGTTAATTTGTCGAAGGTCACCCTCGACAAGCAGCGCCCGACCATCAGCCTCGATAAAAAAGACGGCGATTTCGGCGAGATCAAAATCAACCTCAACTGGAACCGTGCCCCGCAGAACAGCGGTGGTGGGTTCTTTGCCTCGCTGCTCGGCAAGTCGGGGGGGATCGATCTGGATGTGGGTTGCCTGTACGAAATGGAAACCGGCCGCAAGGGCGCAGTCCAGGCTTTGGGCAATGCGTTTGGCGAATTTGGTGACGAGCCTTTCATTCAATTGATGGGCGATGACCGGACCGGGTCGGTGAGTGACGGCGAGTGGCTGCGAGTCAACGGCAAGGAGTGGCGCAAGATGCGCCGGGTGTTGGTGTACGCCTTCATTTACGAAGGTGCGCCGAACTGGCAAGCAACTGACGGTGTGATCACGCTGTACATCCCGGGCGAACCTCCGATTGAAGTGCGCCTGAGCGAAGAGGGCGGCAATAAAGGCATGTGCGCCATCGCCTTGCTCGAAAACGTTGGGGGGAGCGTCAAGGTCAATCGCAAGGTCGAGTTCTTCAAGGGCCATTCGGACATGGACAAGGCATTTGACTGGGGCATGCGCTGGGCCGCCGGGTCCAAGTAAGCGCGGTGTCACAGGCCACCTGCCAAGGCATGTGAACCCTTTGAATTTGATCAGCCGATCGGTCGGTCAGCGACGTAAAAAAGAAGAGGCGGCTCGTCTGCTGGTGCGTGTTTGTTGTGCCATCGGCAGTGCGGACGGCAACTTCGACGAAAGTGAGCGGGCTGTTTGCCGCGCTATTTGTAATGAGCTGGGGCTAAGCCCTGGCGATTTTGATCTCTGAGGGCATCATGGAAAACACGGCTATTGGCTTTCCGCCAACGACCATCGCGGTATTTGTGGCTCTGGCGGTCATTGCGTTGGCAATCGACCTGTTCACCCACAAAAGCGATAAACCGGTCACTTTGACCAATGCGGCCGTCTGGTCGATTTTTTGGGTGCTGATCTCCCTCGCCTTTGCGGGCTACCTCTACTACGCGCATGGCCCCACTGTGGCCAGCCTGTTTGTCACCGGTTACGCGCTGGAAAAAGTCCTCAGCGTCGACAACCTGTTCGTGTTCATGGCGATCTTTGCCTGGTTCAAGATCCCGGATGTGCTGCGTCACCGCGTGCTGTACTGGGGCATCATCGGCGCCATCGTATTCCGCTTGATCTTTGTGGCCATCGGTACCGGCCTGCTGGCGTTTGGTCCATGGGTCGAAGTGCTGTTTGCAGTGATCGTCGCCTGGACTGCAATCATGATGTTGCGCGGTAACGAAGAAGATAAAGACGAGGATTACTCAAAGCACATCGCCTATCGGTTTGCGAAAAAGCTGTTTCCGGTTTGGCCAAAGCTGCACGGGCATCACTTTTTTGTGTCACGCAAAGTGCTTGAAACCGAGATCACCAAACCTGAAAACAAAGGCATGACTCTGGTGGGCAAGGGCGCGTTGTTCGCGACCCCACTGTTTCTGTGCGTGGTGGTGGTTGAAGTCTCCGACATCCTGTTTGCCTTCGACTCCGTCCCCGCGGTTATCGCCGTGAGCCGTGAACCGTTGATTGTGTACTCGGCCATGATGTTTGCGATTCTTGGCTTGCGGACCATGTATTTCGTACTCGAAGCCCTTAAGCGCTACTTGGTGCACCTGGAAAAATCGGTGGTCGCCTTGTTGTTCTTCATCGCTGCCAAGCTGGCGTTGAATGCAACCAACCACCTGTTTGGCCATGGCATCAGCATTGAGCCAAACACCAGCCTGCTTGTGGTGTTGGTGGTATTGGCCATCGGCATCGTGGCCAGCGTTATTTTTCCAGGTAAAGAAGAGCAATCGGACGTTAAAAAAGACACGAATGCTTGATCACGCGTCAGTAGGAAAGTGGCTGATGGCACTTTCCTTTCCAACGGCAGCAACCAGGACGCACACGGTGAACTTGCGCGTGATGACCTGACATTTTAATCGGCACCCATTTAACTATTCATGTAAGGGTTCATGAACATGGCAGTAAGTCTGAGTAAAGGCGGCAACGTCTCCTTGACCAAAGAAGCTCCTGGTCTGACAGAAGTGATTGTCGGTCTGGGTTGGGATGCGCGTGCAACGGATGGCGCGGAGTTCGATCTGGACGCCTCGGTGTTTATTGTTGGCGAGAGCGGCAAAGTGCTGAATGACGGCAGCTTTGTGTTCTACAACAACAAAACCTCACCAGACGGCAACGTCGTACACCAGGGCGACAACCGTTCGGGTGCCGGCGAGGGTGACGATGAGCAAGTCAACATCAGCCTGGTGGGCTTTGCTCCTGAGACCAAACGGCTGGTGTTTGCAGTGACCATCCACGAAGCCGACAGTCGCAAGCAAAGCTTTGGTCAAGTCTCAAATGCTTACATGCGTGTCGTGAACAAGGCCGACGGCAAAGAGCTGGCGCGCTTTGACTTGAGTGAAGATGCTTCCACTGAAACCGCCATGATTTTCGGCGAGCTGTACAGCCACAATGGCGAGTGGAAGTTCAAGGCCATCGGCCAAGGCTTTGCGGGTGGCTTGGGTCCACTGGCTAAAGAATACGGCGTAAACCTGGGTTAAAGCGCCCGCCGCCCCTGTAGGCGGGCGCTGGCTCGCGATCTTTTGAGCGTTAAAAGATCGCGAGCCAAGCTCGCTTCCACGGGGTGTTAATCAATCAAAAACGCAGTTGCCATTGCCCCATCAGCCCATGATTCCGGCTGTTGCTGCCAATATCTGCGGTGTAGCCCACGCCCAGTGTTTGATGAGCAGAAACACCGATATCCAGTCCCGCATCCAACACCAGGCTGTCACGGTCCAGGGCTGTGCCCTCGACACTGAAAGTGCTGGCGCCCAGCACAAAAGCCTGCTGAGTCGAGCTGCTGACATCGCCATAGGTGTGTTTCCAGCCAGCGCTCAGGCGCGGGGTGAGGCTAATGCCGTTTTCCAACTGACTCAGGTGCGCTAGCCGAATACCCAACGTGCTGTTGACGTTGTCCTGCGTTTGCGCGTCGACCTGTAAGGCCGCAGCGCCGCCTTTTTCGGTGTAACGATCACGGTGATAACGCTGATAACCGAGGTTGGCAAATGGCTCGGCACTCACGCGGCCGCTGCCCAAGGCATAGCCCAGTTCAGCAAAGACTTGCTGGCTGTTGGCGTGGTAGTCGCCCTTGGGTTGATCGGTGAAGCTGTTAAATGCCACGCTGCGTTTAGTGCCGCCGTTATGCCCGCTGTAGGCCGCGCCCAGACGCAATGCCAGGGGGCCGCTTTGACGAATGGCATAAGCGCCCGCGTGCCAGCTGTTGACGGTGCCTTCCATGTCGCTGCTGTCCACATCGGTTCTCGAATACCCGCCGAGCACGCCCATGCGCCAGTCTTGAGTCAGTGCCCAATCGGCGCCCAGCAGACCGCCCTTGGTGCGCTGAGTCAGATCGCTGCTGCCGTGGTCACCGTCCAACCGTCCATAACTGCCTAGCCCTTGCAGCCACAGTCGGCCTTGCGCATTGGGATCATTGAGGTTACGCAGCCCGGCCGGTACACCTGTGGCGGTCAGTACCGGCGTCTGACGAATGTCAGTCGCTACTTGTAAGCCTGCCCCGGCACCCAGCGATTGCATGGCCGCTAACATGCTGCTGCCCACTTGCTGGGTGGCGGCCAGAGTTGCACTGCTCAAGCCTGCGTTGCCGCTGCCCGCCAGTTGTTCGATGGCCGCTCCTGCCGTTTGGGTATTGGTGTTGAGCAGTGCGTTGTACAACGCATTCCCGGCCTTGAGCTGGCTCATACCGCGGGCCGCGCTGCTGCCGTTGACGCTGGTGGCGTAGTCGGCAAACGCTACGTCATTGCGTGCATACGTCAGCTCGACGCTGGTCGGCTTGTAGCTGAGTATTGGGGTGAGGAACGCGTAATCACTGGTCACCGTGCCAAAGGTGCCGTTGATAGCACCTGCGTTCAGCACGCTGTACTGGCTCAGCCATGGATAAGTGCCGCTGCCGGCATTGATTGCCAGGGTGGCGCCATTGAGCGTGGCAGTGCCGCCGACCTGTACCGGGGCGCTGCTGCCATCGGCATTCACGCCATAAGCCAGGGTGGCGCCACTGCTGAAGATCAGGTTATGGGTGATGGTTGCTGTGCCCAACTGCAAGTTGGTTTGCAGCGTGCCGTTGACCTGCAGATTCCCGACGCTGCCGCCGCCTGCGTAAACACCGCCCGCATCGACCGTCATGCTGCCGATAATGGCGCCTTGGTTGACCAGGCGCGCGCCGCTGAAAATCTCGCCGCCGTCGCTAAAGTCGTTCAGGCTGGTGAGTGTCCAACTGCCGGACTTCACGTCCAGCCATTCAAAGTTCTGGCTGTTACCGAAGCTGCCACCGGCCGGGTCATCGAAAATCACCCGGTCATAACCGCTGCCGCCGTCAACCAAACCGTTGAATCGGCTGGCGCTGCCCAGTGTCAGCGAGTCATTGCCACCGCCCAGATCCAGTGCCAATCCATTGCTGGCGCTGATCAGGCCGTTGTTAATAACCACATCGTCGAACTCGCCCACGAACTTCACGCCAAAGCCGTCCAGCCCCTCAATGGTGCCGTTGTTCACCAGCGTGGTCGCGGCAACGCCTGGGCCATCGCTGCCGTCATCCACCAGCACGGCATTGTTGGCGCCACGGATCAGCGCGCCCTTGGCGTTGAAGACGTAGCCGCCGCCCAATGCAACACCTTCACTGCCGTTGGCAAAACCGTTTTTGTCGACGCCACCGGCACCGGTGCCCTGAATCACCCCGTAGTTTTCAATATGGGCAATGAAGTCGATGTCGACGCCATCGCCATCACCGTTGGGCTTGAGCCCGGAGTAGGCGCCCGTAATGGTGCCGTAGTTGATCACTGTGCCGTCGCCGTCCGAGCCGAAGCCTGAGCCGTTGCGCCCGGTTACCTCGCCATAGTTCAGCAGGGACGCGCCCAGGTCCGTGGTGATGCCGTGGCGCCCGCCCGAAATGAGGCCGTAGTTAGTCACCGTGACGCCGGTTGCCGAGTCGATATCGACACCGTCGTATTTGGTGCTGTCGGAGACCGCATCGCCCGAAGAAATCTCGCCGTAGTTGATAATCGTGGCGTTGGAACCGGTCTTGATACCGTCGTTAAAGTCGCCGCGAATCAACCCGCCGAGCCGGTTGATCAGCGTGGTTTTGACACCCTCGCTGCGCATCGAGTCGAGGTCGATGGCCTGCCCGCCGTTGGTGGAGCGAATGGTCCCGCTGTTATCGATCAGCACGCTGGCGCTGGTGAAGTTGGTGTCGATGCGCAGCGCATCGTTATCGCCCTGAATCGTCCCGCCACTGCGGTTGAAAATACTGTAGTTGCGCGTAGTGCTTGCGCTACCGCTGCTGTCTATCGCCCGCCCGCCGGTTGAAATCAGACTGCCCGCGTTATCGATCACCACGCCTGTAGCACTGGTTGCGTCTTTAAGCGTGACCGCCACCTTGGCGGTGGTCAGGCTACCGTTGGGCTTAACCGTCAGCGTATCGCTGGCTGTCAGATTAAGGCCGCTGGTGCTGGGGGAGCTAAGGACAGTGTCTTTGGCGATGGCCAATGTGTTAAAGCCGCTTGTGCTCAATAGCGCAATCGCGAGCGCAAGGCGCTGGGGTGAGGCAGGCATGACGGATAACCTTTTTTGTAATAACCGGGCTGCCTTGTATAGCGGTTAGTTTTTACAAAATGATGTATCTGTATATGACATGGCTTTGCGAATGAACGCAGACCCCGTAGGAGCGAGCTTGCCTCGCGATCTTTTGATCGTTAAAACATCGCTAAGCAATCGAGTATTGATCTGCTCTTCCTACAGAGGCTCACTGACCGGTATTCGCTCAAAGGTTCTTTTTTACACAGCAAGTCAGGCTCTAATAAGCGGATTAAAAAATTGAATTTGCACTTTCTTCTAAATATTCAACTGCGCAACTTCTTGCGCAGTTAAATCAAGTTTTTCCTGTGGATAACGTTCTGCAGGCTATAGCAGTGAAGGGCTGTAGGGCAGTGCGCAAGAAATTGCGCAGTGGTGCGCAACTTCTTGCGCACTTTTAACGGTTATTGAGGGGTATTGGGCTGTTACTGCGTTAGCTATAACTGTGCAGCCCTCGGTTTATAAGGCTTTAGTTTAAGTTGGCATAACTCTTGAACTCTTATTGGCGTGCTGCAGCATTTTTGTGTGCAGCGTTATCACATTTTTTGTGCAAGGAGAGCTTCATGGCTACGCCAGCGTATATGTCCATTACCGGTGAGAAACAGGGGCTGATCACGGCCGGTGCTTTCACTGCAGACTCAGTGGGCAACAGTTATCAGGAAGGCCACGAAGACCAGGTCATGGTTCAGAGCTTCAGCCACGAGGTGATCATTCCACGTGATCCTCAGTCGGGGCAGCCTACCGGTCAGCGTGTTCACAAACCCCTGCGCATCACCAAGGTTTTTGACAAGTCTTCGCCTTTGCTGCTTCAAGCATTGACGAGCGGTGAGCGCATCACCGAAATCGTTATTCAATGGTATCGGACTGCGGCTTCCGGCGTTCAAGAGCATTACTACACCACCACACTTGAAGACGCGATCATCGTCGACATAAAGGACTACATGCACAACTGCCAGGATCCGGGTAACAGCCACTTCACTCACCTGGAAGACGTGCAATTCACCTACCGTAAAATTACCTGGACTCACGAAGCGTCGGGTACTTCCGGTTCTGACGATTGGCGCACTCCGGTCTCTGCGTAAACCATCGCTGCATAACACTTCATCGGCCCGCGCTTGCGGGCTGATGTCGTTCACGGGGGCATTTTATGGTTGAACGTGAAGGTTCGTTGTCGGCAGGTTTTCCTCCCGAACTCGATTGGCAAGGGTGCAGAGGCTTATTACTGGACGCCGTGCGCCTCATAACACTGTCTAAACATCTGGACCAGTGGACCAATCCCTGGGTGTTTGAGCACCTGTACACAGGTCCGCAAATGCCCGGTCTTGAAGACGTGTCGCCGCGTGTGCTGAACGTCGAAGACCTGCAAAACCCGGTGCTGCAACAGTTCTTGGCCAAGGCCCATGAAGAGTGGGGCTACTTGCTGTTTAGCGATGGCCCGTGGCAGTCCTTGGTTGAACACTTGCGCTGGCTGACCGTGGTGCGCATGCCGCACGATCAGAAAGTTTTTTTGCGCGTGGCCGACCCTTCGGTGATGCATGCATTGCTCTGCCTTGCGATCGAAGCGGGTGATCCCACCCTGTTTGGCCCTTGTCATCAGATTCTTATCGCTGACGGTGCACGTGACCGCTGGCATCTTTTGCAACGTCCCGGCCCTGCACCCACTGCGCAACATGCCACGCATTATCAGCTCTCGACGCAAGAGACGAGCGCGTTGGATGAGGTGAGTTTTCGCAACGTGGTGCTGCGGCTTGACCAGCATCTGCGCCATTACTTTCCCGCGTACCAGGCCAACCTCTTGACGGCCCAGCGTTGGGCGCATGTGCATGAGTTGGCGACCTCTGCGTATCTGCGGGGTTTTAACAGCGAACTCGACATCACCTTGTACGCCAACATCCACGGCTACCTCGGTGAGGACGCCCTGCAACACCATTGCGATCTTCAGCACCTCCTGACCACTGCCTCGGCGCTGACCCCAGCGCAACGCCTCGAGAAAGCAGCCGAAATCGCCCGATGCCGAGCCCTGCACCTGCGAGAGCCCACCTAATGTCGACTGTCTTCAGACCCAAAAACCCCAACAACGTCAACCTTTCTCGGGACGATGCACGAAACAGCATGGGCACCTGCCCATTGATGAAAACCACCGTGCAGCT